>JBFGLJ010000092.1:0-11047 GCA_041576235.1 Gemmatimonadales bacterium | reverse complement strand
CCCCCCCCCCCCCCCCCACGCCTCGTCCGCTGGCTCACCCCATGATGACGCGGTCTTCCCGGTTCCTGCTTGCCTTCGCGGCCCTCCTCATCGCGGCGGTCTACGTGCTGCCGCTGTGGCACATCAGCCTCGAGGCCCCGCAATACCCTGAGGGGTTGGGGATGTACATCTGGGCCGATCGCATCACCGGGCAGAAACCCCATGATCTCTCGCTGATCAACGGCCTCAATCACTACATCGGGATGGCCAGGATCGAGCCGGACGCGATTCCCGAGCTCAGGTTCATGCCATACATCGCGGGGGCGCTGCTGCTGAGCGGCCTGGTGGTCGCTGCCACCGGCCGCCGCCGCTGGCTCTATGTGTGGATCGGTGTGTTTGCCCTCGTCGCCGTCGCCGGGCTGGTCGATTTCTACATCTGGGGCTACAACTACGGCCACAACCTCGACCCGACAGCCGCCATCAAGGTCCCCGGGATGAGCTATCAACCGCCGCTCATTGGGGCCAAGAGATTGTTGAACTTCCGGGCAACGTCTTGGCCCGCCGCTGGGGGATGGCTCCTGGTCGCCTCGAGCGTCATCGGGTTGGCACTGGCACTCCGGGAGTCCAGGCGTGCCCGGCTCGCCCCGTCATCTGTTAGATGATGCCGGCGGGGCTCGGTCGACTGCTCCTGGTTGTCACTCCCCTCGCCGGCCTCTCGGCGTGCGGGGCGCCCGAGCCTCGGGCCATCCGCTACGGCCAGGACGTCTGCGCGTACTGCCGGATGACCATCACCGATCCCCGCTTCGCCGCGTATCTGGTGACCACGAAGGGCCGCACCTATGTCTTCGATGACATCGGCGGACTGGCCGCGTTTGTCATCGAAGGCCGGCTCCCAGCCTCTGCCGTCCACTCGATCTGGGTGAACCGCTTCCTCGAGCCGGAGAGCCTGCTCGATGCGAGCGCGGCCCGCTACGTCCGGAGCGAGGTCCTGACCTCTCCGATGGGGACGGGGGTTGCCGCGGCACCGACCGCGGCCGAGGCCGAGACCCTGAGGGCGCAATTGGGTGCGGACCCCGGCGCTGCGGTGCTCCGGTGGACGGACATTGTCGCTGCGGCCGATAGCCTGACAGAGGGCCGACGGGGCGCGGTGGGGAGGGAGACGCCTCCATGATGCGGGTGCTCTCGGCCGGATGTGCCGGTCTCGTGTTTGGGGTGGGGGTGCTCGCCGCCCAAGTGATCGTCGTCGAGCCAGGCGGGAACGTGCCGACGCTGAGCGCGGCGCTCGCCCTCGCCCGCCATGGTGATCGCATCGAGGTGAAGGCTGGGACCTATCGGGAGCCGACCATCGAGATCCGCATCCCCGTCGAGATCGTCGGCGTGAATGCCCCGGTGTTCGACGGCGGCGGCACGCACGAGGTGCTTCGGATCCTGGCGGATAGCGTGATCGTGCGCGGGCTCACCATCCAGAACGTGGGGACGAGTTACCTCGAGGACCGAGCCGGCATCCGGGTCGAACGAGTGCGGGGGTGCGCCATCCTGGACAACCGCGTCCTGGACACCTTTTTCGGGATCTATCTTGCCCGTGTGTCGGGTTGCCGGATCGCTGGGAACGAAGTCCGGGGTGTCCGCGGGAGTGAATCCGGGACGGGCAACGCTCTCCACCTGTACAACTCCACCGACCTGGACATCGAAGGCAACCAACTCAGCGGACATCGCGACGGCATCTACATGGAGTTTGTCCAGCGGGCCACCATCGCGTCGAACGAGAGCCGCGACAACCGGCGGTACGGGTTGCATTTCATGTTCTCGGATGACTGTGAGTACCGCGACAACCTCTTCCAGGCGAACGGAGCCGGCGTCGCCGTCATGTATACCGACAATGTCACGATGGTGGGAAACCGGTTCGTCGACAATTGGGGATCGGCGGCCTTTGGCCTGCTGCTCAAGGAGATCACCGACAGCCGCATCGAGGGGAACCGGTTTCTCACGAACACGGTGGGGTTGTACGCCGAGGGGTCGAATCGCCTGCACGTGCGCGGCAATGAGTTCACGAAGAACGGATGGGCGGTCAAGGTGTTCGGAAGCTCGGACCACAATGTGTTCGAGCAGAACCGGTTCGTCGGCAATGCATTCGACGTGGCGACCAACGCCACACGTCACTCGAGTACCTTTCGAGAGAATGTCTGGGACCGGTACACGGGGTACGACCTGGATCGCGACGGCTACGGCGACGTGCCGTTTCGCCCGGTGCGGTTGTTCGCCTATCTGGTCGAGCGGCACGAGCCGGCGTTGATCCTGCTGCGCAGTTTCTTCGTCGACATGCTGGATGCCGCCGAGCGAGTCCTGCCGGTGCTGACCCCGGCGGTGCTGGTCGACGAACGCCCGCGCATGCGGGAGGTGAACGAATGAGCCAGCCCGATCCGTGCACCGTCGCGCCCGCGGCCACGGGAACCCGGCGTCCACTCCCCCTGCCACGTGCCGTGGTCGAACTCGCGGGGGTCACCAAACGGTACGGCAGCCGGACCATTCTCGATCGGGTCGATCTCTCGATCCCGGCCGGGCGCGTCACGGCGATCCTTGGCCCCAATGCCGCCGGCAAATCCACGCTCATCAAACTGATTCTCGGTCTCGTCCGGCCAGATGCCGGGGCCATCACCGTCAACGGGACGGGTCTCGATGGCGACGCGACATACCGCCATCATATCGGCTACATGCCGCAGGCGGCACGGTTTCCCGACAACCTGACGGGCCGGGAAGTGCTGGAGATGGTGCGCGATGTGCGGGGACGGCCCTTGACAACCGATGACTACCTGATCCGCCGTTTCGATATCGCCGATGACCTCGACCGACCGGTCCGCGTGCTCTCGGGCGGTACTCGGCAAAAACTCAACGCGGTCATCGCGTTGTTGTTTCGGCCCTCCCTCCTGGTCCTCGACGAACCTACCGCCGGGCTCGATCCCATCTCGAGCGGCATCTTCAAGGACAAGATCCGAGAGGCCCGCGAGGAAGGCACGTCCATTGTCTTGACCTCGCACGTCCTGAGTGAGGTCGAGGAACTCGCGGATGTCGTGGTGTTCCTCCTCGATGGGAGCATCCACTTCGACGGGACGCGCCAGGCCCTGTGGGAGCTGACCGGCAAGGCCAGCCTGGAGCGGGCCATTGCCAGCCTGATGACGAGACTCAAGCCATGAGTACTCGGTCGAAGGTCTTCAAATACGAGGTGCGCAATGTGCTGCGGGGACGGGCCGTGCTCCTCTTCGCCCTGTGTCTCCTGGTGCTCACGGAAGGACTCCTCTGGCTGGGCGGTGGCGGGACCCGGGCGGTGGTGAGCCTCATGAATGTGGTGCTCTACCTCGTGCCGCTGCTCAGTTTGGTCTTTGGCACGATGTATCTCTACGGCGCCCGGGAGTTCATGGAGCTGCTGTTGGCCCAGCCGGTGGACCGGGGCTCCCTGTTCGCCGGGGTGCTCGCCGGGCTGGCCCTGCCCATGGCGATGGCGATCGCAGCGGGAATTGGGCTTCCCTTCCTCTGGCACGGCGGGGCCGGCGGCGGAACGGCTGTCGTGGCGCTGCTCGTCGTCGGCGTGTTGCTCGTCGGCATCTTCACCGCGCTGGCCGTCTTGATCGTTCTCCTCTTCGACGATCGGGCCAAGGGACTCGGGGCCGCGATCGTGCTCTGGTTGGTCGTCGCCGTCCTCTATGACGGCGCCCTGCTGGCCGTCATCGCGGCATTCCGGGACTATCCCATCGAGACTCCGCTGCTCCTCTTGACCCTCCTCAACCCGATCGACCTCGCCCGCGTCGTCCTCTTGCTGAGCATCGATGTCGCCGCGCTGATGGGATACACGGGCGCCGCCTTCCAGCGCTTCTTCGGCAATGCGTGGGGCATAGGAATCGCACTCGTCTCCCTGGTACTCTGGGCCGCCATTCCGCTCGGACTTGGGGCCCGTCGCTTCCGGCGCAAGGACTTCTGAGCCCCCACGATTGACCGGCGGCCTCCCGGACCATAGCATTCAAGGACCGCCAGGGGCATCTCGGCTGGACCGAGATTGAGAGCGAACCCTTGGAACCTGCTCCGGTTGATACCGGCGAAGGGAGCGCGGAGACGATCACACGCATGCCACCGCCTCCCTGACGGTGGCATCTGTTTTTGGGGCATGCATCCGAGGCGCAAGGCGCCGGGAGATGAAGGATGGCGACAACGGCTCAGCCACGAAGCGCGTTCGAAGAGGCCTTTCCCAATTCGCAGAAGGTCCATGTCCCAGCCCCGAACGGGATCCGGGTGCCGATGCGGGAAATCGCGCTCTCCGGTGGTGACCCGCCGCTTCGGGTGTACGACACCTCTGGCCCCGACCACCATGACCCGCGGCGCGGCCTTCCTCCCCTTCGCGAGGCGTGGATTCTCGCCCGCGACGTGGCGGCGGTGTCCAGCCCGCCGGCCACCGCACCCACCGTCCCGGAGCGCTTAGGGCGGCCGGCCCTGCGGGGAGGGGGCCCCGTGACGCAGCTCCACTTTGCCCGCCGGGGTGAGATCACCCAGGAAATGGAATTCATTGCGGTGCGCGAGGGCCTGGACCCCGAGTTCGTTCGGGCCGAAGTCGCACGGGGTCGCGCCATCATCCCGGCGAACATCAATCACCCGGAGCTCGAGCCGATGATCATCGGCCGAAACTTCCTGGTGAAGATCAACGCCAACATTGGGAACTCGGCCATCACCTCGTCCATCGACGAGGAGGTGGACAAGCTCCGCTGGGCGACGCTATGGGGGGCGGACACGGTCATGGATCTCTCCACCGGCAAACAGATCCATGAGACCCGGCAATGGATCATTCGAAATTCGGCGGTGCCGATCGGCACGGTCCCCATCTACCAAGCGCTCGAGAAGGTCGGCGGCGTCCCCGAGGAGCTGAGTTGGGAGATCTACCGCGACACGCTCGTCGAACAAGCCGAGCAGGGGGTGGACTACTTCACCGTCCACGCGGGGGTGTTGCTGCGCTACATCCCGCTCACCGCGGACCGGGTGACCGGGATCGTCTCTCGAGGCGGTTCCATCCTGGCCAAATGGTGCCTGGCCCATCATCAGGAAAACTTTCTCTACACCCGCTTCCGCGACATCTGCGAGATCATGGCGGCGTACGATGTCAGCTTTTCCCTGGGCGACGGCTTGCGCCCGGGGAGCATCGCCGACGCCAACGACGAGGCCCAATTCGCCGAGCTCGAGACCCAGGGGGAACTCACGCGGATCGCCTGGGAGTACGACGTGCAGGTCATGAACGAGGGACCCGGGCATATCCCCATGCACATGATCAAAGAGAACATGGACAAGCAGCTGGCCTGGTGCGAGGAAGCCCCGTTTTATACCCTGGGGCCGCTCACGACCGACATCGCGCCGGGATACGACCACATCACCAGCGCCATCGGGGCCGCCATGATCGGCTGGTACGGGACGGCCATGTTGTGCTATGTGACCCCCAAGGAACACCTCGGGCTCCCGAATCGGGACGATGTGAAGGCCGGGGTCATCGCCTACAAGATCGCCGCGCACGCCGCTGACCTCGCCAAGGGCCATCCGCGTGCGCGCGAATGGGACGATGCCCTCTCCAAGGCCCGGTTCGAATTCCGTTGGGAGGACCAGTTCAATCTGTCGCTCGATCCCGTGACCGCCCGCGCCTTCCACGACGAGACCCTGCCGGCGGAGGGGGCAAAACTGGCGCACTTCTGTTCGATGTGCGGGCCCAAGTTCTGCTCGATGAAAATCACCGAGGACGTCCGCAAGTTCGCCGCCGAGCACAGTGTACGGGTCGAGGTGGCGGCAGCCCTGGGCATGGAGGAGAAGACGAAGGAGTTTCGGCAGCGGGGTGGGGAGTTGTACGTGCCTCGCTAACCAACGGCCACGATCCGATCACGGGTGCGCCAGGGTCCCCCGTCGGCGCGCATAGTGGAGGGCCGCCAGAAAGACGGGAATGGCCAGCGCAAAGAGAAGCGCCCCCATCACGACCAAAACCAGAACGTCATGCCCAACGGCGCCGAGCGACCATCCATCGAGCAAGGTCCGGCGGATCGCACGCAGCCCATAGGTCAGCGGCACCACCGACGACACGCTCTCGATCCACGAGGGGATGACCGTGGTGGGGTAGTACACGCCGCCCAAGAGCGCCGAGGCGGCAAACACGATCTTGGGGAAGGGGCCGGTGGTCCGGAAGGCCATGACCATGGCAGCCGCCATGAGACCGAGCGGCACGTAGGCCAGGAGGGTCAAGGCCAGGATGACGAGGGCGCTGGGCAATCCCGCCGGAGCGAATCGCGCCCCCAGGAATACCCCGACCCCCACGAACACGACGCTGCGGAGGGTCGTCCAGACGAGTTCGTACGAGGCGAAGCCGGCGAGAATCGTTCTGAGGGGTGCGGGGGCGACCAGAAACGCCTCGATCGTGCCCGACCCGATGCTCCGCGCCAAGCCGTTGGCGATGCTGTTGACCGCGACACCGAGGTAGCTGTAGGTGACGAGGCCCACGAGCACGAAGCCGAAGTATTGACCGCCCTCGGTCTCGATCGATTCCGCCATGAGCGGCTGCAGGGCCCCCGCCACGAAATAGAGTGGGATGGCTGCCACCGCGAGGGACCCAAGCGAAATAATGAGATCGAGCCGGTAGCTTGCGGCAGTGAGCCAGTTGGCGCGGAAGAACGCGAGAATGGCCCTCACGGGTCACGCTCGCGAAGCGGGGGGAGGGGAGCGGCGGTTGGAGGTGGGCCATGGGTCACCACATGCTCGATGACCTGCGCCAACGACGGCCTGAAGCGCTCCAGCCGCGCTACCACTACTCCCTGCTGATTCAGAAACGTGAGGACCTCCGCGCAGCGCCGATCGCCACCGGGAATCTCGATCTCGAGAACGGGCCACGCCCCGTCCACTCCCGCACCGGACAAACGCCGGACACTGCGTGCCAGGCCCCGCTCCACCAGGTCTTCGAAGGCCTGGGCTCCTGGCGTACTGGTATGGAGGTGAAACCGCTCCTGCGCCACGTGCAGGGCCAGGGCGTTGGGCGTCCCGACGGCGCGAACCCGACCCCGGTCGAGCACCGCGACGCGGGTGCATAACTCGAGGGCTTCCTCCGCGTTGTGCGTCGCCAGGAGAACGGTGCACCCCTCGGTGTCGGCGATGTCCTGGCGCAGAAAGAGCCGGAATCGTTCGGCCGTGACCGGGTCGAGACTCCGGGTAGGCTCATCCAACAAGAGCAGCTGAGGTCCGGGGAGGAGCGCGCGGGCGATAAGCAACCGCTGCTTCATCCCGGAGGAGAATTGACCGACCATCTTCTCACGTGCTTCGTCGAGGCCAACCAAGTCCAGGAGCTGAGCGACCCGGCGGGTGCGAGCCGACCCCCCGTAGCCATGCAAGGCCGCATAGAGATTCAGGTTCTCGCGTGCCGATAGCCGCCAGAGGAGGCTGCGCTCGTCCGCGATGACCGGGGAGACGATCCGACGGAGTCTGGCGCCATCTCGGACGATGTCCATCCCACCGACCCGGACCGATCCCGAGTCGGGCGTTACGAGCGTCGACAAGACCTTGAACAAGGTGGTCTTGCCCGCCCCGTTCGGGCCCAGGAGACCGAAGAATTCTCCGCGCACAATGTCGAGCGATACCTGGCGCAGCGCAGGAATCCACTGCTCCCGAAACGGATGGCGCAGAATCTCCCGCCACGTCCGCTGCTCAGGATAGGACTTGGTGAGGTTGTGGATGTCCACGAACGTCGCCGGGCCTGCGCCAGGGAGGGGGGTGGGACGGGCGTGGCCTCCCATCATGGGCAGGTTGGCGACGCCAGGTCCGTCGCGGCTGTGGGGGGGAGGGGCGCCGGGGGCGCCGGGGGAGGGCAAAGCAAGACCCGCCCCCAAGGGCCGTCGTTGGGGGGCGGGTTTTGTCGGTCTTCGGTGCTCGGCACCCGAGCGAACCTCAACCGGGGCCGGGTAGCCCTGCTCAGCTGGTGCGCGTGCCGCCACCGCCCGTGGAACCGCATGCCGCGGCGGAACCCGAAGCCGCGTTCGATTCGCAGTTGAGCGCGCGCACAGGCCTCGCCCCATGCCACGTACGCCGCCGCGATCAGCGCCGCCGGCTCTCGGTCCCGCACGTCGACCCCGGCGGCTTCAATGGCCCGCACCAGGTCGTCTCGGTAATAGATGGCGGCGTCCGCGGCCACCACCACGCCGGACGCCTCGTGTCGGGTGATCAGAGTCGGGCCCGCGAGCCAGGGAACTCGCTCCCACTCGCTCCTGACCGCGGCGACCAGGGCGGAGGGTTCGCGATGGACTTGCTCGCGGTCTTGGCCTCGAAGCCGGAGAGGATCGAGCATGGGGCGGCCCGCTTCGGCGGGGAGGACGTCACGGCTGGACGTCCCGAAGACACCGAGAATCCCGCTCATCGGCCGCGCGCCAGGCTAATCATCGTGGCGACGTTTGAAGCGCTCCAAGATCCGGCGCTCCCTTTTGGTGGGACGCCCCTTCCCGGTGACTCGCGGTGGTTGAGAGCTCTTGAGGCGGAGGGCGAGAATCGCTCGTGCCTCCCGGCTTTCCGCGGACTCCTCATACCACGTTGCGGCCACGCGTGCTGAGGCCCGGCGCTCGGCGAGTTCCCGCACCACGAGGTGGTACTCATAGGGGCCCTGCCGGAGGCGGATGTGGTCACCGACTCGGATGAGCTTGGCCCGCTTGACCCGCTCCCCGTCGACCTGGACTCGGCCACCGGCAATTGCCTGAGCGGCAAGCGCCCGGGTCTTGAAGAAACGCGCGGCCCAGAGCCACCGGTCGAGGCGGACCGCGTCTTTTGGTGAGTCCCGATCCACATTGCTTCCTTTTGGGGCGGCGGTCGCTCCTGTCCTCTATATTCGCCATCTTGTGTGGAGCAGGACAAGCTCGAGATGGTCCCGGTTCGGAGGTTCAGAATGATTCTCCAGCGTTTCTATGATGAGAAATTGGCCCAGGCGAGTTATCTCATTGGGTGCGCTGCCGCGGATGAGGGGCTCATTATCGATCCCAACCGAGACGTCGATCAGTATCTCCGTGCCGCTGAAGCCGAAGGCCTCCGCATCAGCGCTGTCACCGAAACTCACATTCATGCCGACTTTGTCTCAGGCGCGCGGGAGCTGGCGCATCGCCTGGGTGCCCGGCTCTTCCTCTCGGCGGAGGGCGGCCCCGATTGGCAGTACCAGTTCGCCCAAGGGGACGGGGCCACCCTCGTGGGCCACGGCGACACATTCTCAATCGGGAATGTGCGCCTCGAGGTCGTCCACACACCCGGACACACGCCGGAGCACATTGCGCTGCTCGTGACCGATACCGCCGGCGCCACCGCCCCTATGGGCGTGGTGACCGGCGACTTCGTGTTCGTGGGCGATGTAGGCAGGCCGGACCTCCTCGAGAAGGCGGCGCAGGTGGCGGGCGCAAGCGAAGGAGCCGCCCGGGACCTGTTCCGGAGTTTGCAGGCGTTCAAGTCCCTTCCCGATCACTTGCAGATCTGGCCGGGGCACGGTGCCGGCTCGGCGTGCGGCAAAAGCATGAGCGCCGTACCGCAGTCGACCGTCGGATACGAGCGGCTCTTCAACTGGGCGTTTGACATAGGAGAGGAGGACGCATTCGTCGCCGCTGTCCTCGCCGACCAACCCGAGCCGCCCAAGTACTTCGCTCAAATGAAAACCCTCAACCGGGCGGGCCCACCCCCACTCGGCGGGTTCACGCGGCCTCCCCGGATCGATGATGCCCGGATCATCGACCTCATTCGCTCGGGCGCGCTCGTCATCGACGGGCGCAGCAAGCAGGAATTCAGCGAGGGCCATCATCCGGGGACCGTCAACATCCCGCTGACCCGGTCGTTCACCACCTGGGCGGGGTGGCTCATCCCGTACGATCGCGAGTTCTACCTCATCGTCCCCGACCGCGACGCGCATGCGCTCGACGAGGCGGTCCGGGACCTCGCCATGATCGGACTCGAGAATGTGGCTGGATATGCCGGCTCTTCTGCCCTGGTCGCGGCTGAGGCCAACGGGGTCGCACTCGAGCGGATCGAGCAGGTCGACGCCCGTCGGCTTGGGCAGGAACTGGAGGCCGGCACCGTCCACGTCGTGGATGTCCGCGGCGAGGCGGAGTGGAACGCGGGGCACATCCCCCAGGCCGAGAACATTCCCCTCGGCTACCTCGCCGACCGCGCCGACGAGCTGCCCACGGACCGGCCCATCGTGCTGCAGTGCGAGACCGGCGGCCGCTCCACCATTGGGGCGAGCCTGCTCCGGGCCCGCGGGCACCGGGCGGTCGTGAACTTGACCGGCGGGATCGCCACCTGGCGGGAGGCGGGCCTCCCGGTCACCGCCACCCCTCCTGCCCACTGATCGGCCCCGCCTCCGGCCCCTCGCCCCCCAGCTAGCTACGACCCTGCGCGCCAATCTGGCAGATACCGATCATTGCGACCGCCTGCGGGTGACGCGAGTCTGCCATTGTGGCTCATTTTCAATCGTTTCGAGTGGCACACGGGCTGCGTTCAGGGCAAGGCGAGGCCGGCTGGAGGGCCCAGCTGAGCCGCTTTCAGAACCACAACCGTCCAATTGGAGGGCGCAGGCAATGACTCTAACGATTGCGCGGCGACCGGATACCCTGTTCCTCAACCGCATGAATCGCCTGTTCGACGATGCGTTCTCGCCGTGGCTGGCGCAGCAGTCCGATGAGGGCACCATCACGTCCTCGTGGGTCCCGATGTGCGACGTGTTCGAGGATAGCGACAACCTCAAGATCATCGCGGAGATCCCCGGCGTGAACCCCGAGGATGTCAAGCTCTCGCTTGAGAACAACACCTTGATGATTCGCGGAGAGAAGAAGCAGGTCGCCGAAGAGAAGACCGACCGAGTCCATCGGTATGAGCGGGTGTACGGATCCTTCGAACGGGTCTTTTCGCTCCCAAGCACCGTCGACCCGGAGCGCATTGAGGCCCACTACCACGCGGGGCTGCTCACGGTGACGCTGCCCAAGGCGGAGCGGGCCCGGCCCCGGGAGATTCCGGTGAGCGTGCGGTAAGCCTCCGGCCGCCGTGG
>JBFGLJ010000091.1:0-11071 GCA_041576235.1 Gemmatimonadales bacterium | reverse complement strand
CCCGCGGCTCGACGGATGAGAGCCAGCATCGATTCGGCTCGTTCCGTGAGCGGGAACCTCCGTTCCGACATCACCCAACGAAGGGCGCAGGATTGAATGGTGGCAATGGCCAGGTCGGCCAGGTCGCTCGGCTGAATAGCCGACCTGCTTCGCTCATCCAACGCGTCGCGGAAGAGATCGGTCAGGCGGCTGTGGACCAGCTGGACCGTGCCCAGGATGTCTTGTCGGATTTCTGGTGAGACCCGGACCAACTGGCCCGTCAGGATGACGATGGGCCCGCCGCCGGTCTCGACGAAGTAGTGAAGGATGGCGAGCACCAGCCCCAGCGCGCGATGGAAACCGTCTCCGGTTCCTTCATAGGTGCCGACCAGCTGGCGCACCGCTTGGGTCTCGCGGCGGACCGCTTCGGACAGGATGTCCTCTTTGCTGGCGAAGTGGCGGAACAGGGTGGGCTCGGACACGCCCACCCGCCGAGCCAGCTTGGCGGTCTTCCAGGCGGGCAGGCCCTCCTCGGCGATGATGGCGATGGTGGCGTCGACGATGGCCCGGCGGCGTTCGTCGCGCGACTTGTAGGTCCTCGTGGTCCTGGGCGGGGGCGGGGCGGCATCGGGAGGGTCTTGCACCATGGGGTACCACCGGCTAGAGATACAAAGTAAATATTCACTTCTCCACCATCTGTCAAGAATGCCGGAATCCGGGCTCGCCCAGGACCCGTACGGGTCCAAGGGCCGCATTGCCTCGGCGCCCGCGGCGTCATTATGCTCCGCACGCCCAGCTCACCCGTGTTCCATCAAAAGGACTCACTGCCATGCGGTCTCGTATCCATTCCTTGGTCGTTGCTCCCGCTCTCGCCGCCTTGAGTGCCGTCTCCATCCTGGCCCCGTCCCCTCTCGCGGCACAGGGCGCCGCGCGCCAGGGCGCCACGGTTGAGGGGATCACCGAGTACACCCTGCCCAACGGTCTTCGGGTGCTCCTGTTCCCCGATGAGTCCAAGGCAACCACCACGGTCAACATCACCTATTTCGTGGGGTCGCGGCATGAGGCCTACGGCGAGACCGGCATGGCCCATCTCCTTGAGCACCTGTTGTTCAAGGGATCGACCAATCACCCCAACATCGCCGAGGAGTTGACCCAGCACGGCGCCCGGCCCAACGGCACCACCTGGTTCGACCGGACCAACTACTTCGAGACCTTCCAGGCCACCGACGAGAACCTCGAGTGGGCGCTGGATCTCGAGGCCGACCGGATGGTCAACTCCTTCGTGAAGGCCGAAGACCTGGCCTCCGAAATGACCGTGGTCCGAAACGAATTCGAATTCGGCGAGAACAGTCCCTTCAACGTCTTGATGGAACGGACCTTCTCGACGGCGTTTCTCTGGCATAACTACGGCCAGAGCACCATAGGGGCCCGGTCGGACATCGAGAACGTGCCGATCGACAGGCTCAAGGCCTTCTATAGGAAGTACTACCAGCCCGACAACGCCATGCTCGTCGTGGCCGGCAAGTTCGACCCGGCCACGACGCTGGCGTCGATCGAAGAGAAGTTCGGCAAGATCCCGAGGCCCGACCGCACCGGCGGGATGCAGCTCTACCCGACGTACACGGCCGAGCCAACCCAGGACGGCGAGCGGTCGGTCACGCTCAGACGGGTGGGCGACGTACAACTGGCGATGGCGCTCTACCACATGCCCGCGGGGACGCACCAGGACTTCGCCGCCGTCGACGTGCTGTCGGAGCTCCTCGGCAGTGAACCGTCGGGGCGTCTCTACAAGGCCCTGGTCGAAACGAAGAAGGCCGCCGACATCGGGTCCTTCGCGTTCCAGTTACGGGAGCCGGGCGTGCTCCTGTCGTTCGCCGAAGTCCGGGTCGGAAGCTCGATCGACAGTGCGACGGCCATCCTCACCAACGTGATCGAGAGCGTCGCCGCCCAGGCCCCGACCACCGAAGAAGTGGAACGGGCCAAGACCACCTTGCTCAAGAACATCGAGCTGGCGCTCAACTCCTCGGACCGGATCGGGCTCCAGCTGAGCGAGTGGGCCTCCATGGGCGACTGGCGGATGCTGTTCATCCACCGCGACCGCATCAAGCAGGTCACCCCGGCCGACGTGCGGCGGGTGGCCGCTCTGTACCTGAAGCCGTCGAACCGGACCCTCGGCGTGTTCCTGCCGACCAAGGGCCCGGACCGGGCCGAGATTCCGCCGGTGCCGGACATCACCGAGTTGGTGACCAACTACCGCGGCGATACCTCGCTGGCCGTGGGCGAGGCGTTCGACGCGTCGCCGGCCAACATCGAGGCCCGTACCTCGCGCGCCACCCTGCCCAGCGGGTTCAAGGTGGCGCTCCTGCCCAAGGAGACCCGGGGCGATGCGGTGGTGGTGAGCGCCACGCTCAGGTTCGGCTCGGCCGACGCGGTGATGGGCAAGTCCACCGCGGCCAGTCTGGCCGGCGGCATGCTGATGCGCGGCACCACCAAGCGGAGCCGTCAAGCGCTCAAGGACGAGTTCGACCGGCTCAAGGCCCAGGCCTCCGTAAGCGGCGACGCCACGTCGGCGAATCTCCGGGTCGAGACCATCCGGGAGAACCTGCCCGCCGTGCTCCGGCTCCTGGGTGAGGTCCTCCGCGAGCCGGCCTTCCCGGCCAAGGAATTCGACGAGCTCAAGGAAGCCCGCCTGGCCGAGATCGAAGAGCAGAAGTCGGAGCCCATTCCCCAGGCACTCCTCGCGTTCAACCGGCACGTGAATCCCTACCCAGAAGGCCATCCCAACTACACCATGAACTTCGAGGAGCGGATCGCGGCCCTGAATGACGCAACCGTTGCGCAGGCCAAGACCTTCTACCGCGACTTCTACGGCGTGGGCGCCGGCGAGATCGCGGTGGTCGGCGACTTCGATCCCATCGTCGTGGGCGACATCATCACCAGCATATTCGGAGACTGGAAGAGTCCCACGCCGTTCACTCGGGTCCCGACCCAGTACACCGCCGTCGCTCCCGACGCGCAGACGCTCGAGACGCCGGACAAGGCCAATGCCGTGCTCATTGCCGGCGCCGCGCTCCAACTCCGGGACGACCATCCGGACTATCCCGCCCTGGTGCTCGGCAATTACATGTTAGGCGGCGGGTTCTTGAGCTCCCGCCTGGCCACCCGGATCCGCCAGCAGGAGGGGCTGAGCTACGGGGTCGGCTCCCAGTTCTTCGCCAGCGCCGTCGATCGGTACGGCACGTTGTTGGGGTTTGCGATCTTCGCCCCGGAAAACGTCGAGAAGCTGGAAGGAGCGTTTCGAGAGGAAATCGATAAGGTGTTGGCGGAGGGGTATACCGAAGAGGAAGTGGCCAAGGCCAAGCCGGGCTGGCTCCAGTCCCAGCAGGTAAGCCGGTCGCAGGACCGGGAACTTGCACCGCTCCTGGCCCGCTATTTGTTCATTCGGAGGACGCTCGAGTTCGACGCGGATCTCGAAAAGAAGATTGCCGACCTGACCCCGGCGGACATCCTGGCCGCAATGAAGCGGCACATCGATCCGGAGAAGTTTACAGTCATCAAGGCCGGCGACTTCGCCAAGACCAGCGAGGCCGGCGACCAACCCTAGGCGGTTACTCCTCGTCGTAGGACATGCGGCGCTCGGCCTTTCGTTTGGCCCGGCGCCGCTTTTCTTCGCGGCGAGCGCGCCTCACATGGGCGGGAACGATGGTCTTCTTGCGGCGCTTGGGCGGTCGCAACGCGTCGGCCAGGAGCTTCTGGAACCGCGCGGTGACCCGCTCGCGATTCTGCTTCTGGCTCCGGCTCGATGAGGCGGTCAGGCGGAGGGTGCCCGTGCTATCCAGCCGCGAGGCCAGCCTGGCAAGGACCCGCTCCCGTTGGCGGTCGGTCAAGCTGGGAGACGTGCGCGCATTCCAGCGGAGTTCGACTCGGGTGGCGGAACGGTTGACGTGCTGTCCGCCAGGGCCGCCCGAGCGCGACGCCCGGTAGACCAATTCCCCGAACGGGATCCTCACCGACCTGGTGATGACGAGAACATTGTCGGGCGCGACCATGAACGAAACCTAGACTCGACCGGCCACCGGCGACACCGGGCGATCGCGTGGCATCCTTCCATTGGACTGGCTGCTCGTTACGTTTCTCCCATGACTCCGCGCTCCCAACTCGCGGCGCTCGAGCGCCATCTCGCCGGTTTGGTCCGGCAAGACGGGAAGGGGCGCATGATGCTTGGGTACTCGGGCGGCGTCGACTCGGCGTTTCTGGCGGTAGTGGCCCACGGGGTACTCGGCGACGGTCTCCTCGCCGTCCTCGCCCGAAGCGCATCCTATCCCGAGGCCCAATGGCGGGTCGCGTCCGACATCCAGCAGCGCTTTGGGTTCCCGATGCGGGAGATCACCACCCATGAGCTGGACGATCCCAACTACCGCGCCAACCCCACCAACCGGTGTTATTTCTGCAAGTCGGAGCTGTGGCGCCGCATGACCGTCCTCGGCATGGAGCTCGGGTTCGCCGTCCTCATCGACGGCACCAACGCCGATGACCTCGGCGAACACCGCCCCGGACATCGCGCGGCCGGAAAGTGGAGGGTCCACTCGCCCCTCGCGGAGCTCAGTTGGACCAAGACCATGATTCGAGAGCAGGCGCGCGTCCTCGGGATCCCGATCTGGGACGCGCCCGCGGCACCATGCCTGGCGAGCCGAATCAAATACGGTGTGACGGTGACCTCGGGACGGCTGAGCCAAGTGGAGCGCGGCGAAGCCTTCCTGCGGGCCCTCGGCATCGCCGGCGACCTCCGGGTTCGACACTTGGGCAACGATGCCCGCATCGAGGTCTCGCCCCGGGAGTTGAGTGACGTCCGCCGCCAGTGGAGCACCATCGAGCCCGCCTTCCAGAACCTCGGGTTCCGGCACGTCGAGCTCGATCCCCACGGGTATCGCCGGGGCAGTCTGCTGGCCCTCGCGAGCGCGCCCGCGTCCCGGTGATGCGTCTCTTTGCGGCGATCCCCATGCCGGCCGTGGCCCGGTCCGCGCTGCTGGAGGTGCTCGGGGCCCTGCGGCGGCTCGAGTGGCCGGTCCGATGGGTTCAGGACACCAATCTCCATTTGACCCTCAAGTTCTATGGAGAAGTAGATGATGCTCAGGTGCACACGCTGGAGACCGGGTTGATCGATGCGACGCACGGGACCCCTCCGCTGGCTTTCCACTTGAGCGGCCTCGGCGCGTTCCCAACCCTCCGCTCGCCGCGCGTCATCTGGGTGAGTATCGATGCTCCACCCGCGCTCGAGTTGCTGCAGCACCGGATCGAGCAGGCCGCCGCCGAGTGCGGCTTTGCGCTCGACGGGAAACCATTCCGGCCCCATGTGACGCTTGGTCGCGTCCGCAAGCATGGGAAACTCCCGGCAACCGCCCCCGCGCAGCTGGAAGCCATGGGGATGGATCTCGCCTTTGAGGCGCGCCAGCTGGTCTTGTTCGAGAGTCGCCTCAGCCGGGCCGGGGCAGAGCACAGCGCCCGGCGAACGGTCGATCTCACCGGGGTGCCGGTCCCGTGAAGAGCCTCGTGAAGGGCGCGGCCTTCATGATGGTCGTGGCGGCGCTTGGGGTCGGCTGGCTGTACCGGGATCTCGTGGTCGACGCGGCCCGGACGGCACTCGACCGCAGCCCGCCCGCGAGCCCGCTGGGGCGGCCCAGTCCCGAAGCCAGTGCCTCGGGCACAAGGAAATTGCGTGCCCTCGTCTTCGGCAGCACCACCGATTCGGTTGTGCTCAATCCGTCTGAGACGGCGTCTCTGCTGCAGGAGGGCATTGAGCCGTTCCTCCGCGGGAACATGGATTCGCTCGAGGTGGAATTGATGGATGGCGGCCTCGGGATTCAGGCCAGGATTCGGACGGAACGCCTGCCCACGGATCTGTTGGGTCCGTTGGGTGCGCTGATCGAGCCGTGGGAGGAAATCGCGGCCGCCGGACCCCTTCGCCTCGTCGAGGCCGGGCATGGAGAGTGGCAGGTCGAGCGATTGTCGATCCGGGGGTTCCCGTTTCCACCAGACATGGTTGGCGCCATGGTGTCGCGCATCGCGGAAGGCACCTCGGGCGGTGCCGTACCCGTCCCGGTCCCGAACGGCATCCGGGCGATCGCGATCTCACCCTCCGGGCTGGTGCTCTACCGCCGGCGAGGCGAGGCATGAGCCCGTCGCCAGGGCATCGCGTGCTCATCATCGACGATGAGCCGGGTATTCGGGAGGCCCTGACCCAGGTGCTCGAATACGAGGGCCTGGAAGTGCGCACCGCCTCTTCCGGTGGTGAGGGAATCACGCTCTACGAGGACTACCTCCCGCACCTGGTGTTTCTCGACGTCAAGATGGCCGGACTGGACGGCCTCGAGACCCTGTCACGGCTCAAGGCTCTCGAGCACCAGTGTGAAGTGGTCATGATTTCCGGCCACGGGACGATTGCGACCGCAGTCGAGGCCACCCAGCGGGGCGCGTTCGACTTTCTGGAGAAACCGCTCGACACGGACCGGACATTGGTCACCGTCCGGAACGCCTTGTCCCACCACGACCTCGAGAAGGAAAACGTTGCGCTGCGGGCCGTGGTTCAGTCCCGGCATGCCATGGTCGGGGAGAGCCGGGCGTTGGGTCAGGTGCGGGACCTCATCGAAAAGGTCGGTCCCACGGCGGCCCGGGTCTTGATCACCGGCGAGAACGGCACCGGCAAGGAGTTGGTCGCCCGTGCCCTGCATGACGCATCGCCGCGGAGTGCGGGGCCGTTCGTGGAAGTGAATTGTGCGGCCATTCCGGCGGAGTTGATCGAAAGCGAACTCTTCGGACACATGAAGGGATCGTTCACCGGTGCCATCGCCGACCGAGCGGGCAAGTTCGAGCAGGCGGACGAGGGCACGCTGTTTCTCGATGAAATCGGCGACATGTCGCTGTCTGCGCAGGCCAAGGTGCTGCGGGTGCTTCAGGAGGGTCTGGTGACCCGTATTGGCGGCTCGGAGGCGGTCTCCGTCGATGTTCGCGTCATTGCCGCCACCAATAAGGATCTCAAAGAAGAGATCGCCGAGTCTCGGTTCCGGGAAGACTTGCTCTACCGCCTGAACGTGGTCGAGATCGCGGTCCCCCCGCTCCGCGAACGGCTCGAGGACGTCGAGGGCCTGGTGGTGCATTTCGCCGCGCAGCTGGCGGCGGCGGCCGGGGTATCCGTCAAGTCGTTCGATGAAGGGGCCATGAGCCGCCTCAAGCAGCGCCCGTGGCCGGGAAACATCCGCGAGCTTCGGAATGCGGTCGAGCGGGCGTTGATCCTCGCGCCGGGACCGACCGTGAGCTCCGCCGATATCGATCAGCTGTTGCCGGCGGCAGATGCCCGCTCAGGCGGGGTCGAGAGCCTGATGCACGGGGCCCGCACCTTCGAGTCGTTCAAACAAGACGCCGAGCGCACGTTTCTTGCGGCGAAACTGGTCGAACACGGCTGGAACGTGTCGGAGACGGCCCGGGCTCTCGAAATGCCCCGATCGAATCTGTACAAGAAGATAGAGCGCTACGGGCTCTCGAGGGATTAGGCCATGGACGACAAGTTCAAGGAATGGGACAAGCAACTGGCCGAAGTCGATCGGGTCATTGGCAAGGCCCCACCTCCAAAGCCCGCGCCGTCGCCGAAAGCCATCGGCGCGGGAACCCAGGCCCCGGCGGCCGCCCAACCTCAAAAGGGGCGGGGTGGAGCGCTCGCCCGCCCGCCCGCCGCGGCGCCGGCTGGCCGCGGAGTGGGGATATCGGTCCGGGTGGCCGTGACGGCGGCCCTGGCTGCGGCGTTGGCCGTGTGGCCGTTTGCCCACCCGTGCGGACTCTGGTTGGCGGCGCATCTTGGCGCGGTCGGTGTAGTTCTTGCCTCGGGAGCGTGGGCCACGGTGTCGACCTGGCAGCGCCGGATGCCGAAGGCTCATGCGGTTGCGCTGCTCACGGTGCTGACAGGGCTGGTGCTGGTGGCGGTCGAAGTGCTACCGCGAATTGGGTACGCCGCGCGTTCGCTCGAATGGACCTGTCGGTGACGGCACGGTGGAGACCCGAAAGGACATGGTTGTCTCGAAACCGAGGGGCGTTGCGCCAAGCGAACGAGGTGCGTAAGGTTCAGCATTCGTTTCGTACATCTGTGGGGGTGACGATGGTCCGTGCTCGCTTGCGTTCTCCTTCGACGTTGGTTGCGTAGGCCCGCCGTCGATGCGCCCCATGAAGGTCGGTTCCGGCAAACGACGCACCTCGTTTGACGAAGGCTCGCTCGATCAATACCTCCGCGACATCAGTCGGTATCCACTCATCAATCAGGAAATGGAAGTCATCCTGGCCCAGCGCATCCGCACTGGCGACCAGGAGGCGCTCGACACCCTGGTGCGAAGCAACCTCCGTTTCGTGGTCTCGGTGGCCAAGAAATACCAGAATCAGGGCGTCTCGCTGGCCGACCTGATCAACGAGGGCAACCTGGGCCTCATCCGCGCCGCCCATAAGTTCGATGAGACCAAGGGGATCAAGTTCATCTCGTACGCGGTGTGGTGGATCCGCCAGGCGATTCTGCAGGCGCTGGCCGAGCAGAGCCGGATCGTCCGGGTGCCCCTGAATCGTGCCGGAACCCTCCATCGGATCGGGAAGCGCTCCTCGGCGCTCCTCCAGGAACTGGGCCGCGAGCCCACCCCCAAAGAGATCGCGGAAGGCATGGACATCTCGATGGAGGAGGTCCAGAAGACGCTCTCCATCTCCCAAAACCACCTCTCCTTGGATGCGCCGCTCACCCCGGGCGAGGACAATCGCCTGCTGGACTATCTTCCCGACACCCAGAATCCTGGTCCCGACTCCGAGACGTTCGAGCACGCCCTCACCGAATCCATTCAAGAGGTGCTGGGTACGCTCAAAGAACGTGAAGCCAAAATCCTCCGACTCTACTTCGGTTTGGATGGCGAGGATCCGATGACCCTCGAAGAAATCGGGAGCCTGCTCGGCATCACCCGCGAACGCGTCAGACAGATCAAAGAAAAAGCCCTGAGCCGACTGCGGCATGTCAGCCGCTCGCGGGCGCTGGAGAGCTTCCTCACCTAGCCTCACGGGTGCCTTGCCGTCCCGGCCCAAGCGCCATTACTCTCCCTGGCACGTGCGTCCCGGCGCTCGCGTCGGGGTCTTTCGTGTCCTACACCCCTGCCACGCGTATGGCTTCCAAAGCGTCGTTCGACATCTCGACGGGCGTCGACCTCCAGGAGGTCGACAACGCCGTCAATCAGGCCCGAAAGGAACTGCAGCACCGCTACGATTTCCGCGGCACGTCGTGCACCATCGACTTCGACCGGGGGAAGGGCGAACTCCGACTCGCCGCGGATGACGAGTTTCGCATGCGTGCGTTGCTCGACGTCCTCATGGCCCGGCTGGTAAAGCGCGGCGTGGCCACGAAGAATCTGACCGTCGGCGATTTTGAGCCGGCGGCCGGCCAAGCGGTGCGTACCACGGTGGCCCTCACCCAGGGCATCCCCCACGACACCGCCAAGCGCATGATCAGCGCCCTCAAGGGGGAGAAAAGCTTCAAGAAAGTCCAGGCCAGCATTCAGGGGGACGAGATCAGGATCACGAGCGCGTCGCGGGACGAACTCCAACGCGTGATCGCCTTCTTCAAGGACCATGACTTCGGCATCGAACTCATGTTCGGGAACTACCGGGAATAGATGAGGCCCGCGTACGGCCCGCTCCAGATGCTGCTCGCGACGGCGTTGACGGCGGGGTGCGCCAGCCAGGCGCCGCCCGGCCCGGCTCCCCCGGAAACGGAGGAAGCCGTCCCACGGCCAGTGGTGATCTCACCGGAGCCGGATCGGCCCGCTCCGCCCGCCCGGCCCGACAGCATCTCCGCGTCGCTTCCACCGGATACCGTCGAGAGTCTCCACGATGTCCGTATCGGGGTGTCGGTGGGTGCCGATACCGTCGTGATCGGCGGGGGCGATGCGCTGGTGATCTTCGATCGCCGCGGCGGATTCATCGGTGCGATCCCGCGCGGCGAGCGGCGCCGACTGGCGCGCTCGGGCGCGCACGTGGCGGTCGTCGACCGGCCGGACGGCGGGGGATCGGGGAGAAACGCACGCTCCCCCGCGATCGTCCGCATCGCACCGCGCGAAGCCGGGGGATTCCTGCGGCTCGGCCAGAAGGACTACCGCGGGGAGCTGTGGGTGTTCCCCGGAGGGGAATCCACGGGGCGGGGGCTCACCGTCGTCAACAGGCTCGGGGTCGAGTCCTACTTGGCCGGAGTGATCCCAGCCGAGATGGGGCGGCGCGAGCCGGCCGAGCGGCCGGCGCTGGAGGCCCAGGCGGTGGTGTCGCGGACCTTCACCATACGAAACCTCGGCAAGCGGGAAGCCAATGGCTTCGACCTGCTCGCGACCGTTGCCGATCAGGTCTACGGTGGTGTGGCGGCGGAAACCGGAGCCGGCTGGGCGGCGATCCGGGCAACCAGGCACCAGGTGCTGACCTACCGGGGCCGGGTGATCGACGCGTTTTTCTTCTCCACCTGCGGAGGCCGCACTGCCGCCGGGCCGGAGGTCTTCCGGGCGGCGGAGCGGCCGTACCTCCAGACCATGTGGGACGTCTCTCCATCGGGTGAGGCGTATTGCCGAATCTCCCCGCGATTCCGATGGCAGGTCGAGTGGACGCCCGCCGACCTGGCGGTCCTCTTCCGACAGACCCTCCCGCCCGTCGCCTCGGTATCGGAGCGCGACATCGACTCGGTTGGGGACGTCCGGGTGGCCGGACGCACCGTCTCGGGCCGGGTTGCGGCCATTGCGATCGATCTGCGTGGGCGGAGCCGAGAGACCGTCACCGTTCGGGGTCCTGACATTCGGCGCGTCCTCCGCGCCCCACCGCCGCCTGGACAGTTGCTCCTGAGCGCGGCGTTCGATCTCAGCACCGATGCCCCGTCCGGCCGGCTGGTGGCCACGGGCAGTGGTGCGGGGCACGGCGTGGGCTTCTGCCAGTGGGGCGCCATCGGCCGGGCCCGGGCCGGACAGACCTACGCGGAGATCCTGGAGGCCTATTTTCCCAACACCCAGCTCGAGCGATTGAATTGACCAGGCGTGGATGCGGG
>JBFGLJ010000090.1:0-11330 GCA_041576235.1 Gemmatimonadales bacterium | reverse complement strand
CGGGTCATCCAGGCGGGCCCCGAGCTCACCGCCCGCACTTTCCCGGCCGACTGGCTGGCCCAAAAGCTGGCCGATCCCACCCGGCTCCGGGGTGGGAGCACCGCGGCTTCCGACGTCATGCCGCAACTCACCTTGAGCGAGACGGAGATCGGCGCCCTGGTGAGCTATATCAACCAGCGACAAATGACGCTGGGGCAGGCGAACTGAATGCCGGTCGTGAGCGGAGTGGTAGGGATGGTGGCACTGGCAGCGCTCGGCTGTCAGGGTGCCTCGCCTGAGCCTCCAGGTCTCACACTCATCGGCGAACCCATTGCGGTGGGGCAGGGACCGAGCGCCGTGGCGGCCGGGGACCTAAACGGCGATGGCAACGTGGACCTGGTGGTGGCCAACGCCCTCAGCCACGACCTGACCGTGCTCGTCGGCGACGGTCGGGGCAACTTCACGAGCCATGGCACCTTCCCGGCTGGAGAGAATCCGGACGATGTTGCGCTTGGTGACTTCGACCTGGACGGCGACCTCGATGCCGCCATCGCCAACCACGAGACCCAGCACCTCACCCTGCTCCTGAACGATGGCGCCAGCCGGTTCCAACCGGCACCCGCATCACCGCTGCCGATCGCGGCGCGGCCGCATCCCCATGCCGTACGAGCGTTCGACGTCGATCACGACGGGCTGCTGGATCTCTTGGTGGACGACCGGGCCGGCCGCGGCGTCGAGATATTGCGCGGGCTGGGCGATGCCATGTTCGCGGCCCCGGGCACCCGGATCGACATGGGCGGAGATCCCTACCGCGGCATGGCCATCGGTGATGTGAACGGCGATGGTCAGGTCGACTTGGTGACCCCGAACCCGAGTGCGGTTGCCATCGCCCTCGGCGAATCAGGGCTCGCGTTCCGTTCCCCCACGAGCATCCCATCCGACCGGCCGTTCGCCGTTGGCGTGGGGGATCTCACCGGTGATGGGAGGCTCGATGTCGTGGTGGCCACCGAGCCGGGAATGGTGTCGGTCCTCGTGGGTCTGGGGGACGGGCGGGTCGCGCCCGACGCCGCACTCGCCTGGCGCATGCCGGCAGGGGCCAAGGGCGTCGCCGTTGGCGACGTGAACGGCGATGGTGTCGCCGACGCCGCCATCACCAACTGGGGCCCACCCACGGTGTGGGTGCTCTTTGGTGGTGAGCGGGTGACGACCGCCGAGGCGTTCGGCGGCGAGAACCCGTGGGGGTTGGTGTTGGCCGACCTGACCGGCGACGGAGCCGATGAGCTGGTGGTGCTCGACTTCGCCGCCGGCCTGGCGCGGGTGTACTCGAGCGTAGGTGACTGAGCCGCCTACTTCTTGCCCTGCAGCGCCTTCAAGACGTCGCCCAGGAGCCCGCCGCCGCCGCCCCATGACCCGGTGCCGAGATCCCGGAACCCAACCGCGTATTCCCTGACCGAGCGGATTTGCTGGCTGGGCAGGATCTCCAGCTGCTCCACCGTGAAGTCGAAGGCGTAGCTGGTCCCCACCTGACGGCGCCCGGCCCGGAACCAGTTGGTGAAGGTGGCGTTCCGCGACTGGCCGGGATCGAGCCGGAACGACGGGTCGGCCGACCGACCGGTCACCAGTCCGATTCCCTTGACACTGGTGTCATGCGTGCCGGGCCGGCCCCAGGCGTAGCGGTTGCCCGCGTCGTCAACGATCACGCTCGAGCCCGATTGGTAGCCCAGAACGATCGGTTCATTGGAGACGTTGCTGAACCTGACCGTGGTCTCCACGATCTGGTCGTTGTAGGGATCGCGCTTGCTCAGGTTGACCCGCACCACCTCGGCCACGAACGGCCCGGCGTGGTTGCAGCGCACATCGCCACCGCACGGATCTTTCACCGGCTCCGGCGCCTCGGCGGCGGGCGCGTCCCCACTGGCCGTGGCACCGGTTGCGGCCGCGGCTACGGCGGCGCCCTCGCCGAACCCGCTGAAGTGGAGTGCGTGTTCCTTGCCTAAGCGATACTGCTGGGCCGTCACCGGGTCGATCTCGCGGATGGCCATCTCGAGCTCGTAGGTGGTGCCATAGATGTCCCCTCGGTTCGGCCGCCAGATGAATTCGAACCGCGCGTCGCTGGTCTCGCCGGGTTGCAGAACGAACTTGGGATCGAACGTGCCCGCGTTGATCTCGCCGATGGCTTTGACCCCCCGGCCGCTCTGCACCTGATACCGGTTGCCCCGATCGTCCACCGCGAGTCCCGATCCGGCCACGTACCCCAGCACCAGGGGCCCGCTGGTCCTGTTCTGGAAGCGCACGGTGGCGGAGACGATCCGGTAGGTGCCGCTGGTGCTCTCGCGAAAATCGGTCACGGTCGCGGTGAAGCTCGTCACTTCGGCGCACGAGGGCAGGCCCCGGCAGGTCTGGTCTCCCTGGGCGGTGAGCGGTGGCCCCTGGAGGCCGAGCGCCAGCGTCACGAGCCCGATGGCGATGCCGGTTTGACGGATGGTCATTGGTCTTCCTCCCTGGATCGGACGCGTGAGCTTCGCGTCTGTGAAACACGCGGGCCGCCCGGACGCTTCAGTGGCCGTTTATCCGGTCGGCGATTTGACGAACTCCGAGTAGCCGGCCTCCACCGCCGCCACGTTCCTGGCCCCTAGCCGCCAGAGCCACGCTCCGGCCACCAGGATCGAGAGTCCGGCGACCGGCCCGGCGAAGGTGAGCGAGCCCACGACCCCGGCCATGAGTAGACCGGCGCCCATGAGCTTCGGGATCCTGAGACTCCGGATCATGGTGACCTTTTGCGCTCTCAGGACATCGGGGTCGCGCGAGCCGCTGGCCCGGAGGCGGCCGATCACCGTGTGCTTGTCGACAGTCACGAATGGGTTCCCCCCGATCATGCTGGCGCCCTCGGGTTGGGCCGGGCCGATGCCCGGGCCGGTTGCCGGTCTCTTCGGCGGGCAGTAGTGTTACCCCGTGGGCGGCCAAGTGGTCGCCCGTGGTTGTCCAGGGCCGCCCGTTCATGTGATGCCCACTTGGTAATACGCGGAACGGCTGGCCCTGCTGTCACCTGCAACCGACCGACATGCGGAGTGGGGAGCATGGCAGCGCACGATCCTGCACTCGACGAATGGTTCAGCCTGGCCTATGAAGAACTCCGGCGATTGGCCTCGAGCGTCCGGCGCGACAACGCCATCGCGACTCTCAATCCCACCGCCTTGGTCCACGAGGCCTGGCTCAAACTGGCACGGACCGCTGGCCTCGATCCCACCTCGAAACTCCACTTCAAGCGCATCGCCGCTCGCGCCATGCGCCAAGTCCTCGTCGATGCGGCCCGGCGGAAGAACACCGAGAAGCGCGGCGCTGGCGCGGCGCTGGTCACCTTCGACGACGCGTTGGACGAAGCCGACGCTACGGCCGATGATGTCCTGACGCTGGATGACGCGTTGGCGGAACTGGCCGAGGTGGCTCCACGGCAAGCCGCGATGGTCGAAGCCCGGTTCTTCGGCGGGTTCGATGTTCAGGAAACGGCGGAACTCTTGGAAGTGTCCGAAGCGACGGTGATGCGGGACTGGCGAGCGGCCAAGGCATGGCTTGCGCTCCGGGTCCGCGGTGAGAGCAGCAGTGCCGGGACGAGGAAGCCGTGATGGATCGGACCCACTGGGAACGCGTCCAGGCCCTGTTCCACGCCGCGAGCGAGATGCCTCCTGCCGAGCGGGGGCGATACCTCGAGCAGGAGTGCGCCGGGGACGAGGTGCTCATCGCCGAGGTCCTGGGGCTGCTGGATGAGGACGCCCGCGGCGGCTCGCTGCTCGACCGCGGCTTGGCGGACTCGGCGGAACAGCTCGTGGGTGACACACGTGGCGGAGGGCTCGGGCGGCGATTCGGTCCCTATCGCACCACCGGCGTCATTGGTGAAGGTGGGATGGGCTTGGTGTACCTGGCCCAACGTCCCGACCTGGGCAACACGGTCGCCATCAAGGTCCTCCGCGACGCGTCGCTCTCGCCGGCTCGCCGCGAGCGGTTTGCCAGCGAGCAGCGGACCCTGGCCCAGCTCAACCACCCCTCGATTGCCCAGCTGCACGACGCGGATACCCTCGCCGACGGCACGCCGTGGTTCGCCATGGAGTACATCGAGGGCCTCCCGCTGACGGCATACTGCAAGGCCCACGACACATCGCTCGAGGGCCGGCTGCTCTTGTTCCGGGCCGTGTGCGAGGCCGTCCAGCACGCCCACCGCCATCTCGTTGTCCATCGCGACCTCAAGCCCTCGAACATCCTCGTCAAGGACGACGGGACCGTGAAGCTCCTGGACTTTGGGATTGCGAAACACTTGGAACGCCTCGACGCTCCGGTTGACCAGACCAAGACCGGCCTCCGGCTCATGACGCCGGCCTACGCCGCTCCCGAGCAACTCCGCGGTGACCGTGTCGGGATCCACACCGACGTCTATTCGCTCGGCGTCATCCTCTATGAACTCCTGACGGAGCAACTGCCGTTCGATCTCACCAACGCGACGCCAGGGGAGGCCGAGCGAGTCATCACCGAGAAGGAGCCCGTCCGCCCGTCGGTCGTCTCGAAACACGACGGACGCCTCGACCGACTCAGCGCCAGCCGGGCGTCGTGGGCCGATCTGGATGTGCTGTGTCTCGTCGCCATGCACAAGGACCCCCAGCGGCGGTATCGCACCGTCGACGCCCTCATCCGAGACATCGACCACTACCTCTCGGGCGAGCCCTTGGAGGCTCGGGCGGACACCATCCGCTACCGGGCCGGGAAGTTCATGCGCCGCAACCGGAACGCCGTGGTTGCCGGCGGAATGGCCATCGCATCCCTCATCGGACTGGTTGGCTTCTACACGGTTCGGCTGGCCAACGCCAAGGACGCCGCCCTGGCCGAGGCCACCCGCACCCAACGGATCCAGAGTTTCATGCTCAGTCTGTTTCAGGGTGGTGACGAACAGGTTGGCCCAGCGGATAGTCTACGCGTCGTCAGCCTCCTTGGACGCGGCGTCGACGAAGCCCGCTCCCTTCACAGCGAGCCGGCAGTGCAAGCGGAATTGCTGCACACCCTCGGTGGCCTCTACCAGAAACTCGGCCAGCTGGACCGGGCCGATTCGTTGTTAGTGGGCGCTCTCGAGCAACGCCGCTTGCTCCACGGTCCCGATCACCCCGATGTGGCAAAGAGCGAGGTAGCACTCGGCGAACTGCGGCTCGATCAGGCGGCGTATGAAGACGCAGAGCAGATGATCCGTGGCGGACTCGAGAAGCTCAGGCGGGCGATGCCCGCTGGGCATCCCGCCATCGCCAAGGCGACCACCGCCCTCGGCACGGTGCTCGAGGAGCGGGGCGAGTACGACCAGGCCATCAGCGTGCTGGAAGATGCGGTGCGTCTTCACGGACTCCGGGGCGATGGCTCCAATCCAGATCTCACCTCGGCTCTCACCGAGTTGGGCAACACCCACTTCTACGCCGGCAACTTCCCCACCGCCGATTCGATCTTCCGACACGTGCTTGCCTTGGATCGGCGGCTCTACGGGGAGCGGCATCCCGCGGTTGCCAACGATCTGATCAATGTTGGAGCCGTGCAGCACGAGCGGGGACAGTACCCGGACGCCGAGCGGTTCTATCGGCAGGCACTGGACATCAACAGGGGATTCTATGGCGAGCAGCATCCCAAGACCGCGCAGAACCTGACCATGCTCGGTCGCTCGCTCATCTTCCAGCGACGGCTCGACGAGGCGGGTGAAGTGATCCGGCAGGCCATTACCATTCAAGAGCGGATCTTCGGTAATGACCATCCCGTGGTGGCTTCCACCGTGAACGAACTCGGAAGCGTAGCCCTCATGCAGGACCGGCTGGACGAGGCGGAAGCGGCGTATACCCGCATGGTCCGCATCTACAGAACCGTGTACCCGCCGCCGGGCAATCACTACTTGATCGGCATCGCGGTCTCGAACCTCGCCAGCGTGCAGCTCACCCGGGAGCGCTACCCAGAAGCCGAGCGGCTCTTCAAGGAAGCGGTCGATATCTTCTCCGACACCCAATCGCCCGAGCACCTGAATACCGGCATCGCCAGGATCAAGCTTGGCCGGGCCATGCTGCGGCAGCGGCGCTACCGGGAGGCCGTGGGTGAAAGCCTGGCCGGGTATGAGATCCTCGCCCCTCAGACCGATCCCAAAGTGAGTTGGCTCCAGACCGCACGCCGCGACCTGGTCGCGGGGTACGACGCCCTGGACCAACCGGAGCGGGCCGAGCGATTCCGACAGGAATTGGCTGACACTTTGGAAGGGAGCAGGGAGTAGGGGGTAGGGGGTAGGGGGTAGGGCGGTAGTCGTGAGTCGCCAGTCTCAAGACCTTCGGGGGGGGCCGAATCCCTGCTCTGCAGGGCTCACGACTCACGACTTAAGACTCAGGACTCAAGCCTCAGGACTCAAGACGATGACTCACCACTCGAGACTCATTCGGCAAGCCCGGCTCTGGTCCCGCGTGGCACTCCCCGTGGTCCTCGTGGGCTGCGGGCCTGCAGAGCAACCCCGCCTGTCGATCGAGTACGAGAAGTACGTGCTGGAGAACGGCCTCAACGTCGTCCTCCACGTCGATCGGTCCGACCCCCTGGCCGCCGTGGCCATGACATTTCACGTCGGGTCGGCGCGGGAGCGGGAAGGGAAGACCGGCTTCGCGCACCTCTTCGAGCATCTCTTCTTCCTGGACTCGGAGAACCTGGGGCCCGGAGGACTCGATCGACTGATGACGCGTGTCGGCAGCGCCGCCAACGGGTTCACCAGCAACGACCAGACCACCTACTTCGAAGTCGTCCCCAAGGATGCGCTGGAGAAGGCTCTGTGGGCTGAGTCCGATAAGCTGGGGTTCTTCATCAGCACGGTCACACCGTCCGTGCTTGCCAAGGAAAAGCAGGTGGTCAAGAACGAGAAGCGGCAGAGCGTCGACAATCAGCCGTACGGGCATGAGGACGACGTGCTCGATAAGGCGCTCTACCCGAGCGGCCATCCCTACAGCTGGCAGGTGATCGGATCGCTCGAAGACTTGGAAAGCGCCACCCTCGACGATGTCCATGAGTTTCACCGCCGCTGGTACGGGCCCAACAATGCCACCCTGGTCGTGGCCGGCGACATCGATATCGAAGCCACCAAGCAATGGATCGGCAAGTACTTCGGCGAGATCCCCCCAATCGAGCTCGCGGAGCCAGCCGCGCCGGTCCAGGCGGACCTGACAGGCATCCGCCGGCTGGTCCATGAAGACAACTTCGCCAGCCTGCCGCAGCTCACCCTGGCCTGGCCCAGCGTGCCGCTCTACCATCCGGATGCCTACGCCCTCGACCTCTTGGCACCGCTCCTGACGGAGGGGAAGACCACACCCTTTTACAAAGTGGTCGTTGAGGAGGAGAAGCTGGCGCCGGCCGTGGATGCCTCCAATCAGTCCGCCGAGCTGGCCGGCCGGTTCGTGCTCCAAACGCGGGCGTTCGCCGGCAAGAACCTGAACGACGTCTACGCAGCGATCGAGCGAGCCTTTGCCCGTTTCGAAACGGACGGGGTCGCGCCGGAAGACCTGGAGCGGGCAAAGGCCAGGTACGAAGCCGCCTTCTATCGCGGCCTCTCGAGCGCCATCGGCAAGGCCTTCCAACTGGCGCAGTACAATATGTTCGCCGGGTCGCCGGGGTACCTGCGGGAGGATCTCGATCGCGCCCTTGGGGTCACGGAGTCCGATATCGAGCGCGTGTATGCGGCCTACCTGAAGGACCGGCCACATGTGGTCACCAGCTTCGTTCCCAAGGCCGAGCCCCAGCTGGCCCTCACCGGCTCCGAGCGCGCCCAGGTGGTCGAGGAGCAGATTGTCCAGGGGGCGGAAGCCGAGTTCGTGGTCGGCACCCGCGGCGAGATCCCTCGTACGCCCTCGTCGTTCGACCGGTCGAAGGAGCCGCCGTTCGGCGAATCGCCCAGCCTCAAGGCGCCCACGGTGTGGGGCGACACGCTGGCGAACGGACTCAGGGTCCTTGGCATCGAGGACCGCGAGATCCCGCTGGTGCGGTTTGAGCTGAGGCTCAAGGGCGGATTGTTGCTCGATGACAAGAGCAGAGTCGGCGTGGCGAACCTCCTGGCCGAGACCATGACCGAGGGCACCGCCACCAAGACACCCGAACAACTCGAGCAGGCCATCGAGTTGCTGGGCTCGTCGATCGAGGTGAACGCCGGACGCGAGGAGTTCGTGTTCTCGGGCAGCACCTTGGCGCGGAATTTCGGCAAGACCATGGCGCTCCTCGAAGAAATCCTCGTCGAGCCCCGCTGGGACGCCGAGCAATTCGATCTGGCCCGCGACCGGGTGGCGCAGGATCTGCGGCAACGATCCGCGAGCCCCTTCGCCGTGGCGCAGGACGTCTTCACTCGGGTGCTCTACGGCGATCACATTCTCGCCGTCAATCCTCGTGGTAGCCTGGCCTCGATCGACGCCATCCAAATCCCCGACCTCAAGCGCTACTACCAACGGGCCATCACCCCCACGGCAGCCGCGTTTCATGTGTCCGGAGCGGTGTCCCGGGATGAGGTGCTCCGCTCACTTCGGGGGATCGCCGACCGGTGGGAATCGCGCGCCGTCACGTTCCCCGACCCACCGGGGTCGAGCGCCGGACATGCCGGGCTCTACTTCGTCGATATCCCGGGAGCCAAGCAGTCGGTGCTCCAGATCGGCTATCTGGCGCTCGCCGAGACCGACCCGGAATTCTATCCCGCGGTCGTCATGAACTTCCGCTTGGGGGGCGGCGGGTTCGCGTCCGACCTGACCCAGGTGCTGCGGGAGCAGAAGGGCTATACCTACGGCATAGGGTCGCAGTTCCAAGGCACCGACATCCCAGGGCCGTTCACGATCTTCAGCCCGGTCCGGTCCAACGTGACCTACGAGTCGCTGGCCCTGATCACGAACTTGATGACACGGCACGGGCCGGAGTTCGACGCCGAGGACCTGAACGCCACCAAGAGCTTCCTCTTGCGGAGCAATGCCCTTGCCTTCGAGACCCTGGGCGACAAGCTCGGCATCCTGGCCGACATGAGCGCCTACGGCTTCCCGGCCGACTACGTGCTCCAGCGCGAAGCCGTCGTGCGCGACATGACCATCGAGCGGATTCGCGAGTTGGCGGCACGCTACCTCGATCCCTCCCGCATGGTGTGGCTGGTGGTGGGCGATGCGCGCTCCCAGCTCCGGCGGCTTCGGCCGCTGGGCCTCGGTGCGGCCACGGTCCTCCCGCGGCCGTAACAGGCGGCAGCCTCGGGTCCTCTTCCTATTCCGAACAGATCATTCTAGTTTGAGCCCCAAGCGCTCAAATGAATTGAGAATGATTCTCATCTATCTAATAAGCATGCCGGGTCTCGTGGTGCCGGCTTCTTCGCAGCGGCCGGCTCTCGCTGCCGCCAGGCGGGCCCCGGTCCTCGTCGAGCGGACCAGTTGGCACATGGGCACCCGGCTCGCCATCCGGGTCGCGGCCCCGACCGAGACGGCCGGGTTCGGCGCCATCGAAGCCGCCTTCCAAGCCGTGGACTCCGTCGAACGGGTGCTGAGCACCTGGCAAGACCACACCGAGTTGAGCCGGCTCAACCGTGCGCCTGTCGGCGAGTGGGTGGCGGTGTCCGGTGGACTCGCCCAGCTGCTCGCCACGGTGCGGCACTGGCAAGCCACCACCGGGGGCGCCTTCGATCCCGCCGTGGGGCCGCTGATCGATGCATGGGACCTGCGCGGGAAACAGCGAGATAGCGATGGCGTGCGCTCCCCAACCGACGCCGCGCTCGAGACCGCGCTGGCCGCGAGTGGACTGCACCACTTCGAATTCAGTCGCGATGGGAGCGCAGTTCGCAGGCTGGTCTCCGACGCCTGGCTCGACGCCGGCGCGTTCGGGAAGGGCGCCGCGTTGCGCGATGCGATCCGCGCCCTTCGGGAGCGCGGCATCACCCAGGGTGCCCTGGACTTCGGAGGGCAAGTCGTGGTCATGGGCACCGGGAGGCCGTCTGATCCACCACTCGGCAACCGCGTTCACGTGGCCGATCCGCGCGCGCGCGGCACGCCGCTCCTCACGTTAGCCCCCGAGAATGCCTCGGTCGCCACCAGCGGACAGTCTGAGCGCTGGGTCCAAGTCGACGGTCAGCCGGTGGGTCACATCCTCGACCCGCGGTCCGGCCGGCCCGCTCCGGCCTGGGGCAGCGTGACGGTGATCCACCCCGATCCCGTGGTGGCGGACATCCTCGCCACCGCGCTCTATGTGATGGGGCCGGATGATGGCACCGCTTGGGCAGAAGAACACACCGTCGCGGCGCTGTTCGTGGTCGCTCCACCGTTCGAGCCATCGGGCGCGATCACTATTCGGTGCTCCCAATCGATGGAGCGCTATCTCGTGGAGGCAACCGCGTGCGGCTGAGCCTGGCTCTCGGGCTTGGCGCCCTTGCGATCGGCGTAGCCACGCCGAGCGTGGCGGGCGCCCAGGAAACCGACAGTGCCAGGATTGCCCGTCTCGAACGCCAAATCGACGCCATCACCCGGGAACTCGAGGACCTGAAGCTCGGCCGCGATATCGTGGCCCAAGCGGACACGGGTGTCCTGGGATTCGGACCAGCCGCCTCGAAGATCTATCGCACCAATCGCGGCGTGTCCCTCGGCGGGTACGGTGAATTTCTGTACGAACGATTCGCCGACGAGCGCGAGGACGGCACGCCGTCCGGCGCCACCGATCGACTCGATGCCCTCCGGGCCATTCTCTACGTGGGCTATAAGTTCACCGACAGGCTCTTGTTCAACTCGGAAATCGAAGTCGAGCACGCCGCGACGGGAGAAGAGGGATCGGTTTCCCTGGAGTTCGCCTTTCTGGAGTATCGCATCGCTCCACCACTCGGCGTACGTGCCGGGCTGCTGCTCGCCCCCATGGGGTTCGTCAACGAACTCCACGAGCCTCCGACGTTTCTTGGGGCCACCCGCCCCGAGACCGAGCGCCAGATCATTCCCTCCACCTGGCGTGAGAACGGCGTGGGGGTGTTCGGGGAAACCGGAGGCTTCGCCTACAAGCTCTACCTCCTGAACGGCTTCGATGCCGCAGGCTTCTCAGCCCAGGGCCTGCGCGGCGGCCGGCAGAAGGGCTCGGAAGCCCTGGCGGAACACCTGGCCGGGGTGGCCAGGCTCGACTACGGCGGTGTGCTGGGACTGATCGTGGGCGGGTCGGTCTACCTCGGCCGCTCGGGGCAGAACGCGGGGTTCGGGGCCCGCACGCTCGTCGCCGAAGGACATGTCGAGTACCGGGCCCGCGGGTGGAGCCTGCGCGGTCTCGCGACGGTGGCAACGGTGGACGATGTAGACCAGCTGAACAACGCCGCCGGCCTCACT
>JBFGLJ010000089.1:0-11539 GCA_041576235.1 Gemmatimonadales bacterium | reverse complement strand
GACGCCAAACGGGCGCCAGCCGGCGCCCGTTTGGCGATTCGTCCGGATCTCGTCCGGCTATTCGATCCCGTGCATCAACCTCCTGACGGGGCGGCTCACCAGCAACGCCACCACACCGGCCGCCCCCGCAATGAGGGCCACATTCTGGAAGAGAGCGCTCGGCGGAAGTGCCTCGAGTTGCCCAGCCACCAGGCCGGCTATCAGGTTGCCGAGTGCCGCCGCGATGAACCAGACCCCCATCATCTGACCAACGCGACCCTTGGGCGCGAGCTTGGTCATCGAGGAAAGGCCGACTGGCGAGAGCGCGAGCTCGCCGCACGTGTGGAGGAAATAGGTCACGACCAGCCAGGCAGGCGTGACCGGGTTCTCCGGGGTGGCCTGGGCCGCTCCCCAGGAGATGACAAAGAATCCGGCGGCCAACCCCAGAAGCCCGAGGGCAAACTTCATGGGGATGGAGGGATTGGCATCGCGCATGGCCAGCCAGGTCCAGAGCCAGCCGAACACCGGTGCCAGAATCACGATGAAGATGGGGTTCACGTTCTGGAGCCAGGTGGTAGGCATTTCCCACCCGAAGAACACGCGATCGGTCAAGTCGCGGGCAAACAGATTCATGGACGAGCCGGCTTGCTCGAAGCCCGACCAGAACACGGCGGCCAGGAGGAAGAGCCAGAAGATCACCATGAGGCGCTTCTTGGTGACCGTGACGCGTTCCCCGCCAGTCGCGAGGAAGACGCCATTCATGATGATGAAGAGTCCGAGCACGATCGCAATCGCGTAGCGCCCGCCGAGGGTGGGACCCATGGGGCCCACCAGCCCGATGGCCAGGGCGATGAACACCGCGAGCAGCCCCCCCGCCCACTTGGTCCCGAGGATCAGGTAGGTGAAGAAGAGAATGGTCAAGAGGAGAATGCCATAGCCCATCCAGGTGGCAAAGCCTTGCAACGACACAGCCACCACACCTCGGGTGGCGAGGACGATGAACAGGGCCGCGATCGCCGCGATGATGCCAGCGACCAGATAGAACGTGCGGCTCTTTCGGGCGACGGCTTCCGCTCCGTCGTCGCTGGAGAGATACCCGACATCCCCGAGATACTTGTCGCCGCGCTTGTATTGAATGAGGCCCAACACCATGCCGAAACCGGCCGCGGAAAAGCCCCAGTGCCAATTGATGTTCTCGCCCAGGGTGCCGCAGACGAAGGGACCGAGAATGGCGCCGAGATTGATTCCCATGTAGAAGATCGAGAACGCCGCGTCCCGACGTGCACCCCACTGCTCGGCCCGGAGATGGGCTTCAGGGTCGTCGGTCGTGGCTTCCGGGGTGGGATAGAGATCGCCCACCATGGTCGACACATTGGGCTTGAGGAGCCCGGTACCGATGACGATGAGCAGGAGCCCCCCGAAGAAGCTCAGCGAATCGGGAAGCCCGTAGAGAGGGCCGGCCATGGTGAAGTGGCCGGCGGCAATGATGCACCCGCCGACAAACACGGCTCTCCGCTGTCCCCAAAGGTTATCGGCGACCCACCCGCCCGGCAGAGCCAAGAGATACACCATCGAGGTATAGAGCCCGTACACGGCCCCGGCCTTGGCTTCTCCATATCCAAGGCCGGGATTGGCAACGGCGAGCGGGGCAGTCATGAACAGGACCAGGAGGGCCCGCATCCCATAGTACGAGAACCGCTCCCACATCTCGGTGAAGAACAACGTGGCGAGACCGCGGGGGTGGCCGAAGAAGGTCTTGCCCTCGGCGGGATTTGGGTACGACGCCTCGGCTGAATGGTTGGTCATGAGTCCATTCTCTGCAAGAGAGCGAGTGAGTGACCTCACCCCGGGCGGGCAAGGCGCGCTATGGTTTGTCTTTCTTGAGCTTTTGCTTCAGGTGTTCGAGCTGGGCCTCGACGGCATCCTCTCTCGCCTTGCGGTCCAATTCGGATCCGAGGAGTTCGTCCCGTAGGTCAGTTCCCGGCCGGGGGGCCCCAGCGGCCTCGAGATCCCGCCACGCTCGCTTTACGCTTTCGGTGACGTCATCCTGCGGAAGGCCTAACCGCGCTTCCTTCATGCGATCAGTCATCTCAGCCACTTCACGCTCCGCCAACGCCAGTTCGTCCCGTTGGGCCGCGAGCTTCCGCTCGAGAACGGCGGCACGCTCGCGATGCTTGCTGGCGAAGCGCTCGGCGATCTCGGCGGTTTCCGTGTCCGAGATGTCCGCGGCCAGTCGGCCGCGTCGCTCAGCATCGGCAAGGTGTTGGCGCTCGCGCTCGAGCTTGTGCTCGGTCTTGGCGAGGGCGTCGCGCATGTGCTGAACGCCGGCCTTTACATCGATCAAGGTTTCGCGCAACCGTGCCAGATGGTCACGGCGTCCCGAGGATGGGTCCTCTTCGGCCAGGAGCCGCTCGAGCCGTTCACGCAAACCTTCGAAGACCATCAAGATTTCCGAATGGTCTTCGCATAGAATGGAGTGAACACCCTCTCGACCTTGCTCGATTGGCACTTCGGACAGGTGACCTTAGCGCGCTCACGCTGGGACAGCGTCATCATGGTCGAAAAGTCGTGTCCGCACGCCGCGCAGTGATATTCAAACAACGCCACAGCCGGTCCCTCCTCTCGGTCGAATCTCCGCCACGCCCTATGTGATGGCCGAATGTTAGGGTTCCCCTGCTGGAGCGTCAAGCGACCGGGGCCAGGCGGTTCTCACCATGGTATCTTACCGAAATACCAGCCATGATGAATTCTTTCTGAGAGTCTAGTCATGCGACGCCTCGTCCTTTCGGCGCTCGCCACCGCGAGTGCCCTGACCGGATGTGCCGAGCGAGGGCCGCGCGGCGGCGCTCCGTGCGGGATCGCCGCCCTAGCGGGCCCCACCCTGCTGCTCTCCGAGTTCAGCACGCCTCAGCAAACACTGAGCACCCCGCCCGCCACCCTCCCCGAAACGCTCGTGGCCCGTCTGGCAGCCGGGCCGGCCTACCCGGCCTTCGTAGGCCGGGTAGATACGTCGTGGGTCATTGGGGTGGAGGGCGTGCTTCCGGAGAACACCGCCGCGGAATTCGGCGTCCTGGTCCTCGACCAGTCGGGCCGGGCCCGCGGGGTGATGCTCTACGAGGGGGCTTCGGTGAGCGGCGCACCCGACATCGGGCGGGTCTCCATGGGCGGAGACGCGGAGATGATCCCGCTCATTGGGATTCAGCTGGATCCCCGGAAATTTGAAGATCCGGCGTGCCCGTTCTTTCCGGACAGCGTCCTCCCGTGACTCCGCCACGCATCGCCTTGTCGGGACGCGTCACCGATCACGGCGGGAAGCATCACACCGGCGTGCATGTCGACTATATCCACGCTCTGACCGCCGCGGGTGGGGTCCCGATTCTGCTCTCCCCCTTGATGGAGCCGGGGCATGCCTCGCGCGCCATGGAAGGCTGCAATGCCCTCGTTCTGACCGGCGGGGAAGATGTCCACCCGTCGCGGTACGCCACCGAAGACGGTGGCAGGCTCGGCAAGACCGATCCGGCGCGCGACCAGTTCGAGCTCCAGCTCTTCGCCGAAGCCGACGCCCGGGGCCTTCCGGTACTCGCCATCTGCCGGGGGCTTCATCTGGTGAACGTCGCGATGGGCGGGAGTCTGTGGCAGGACTTGCCCAGTGAATGGGGACCAGAGCCAGCCCTCGATCACGATGTAGGAGACCGCTGGGACATTCGAAGCCACACCGTCAGCATCCGGCCCCTGAGCAAACTCGCGGCGGCCGTGGCCTGTGAGACCCTTGAGGTGAATTCCTTTCACCATCAAGCCATCCGCCGTCTGGCTCCAGGGTTGGTGGGGTCGGCCGAGTCGACGGATGGCGTCATCGAAGCCGCCGAACGCGCCGACGGCGGACCATGGCTGGTCGGCGTGCAATGGCATCCGGAAAGCTTTTGGCGAGAATCCGATGGCCCGGACCTCAACTTGTTCCGGGCATTGGTGCGAGAGGCGTCGTAGGCGGCTAGTTCACCGTATCCGTGCCGGGAGCCTGCAAGGTCGGGAAGAAGAGGCGTGTGCTCAATCCGTTGAATGCGCTCCGCAAGGCCGTGAATCGGTCGGCCGCAACGGCGAACACCCGATCGAGACCCATATGGTCAGCCAACTCATGGGCGGCCGCCAGACGATATCCGCGCTGTCCCCACGACTCGTAGTAGCGCACGTCTGGTCCTCCTCGGCGCTGTTGCCGGGCGGTGATGTAGTCCGGGAAGACACCCGCGAGCCAGAGCGCGTAATTTCCGAGATGGACCATCACCTTGAATCTTCGGTTGCCGGTCGTTGCCTCGAGATCGGAGACGATGTCGACCAAGTACCGGTGTTTCTGATCATCATTCCAGTCGATGCGCCAGGCACGGTCCCGCTGCCCGAACACCCGCAACACCGAGGCAAGATAGTCCGCCAACTCCCGGTCATCGATCCCGGCTTGCAAGAGCTTGTGGCGAACGAGGACGTAGAACAACAAGGCCTCCGATGGCACCACCAGGGTGCGAAGCGCCAAGAGGCGCTCCATCAACTCCGGAGCGTCGAGCAACGCGTCCGGCCCCTCGACCGCCAGCCGGCGTTCGAGCCTGACACGCCGTTCGGTCGATCCCTCGCTCAACACCGCCAGCACGAGTTGAACATCGGCACCGCGCAATTGCCCCCGCGTGTCCGCCAGGATCATGACGCACTCCCCTACGAGACGACACGTCTTCGATTGGAGACCAACACCCCGACTGAACGTGCACACGTCGTGCCACCCCGGGTGGATCGCTGCATCCCGTATCGCCTGCACAACCTAGCACCCACAGTCGCACAATGCCTACACGCCTCGACCTTCACAGGGCGATATCCGGCCCATTCGCGCCCTCGTGACAAATGGTGCAAGGATGGTCTCCTCACCGCGCCCGCGTCTGGAGCAGCCAGGTGAACCGTCGGGTGGTCCACATCGCGTCGGGGCGGGAGTGGCGCGGTGGGCAACAGCAGGTATGGCTCTTGGCTCGTGCGCTCGCCCGCGACGAGCACATCCACCAGACCGTCATCACGGGAGCAAACTCCACCCTTGCACACCGGCTCGAGGAAAGCGGGCTTCGGGTCCACGGCGCGGCCTGGTGGCTGAGCCTCGACCCACGGGCAATGTGGGCGCTTTGGAGTGAATGCCGCAGCGGACACCATATCATTCACGCCCACGATTCCCACGCCCTCTTGCTCGCCGTCGCCATCGCTAGGTTCTCCAAGTGCCCTCTCGTCGTGACCCGCCGCACGGCCTTTCCAATCCGGCGACCGTGGACGTGGCAGCGGGCACATCGGGTGATCGCGATTTCAAATGCCGTCGCCCAGACACTGCTCGAAGCCGGCGTGCCCGGAGATCGAGTCGAGGTCATCCATTCCGGGATCGACCTCGATCGAGCGCGCGGCGTTTCGATCCACGACCCGAGAGGGGCGTTGGGCCTCGCTCCTGACACCCCGCTCGCGGTGGTGGTCGGTGCGCTCGATGGCGCCAAGGGACACGACGTCATTCTCGAGACCGCCACGTGCGCACGACCCCGACTGCCGTCTCTGCACTGGGTGTTGGCGGGAGAGGGGCCAGATCGCCGCCGCCTGGAAGGCCGGATCGCCAGCCTTGGCCTCGGCGGCATTGTCCACCTTTTAGGACATGTTCCCCGGGCCGAGGCCGTGACGCGGGCGGCCGACGTGATGGTGGCGGCGCCCCGGGCCGAAGGGCTGGGGGTGTCGATTCTCGAAGCCCTGGCGGTGGAAACCCCTGTCGTGGCGACAGATGTCGGAGGAATCCCGGAGATTCTGGCCGGCGGGGCCGGGGTCCTGGTCCCCGGTGGATCCCCCGCTGATCTGGCCGGCGCGGTGGTCCGGATCTTGACTGATGAGGACGAGTGTCGGGCTCTGGTGCGACGTGGCACGGAGCGGGTCGCTCAGTTTAGCGACGCCCTCATGGCCCGAGCGGTGGCATCGGTTTATCGTTCGTTGACTTGAGTCCAGAGTCCTACGCCTATGATTTACGTTTGCGTTCCATCCTATAACGAAGCATCGACGATCGGTGTCTTGCTGTGGAAGATTCGCAATGTCTTCCGCGACTTCCCCCGAGAGTACCAACTCTTGGTGTGCGACGACGGCTCGACCGACGCCACAGCCGAGGTGTTGGTGCCGTATACCAAGTTCTTACCGTTGACCTTGTATCGGCAGTCTCACCACCGCGGCTATGCGGCCTCAGTCGAGACGTTGCTCCGTCATGCGGTTGACCTCACCGACAAGCCCAAGCGCGACTTCGTTGTCCTGCTCCAGGCCGACTTCACCCACGATGCCTCGACGATTCCCGATCTGGTGCGGCGGATGGAGAGCGGGGCCGATCTGGCGGTTGCCGAGGCAAGGATCCAAGGCTCCCCCACCCGGGCCCACCGGTGGGTCCGTCGCTGGGCGCCGGTGTTCTTCCGCAAGCGAGCCGCGGTTCCCGGAGTCTCCGACGTGCTGAGTGGATATTTCGCGGCCCGGTTGGTCGCAGTGCGCAACGCCTTTCGCCTGGGTCCCCCCGACGGCCCGTTCCTCACGTCCGAGGGATGGGCGGCCAATGCCGAGCTTCTGGGCACGATCGCCAAGGTCTCTCGGCGCATCGAAAGCGTGCCAACGGTCGAGCGCCATGATCTCCGGCAACGGGCCAGCCGTATTCAACCCTGGAGGACCGCGCAGGACCTCTGGAGGCAGAGCCGCGGCCTTTCCATCCCGACGCCCGAGCCCCCGGCCGCTGGAGACGCGGACCAGACCATCACCAGGTTGTCCACTCGGAGGGGCCGGCGAACGCCGGCGGCCGCTCGATGACCGGCCTCGCGCTCCTCCTCGTCATGCAGGCCGCAAGCACGGGATCGGTGGATGCCCCGCAGCCCGCCCGTGCGGTCAGTGACTACCCGTTCGCCATAGGCGAGCGGTTGGAATACGACGCCAAGCTCGGGATGATCAAACTGGGCGACGGCCACATGCTGGTGTCCGGCTTGGACACCCTAAGGGGCGTCGAGACCTTCCGCTTCGAGTTCGCACTGGAAGGTGGAGGACTCGGCTTTACACTCAAGGACAAACTGGAGTCGTGGACCACAACGTCAGACTTCGTCTCCCTCAGAATGCGGAAGGAACTCGATGAGGGAGATGATCTTCGGATCCGGACCTACGAGATCTACCCTGACTCAGGATTCTATCGCGAGGTCGGCAAGGAAACGACTAGGGCCACGCCTCGAGCCCCGCTCGACGACGCCGCCTTTTTCTACTTCATGCGGGTGACGCCCCTGATTGTGGGGAAGACTTACACCTTCAAGCGCTACTTCGACGACGCCAAGAACCCCCTCACCGTCAAGGTCGAGAAGCGGGAGGAGATGAAGCTGCCGGACGGGCGGAAGGTCATGTGCCTGGTGCTCCACCCGGTCATCGGCGACCGTGGGATGTTTGCCGAGCGGGCCCGGGCGAGAATCTGGCTCACCGACGATGCGCTCCGCATCCCGGTCCAGATTCGGTCGAGCTTTCCATTTGGGACCATGACCCTCAAGCTCCGGGACATGACACTCGGCCCTCGCCAAGGGTAACTCTTCACCCGTTCCTCACATTGGACATCCATGCTCCGCAGACGGACATTCTGTGTTTTCCTCGTGGCATTCGTCCTTCTGTGGACGGGAACCGCGCTGTGGCTCGTTCCTCAGGTGATTGAGGCAGCATATGCCGGACGCAGCGTGGAGATTGTCAACAGTCTCATCTCCGGACAAGCCGCCCACCCGCTGAGTCATTACCAAATGCTGTGGAAGGCGATTGCGCTGCGGATCAGTGTGCTCTTGATCGCGGTAGGGATCCTGGGTCTGGGAATCGTCCGCTTTGGCCCTCTACTCATAGCCAAAGGAGGGCGATTGCTAGGCATGCCCTCGGCGATCCCAGTTTCTCGACGTGACTTCATTCTGATCGCCCTGTTCTTCGGACTCATGACTGGATTCGGTGAAGCTGTGGTTGCCGCGGTGAGACAACTCATCCAACCGATGCCGGGATGGCAATACACGTGGGAGGTCGTCTGGTTGGCACCCCTTGCCAACGGGGTGTCGTTTGCCGTCTTAAGCATAGTGCTTCTCCTCATCTTAGGTGTACTCGGACGGAAAACACCGCCACTCCAACTCACGTTCCTCGTTGCGCTGCTAGGGGCATACCTCCTTCTCCGTCTCCTCGGGATCGGACTGACCCCATTGGCTGCCTTGTTACTTGGTGCTGGGCTTACCCTCACGTTGATGCGGCTCGTCCTGAGAGCACCGACCGTGCTTCTTGGGAGAACACGTAAGTATGTAGGCATCATGGTCCCACTCATCGGGGTGCTTGGGGTCGGGCAAAGTGTCTGGTCTCGGCCGTCGCAGCAGGATATGGGCCCAGTCCCCGAGCAGCTGCGTCCTATACCCAACGTGCTCCTGCTCGTTCTCGATACGGTGCGGGCCCACAGTCTGAGTCTCCACGGCTACGAGCGCTCGACCTCACCGTTTCTTGAGCAGCTGGCGAGGATCGGAACCGTATTCGAGTACGCCATCGCGCCGTCATCTTGGACGCTTCCTTCCCATGCCACGCTCTTCACAGCACGGCATCCGCACGAGCACGAAGCGACTGCCGAGCAGCCCCTCGATGACACGTTCCCGACCCTCGCCGAGCAGCTGCGGAACCATGGTTTCGAAACAGCAGGATTCGTGGCAAATCTCGGATGGACGCAGTCCGCGACCGGGATCGGCCGGGGCTTCACCGTCTACCAAGACCACGTCTTTTCGTTGTCAATGTTCGCGACGAACTCCAGCATTCTGCGCACAGTCCATCGCTGGCTGAGGCTAAGCCGTTGGTCGCCCGCTTGGGAGATGCTCGCCAATGAGGCGAAAAGCGCGCCTGAGATCAGCGCAGCGTTTCTGGCCTGGGCAGATCAACGCGACCAGCCCGACCGGCCATTCTTTGCGTTCTTGAACTATATGGAAGCCCATGACCCCTACGTACCACACCCGGAGTTGCCGGGCGCATTTGGCACCCGTTACATACGAGCATCCCGCCATGGGGCCCGGAACCCGGCCATCCGCCAGCCTCTGATTGACCTGTACGACGGGGAGATTCTCTACCTGGACACCGAACTCCAATCCCTATTTGCCCGCATGGCGGAACGAGAACTCCTCGACAATACGCTTGTCATCGTGACATCGGACCACGGCGAGGAGTTCGCGGAAAACCAAGCGGAGGTAGCGGGACACGGAGTGAGCTTATTCATGAGCTCGATCCGTGTGCCCCTGGTCATGGTTCTCCCTCCCCACGTGCCTCAAGGAATGCGGGTGGCAAAGCCGGTGTCGCTCCGCGACATTCCGGCAACCGTCCTCGAGCTGGTCGGAATCAACAACACAGTGTTCCCCGGCCAGTCGCTCTCTGGGTACTGGGCATCGCGGCCGGAGACCCATGCCGCGCCAAGGGCGCCGGCCTACGCTCAGCTCAACGCAAAGCCCTGGCTACCGGCATGGGCGCCAGCGCACCGAGGCGGGATCACGTCGGTCGTGCTCGACGATCTTCACTACATTCGGAGCGAGGATGGGCTGGAACAGGTATACAGGTACACCTCGGATCCATTCGAGCAGCACGATCTCTCGGCTTCCTTAGGCGAAGCCACACTTGGTCGTTTGCGCGGTTCGCTCCAAGCAATTCACGTGGATGACACTCCGTCCGGAGCAGCTCGGTGAGAGCCGCATCACCCCCACGAACGGGCGCGGTGAAACCTGGCGATTTGGAGCTAGACCTCCGACTAGGCTGACTTCTTTCCCTTGATCATGTCCTCCACCTTGTCGGCGCTTCGCGGGCTCAGGAGCCTGAGGATCAGGAAGAAGACGAAGCCCACAAACGCCAGGACCAAGACCGCCCAAAACAGGCTGAACACCAGCCCGAGCAGCCCGAACCCGATCTTGATCGCGAAGATCGCCACCAAGGCGAACACCGCATACCCAATGAGCTTGCGGATCATGCTATTTCCCTCCCGGTGGTCGTCCGAACCCCGTACGCGCAACGTTTCAAAAAGTTTCGTTGGCTTCTAAGTGCCTCATCCATACGATGTTATAATAGTGGGTGGCGGCGCCATCGGGGCGGCGTGCGCCCGAGAGGCGGCCCGACTCGGCCGGCACGTCCTGGTTCTCGAACGAGCTCCCCGGGGCGGGCGGGGCGAGGCCTGGACCGCAGCCGCAGGGATCCTGGCCCCCCACATCGAAGCGTCCGGGAATCCCGCGCTCTTCCCCTTGGGACTGGCCGCGCTCTACCGGCACGCCAGTCTCGCCGCCGAACTCAACGAGTCCGGCCTCGACCCGGGACTCGACCTCTCGGGTGTCGTGCACCTGGCCCTGAGCGAGACCGAATCCGAATCGCTCGAGCGAGATCGCACCTGGCAAGCCGCCCGCGGCCACCCAGCCGTACGGCTATCCACTCAAGAAGTGCGCGCCCGGTGGCCCATCCTCAGGGACGCCCACGGCGCCCTGTGGGCCGACGGCGACGGGGTCATCGACGCCCGGCGTTTGGTGGCCGCACTCCTGGCCGATGCCCAACGCCGGGGCGCCGTCGTGGTGCAGGACACCGTCACCGAGGTGAACCGCGCCGACGATCGGATCGTCGGGGTCACGGGCAAGCACGATGCGTATCGCTCAGAGCAGGTGATTCTCGCGGCCGGCGCCTGGTCTGGCGCCATTCGCGGGCTCGCCCGCCCGGTGGCGGTCGAGCCGGTGAGGGGGCAGATGATCGCCCTGCCCTGTCCACAACCGGCGCCTCCTTCAGTAGTGTTTGGCGCCGGCGGGTACCTGGTCGTGCGAAGGACGGAGGTCATCGCCGGCTCGACTATGGAACACGCCGGATACGACCTGCGCGCCACGCGGGAGGGTCTTGCTGGGATCTACCGACGAGCTACCCGCCTCTGGCCGCCCCTTGCCCAACACGACATCACCAAGTACTGGACCGGGCTTCGGCCCGTGACCCCTGACGGGTTGCCCATTCTGGGTCCCGACCCCGACATCGAGGGCCTCTGGCACGCGACCGGCCATGGCAGGAATGGTATTCTCATGTCACCCATCACCGGTGTCATCATGGCCCGATTCCTCGGGGGCGCTGGTCCCGCGGGCCTCGACATTCCCGACCTCTCGCCCTTTTCGCCTGCCCGCTTCTGGCGGTGGTAGGCCGGCCCACGCGCCAACAGCCAACGACCGCTCCATTGCTCGTGACCCACCTGTCTTTATAGCATTCGCGGTATGACCAGTGGGGTGCGGGTGATGACGGCCGCGTTGCTACTCTGGACGGCTGCGGAAGCGGCCGCCCAGTCTTCCGTTTCTGTCGAGCGCGAGCGCCGCGCATACCAGGCGTGGCTGGTCACCGCCCCGAACTCCCCTCTTCGGGCCGTGGCCCAACTGCCCCTCCAGGGCCCCGTGACTCTGGGTCCGCCCGACGCGGACGTGCCACTCGCGGGCCTCGAGGCCCACTCGCTGGAAGACGGGCGGACCGTACGGTTGACCGGGCCGGAGGGGCGGGGGCCGAG
>JBFGLJ010000088.1:0-11553 GCA_041576235.1 Gemmatimonadales bacterium | reverse complement strand
CGCTCGCTTCCCTCCCCTTCCTTGGGGGGACGCTCGTGGCGCAAGACGGACCGGCCGACCTTCTCACCATCACCAGCGCGGTCGAGCGGGCCCTCGCCAACTACCCCACCGTGGGTGCCGCCACCAACCGGCGCGAGGCGGCCCGCGCAGGGGTCGGGGTGGCCCAGGCGGCCTGGTTTCCGAGCCTCACCCTCGCCGCCGCCGCCACCCAATTCGAAGAGCCCATGATCGTGACCCCGATCCATGGGTTCACCCCGGGGCTGACGCCGCCCTTCGACGAGACCCTGGTCCAGGGAGCCGTCACTCTGTCCTTCACCCTCTTCGACGGCGGCGCCCGCGGGGCCCGCATTGGCCAAGCCCGTTCGGACATGGACGCGGCCCTGGCGGCCCTCGCCGCGACCGAGCAGCGACTCATCGAACTGGTGGTCACCACCTACGTGCAGGTGCTGGCCCAAGGCGACGTGCTCGAAGCCCATGACCGGCGCCTGGCCGCACTCGCCGCCGAACGGGAGCGCGCCAATCAATTGCTGGACGCAGGCCGCGGCGCAGAAGTCATGGTGCTCCGCGCCGACGCGGCGGTGGCGGAGGCGGAAGCGGTTCGGGTGAAGCTCGCGACCGGTCTCGAGGTGACCCGGCGCGCGCTCGCGCGGTTGATCGCGGCGCCGGTCGGTCAGTCTGCCGACGTCGGGCTCCGTCCGGTCGCACTCGGCGATTCCACGCTGCCCGATCGTGATCGGGCGGTGGACCAGGCGGTGTCGTCGAGCCCGGAGGTCGAGCGGGCCAGGCACCGCGTGCTGGCCGCCCACGCCGGCACCCGAACCGCGAAGGGCGCCCGGTGGCCCTCGCTCTCGCTGGTGGGTCACCTGATCGACCGCGGCAGCGCCGGCGGCGACTTCACCAGTGAGTGGGACGCCGGCATCCAACTCTCCTACCCGATCTTCACCGGCTTTGCGACACGCAATCGCATCGCCCAGGCCGAGGCCACAGCGGCCGCCCAACAAGACGAGCTGCGGCTAGCCGAACTCGATGCAGCCCACCACGTCGATCGCGCCTACTCGGCGGTGGAGGAATCGCTGGCCCGGGTCCGAAGCCTCGAGAGAGCCGTGGCTGGATTCACCGAGGTGGTGAGGGTCGAGCGGCTGGTGCTCGAGACCGGCGCCGGCACCCAAACCGACTACCTCGAGGCCGAAGCCGATCTGCTCGCCGCGCGCGCCGACTTGGCCGGAGCCCGCTACGGCCACCTGGTGGCCCGGGCGCAACTGGCCCGCGCCACGGGCGTACTCACCACCGCCTGGGTCGGGGCCAACCTGGAGACCACACCATGAGCGGCCCCAAGCGAGTGATTCCACCGGTGGCCGTCGCGCTGGTGCTCCTGGTCCTCTGGCTCGTCCTCTTCCGGGATGGCGGACCCAGCGACGCCCTCCTTTCGTCCGGCACGGTCGAAGCCACCGAGGCCCGGCTCGGTTTCCCCGCGAGCGGACGCATCGATGCGATCACCGCCCGCGAGGGCGACAGCATCGAGGAAGGCGCAGAAATCGCGCGCCTCGACATCCAGGAAGCCGAGGCGCGGCTCAGGCAGGCCAAGGCGAACGTCGTCGCCGCACAGGCACTCCTCAATGAACTCATACGCGGCTCGCGCGCCGAGGAGATCGGGCAGGCCAGGGCCGGACTCGACGCCGCGGCCCGCCAGCTCGACGACGCCCAGCAGGCGTTCGATCGAACCCAGCGGCTCTACGACGGCGGCGCGGTGAGCCTGGAAGCGTTCGATCGAGCGCAGGTGGCGCTGGACGTGGCCAAGAGCCGGCACACGCAAGTGTCGGAGCAGCTCCGCCTCGTCGAGACCGGCCCCCGCCGCGAGCGGATCCAGGCCCAGCGGGCCCAGGTGGCCCAGGCCGAAGCCGCGGTCGCCAGCATCGAAGCGGCGCTCGCCGACCGCGCCATCACCGCCCCCTTCGACGGCATCGTCACGGTCCGGCACCGTGAACCGGGCGAGATCGTGGGCCCGGGCGTGCCGGTGGTCACCCTGATGGACCCGGGCGACCGGTGGGTCAGGGTCTATGTGCCCGAGAATCGTCTTGGCGCCGTGCATCTAGGGGCCCAGGCTTCGATCACCTCGGACACCTATCCCGATCAGCGCTACCCGGGCGAGGTCATGTACATCGCCAACGAGGCCGAGTTCACGCCCAAGAGTGTGCAGACGGCCGAGGAGCGGGTGCGGTTGGTGTACATGGTCAAGGTGCGGGTGACCGGCGATTCGATGCAGGTGCTGAAGCCCGGCATGCCGGCGGACGTGCGCATCGATCTCGACGCGCCATGACCGATCCCATGGTCAGCGTCGAGGGGCTCACCAAGCGGTTCGGCGAGGTTGTGGCGGTCGACGATCTGAGCTTCGATGTGGCCCGGGGCGAGCTGTTCGGCCTGGTCGGGCCCGACGGCTCCGGCAAGACCACGACCCTTCGCATGCTGGCGGGGGTGCTTACCCCTACGGCCGGCGACGCGCTGCTCAATGGGATCAGTGTCGTCAAGGATCCCGAGGCCGTGAAGGTCGATCTGGCCTACATGTCTCAACGCTTCGGGCTCTACACCGATTTGACCGTCCGCGAGAACATCGAATTCTACGCCGATCTCTACCGGGTGCCCAAGCGGGGGGCGGGCGGCGAGCGCGCCGCCCGTCTCGAGCGGTTGTTCCGGTTCTCGAACCTGGGTCCATTCCAGGACCGCCTGGCCGGACAACTCTCGGGCGGCATGAAGCAGAAACTGGGACTTTCGTGCGCTCTCATCCACGAGCCGCTCATTCTCTTGCTGGATGAGCCCACCTTCGGCGTCGATCCCATCTCGCGACGCGACCTCTGGCTCATCGTGCACGAGATGGTGGCCGGCGGGGTCACGGTGATCGTGAGCACGGCCTACATGGACGAGGCCGAGCGCTTCGATCGGGTGGCGCTCGTGAATGAAGGCCGGGCGGTGGCACTGGCCCCGCCGGCGGACCTCCAAGCCGAACTCAACCACAAGGTCATCGCCATCGAGGTCGAGCGGCTCCGAGAGGCGCGCGACGTTCTGAGGGACTCGCCGGGCGTCGAGCAGGCGGCGGTGTTCGGCGACCGGCTCCACGTGACCCTTTCCGACCCGGCCCACACCTCGGTGCTGCGAGCGCGCCTCCAGGCCGGCGGATTTGAGGTCCACGCCATCGAGAGCGTGACCCCCTCGATGGAGGACGTATTCATGAGCCGGATCCGGGGAGCTACGGTATGAGAGGAGTTGGCACCGCGGTCTCCGTGCGCGAACTCACCAAACGCTTCGGCGAGTTCACCGCCGTCGACCGGGTGAGCTTCGAGGTCTCGGCCGGCGAGATCTTCGGCTTCCTGGGCCCGAACGGCGCCGGCAAGACCACCACCATCAAGATGCTGACCGGACTCATCACGCCCACCGCGGGAAGCGGCGGGGTGGCCGGGCTCGACATCCGGACCCAGGCCAACGCCATCAAGCAGCGGATCGGCTACATGTCGCAGCTGTTCTCGCTCTACGCCGATCTCACCGTCCAGGAAAACATCCGCTTCTTCTCGGGACTCTATGGTGTTCCACGCGAGCGCCGGGCCGAGCGGCGCGACTGGGTGCTCGAGATGGCCGGGCTTACCGAGCACCGTGATCGGCTGACGGGCGAGCTGCCGCTCGGCTGGAAGCAGCGGCTGGCCCTGGGATGCGCGGTGCTCCACCAACCGCCCACACTGTTTCTGGACGAGCCCACCTCGGGTGTGGATCCCATTTCGCGGCGGCGGTTCTGGGACTTGATCTACGAGTTGTCGGCCGCGGGGACCACCGTGTTCGTCTCGACCCACTACATGGAAGAAGCCGAGTACTGTCACCGGTTGGCGCTCATGAACCGGGGTCGGTTGATCGCCCTCGATACACCCGCCGCGCTTCGCTCCGGAACGAAGGCCCCGATGTTCGAGGTCGAGACCAGCGACCCGCCCCGAGCGGTGAGCACCTTGCTCGAGGCGCCGGGTGTGGTGGATGCGGCCATGTTCGGCCGCCGGATTCATGCGACCATGAACGAAGCCGAATCGGGCCGGCGGATCATTCGCGACTCACTCACCCGCGGCGGCTTCGAGGTGGGGCGCATCGAGCCCATCAGCCCCGCGCTGGAGGATGTGTTTGTCGCGTTGGTGAGAAATGAGTCGTGAGTCTTGAGTGGTGAGTCGCCAGTCCCCTTAGGTGTGGCTCCGCGCGCATCTCAACCATCCCTGAAGGACTGACAACTGAGGACTATTCGACTCACGTCTCATGACTCATGACTCACGTCTCATGACTCTCTCCCCCACCCGCTTCTGGGCCATCGCCCGGAAGGAAGCCATCCAGCTCCGGCGCGACCCGCGGAGTCTGGCGCTGGGGTTCCTGCTTCCGGTGCTGTTGGTGATCCTGTTCGGCTACGCCATCACCTGGGACGTGGACGACATCCCCACCGCGGTGCTGGACCAGAGCCGGACCCGGGCCAGCCGAGAGCTGATCGACGCGTTTCGGTCGTCGGGGTACTTCACCGTGGTCGAGACCCTGGAGCGCCCGGACGCGATCGGCCCCCTGATGGAGCGCGGCCGGATCCTCCTGGCGCTGGTGGTGCCGCCCGATTTCGCGGAAGACATGGGTGGAGAGAGTCCCGCATCGCTCCAGGCCCTGGTGGACGGGAGCGACGCCAACACCGCGAGCATCGTCTTGGGCTACACCCGTGCGGTGGCGCTCTCGTACTCGACCGCCATCGCGGTGGAAGGGCAGCGGGTCGCCCTCCCCCTCACTGGCGAGAGCCGGGTCTGGTACAACGAGGACCTCTCGAGCCGGAACATGATCGTGCCCGGGTTGGTGGCCGTGATCATGATGGTGATCGCCGCCATGCTCACCTCGCTCACCATCGCTCGGGAGTGGGAACGGGGCACCATGGAGCAGCTGGCCGCCACTCCGGTGCACCGGCTCGAGGTGGTACTGGGGAAGTTGGCGCCCTATCTGGTCATCGGATTGATCGACGTGGTGGTGGTGACGCTGACCGGGGTGCTCCTGTTCGGGGTGCCGTTCCGGGGAAACGCCGTACTCCTGATGATCCTGGCCACCGCGTTCCTGATCGGCGCCTTGGGTCTCGGCATGTTCATCTCCGCCGTGGCCAAGAGCCAGGTGCTGGCCACCCAGCTGGCCATGATCGCCACCTTCCTGCCGGCCTTTCTCTTGAGCGGGTTCATGTTCGCGATCGAGGTGATGCCGGCTCCGCTCCAGGCGGTGACCTACCTGGTGCCGGCCCGCTACTTCCTGGTGGTGACAAGGGGAATCTTCCTCAAGGGCGTAGGGGTCGAGGTGCTGCGGGTGCAGGGGCTCCTGATGATCGTCTTCGCGGTGGTGGGCTTGGCGCTCGCGACCCGGATCTTCCGGAAGCGGATCGGCTGATGGGCAACGCAATGGTCGAGCGGGTGCTCGAGATGCTCCGGAAGGAGTTCCGTCAGCTCTTCCGCGATCCCCGGATGCGGCGGGTGATCTTCGTGGCACCCATGATCCAGCTGATCGTGTTCGGCTACGCGGTGTCGACCGACATCCGGAACACGCCCACGTATGTCGTAGACCACGATCGCTCTCAGGTCTCGCGCGAGCTGGTGGATGCCTTCGTGGCCTCCGGGTATTTCCAAGTGGTCGATGCCTCCGAGCGCCCGGGCGACCTGGTGCGGGCCCTGGACCATGGTGACGCCATCGTGGGGCTCGTGATCCCCAAGGATTTCTCGCGCGATCTCGAGACCGGCCAGGGTGCCTCGGTGCAGATCCTGCTCGACGGCACCAACTCCAACACGGCCCTGGTGGCGCGGGGCTACGCCGAACGGATCGTGGCGAGCTTTGGCGCCCGGTCGGCCGAACGGGATCCGGCCAGCGTGTTGGCGCTCGAGGAGCGGGCCTGGTTCAATCCCGATCTCGCGAGCCGGAACTACAACGTGCCAGCGGTGATCGGGGTGATCATCATGCTGGTGGCGCTCTTGCTCACCTCGCTCGCGGTGGTCCGGGAGCGCGAGATCGGCACGCTCGAACAGCTCAGGGTGAGCCCGCTCACCCCGGGGGAGCTGATCGCCGGCAAGACCCTGCCCTTCGGCATCATCGGTCTCGCGGACTTGACCGTGATCACGGTGGTGGCCCTCCTCTGGTTCGGGATCCCGCTCCGGGGGAGCCTCTTGCTGTTGGTGTTGAGCAGTGTCCTCTATCTGTTGCCCGCGCTCGGCGCCGGTCTCTTGATCTCGACCGTCTCGAACACCCAGCAGGAGGCCTTCATGGCGAGCTTCCTGGTGTTCATGCCGGTCATTCTCCTGAGCGGGTTCATGTTTCCGGTGGCGAGCATGCCGGAGCCGTTCCAGTGGCTCACCCTGCTCAACCCGCTCCGCCATTTCCTCGAGATCATCCGCGGCGTGTTCTTGAAGGGCACCGGGATCGAGCACCTCTGGCCCCAGCTGCTGTGGCTCGCGGCGATGGGTCCGGCGCTGCTCTGGCTCGCGGCCAGGCGGTTCCGGCGCGCGGACTGAGCGCGTTTTCTGGCCCCCCCGGCGTTCGGGCCGTAGCTTCAAGGGTCTCTTGGCTTCGGAGCGGAGTGCTGCCCGAACTGTCAGGCCGCCTGCAGGCCGCCCTGGGTGACGCGTTCACCATCGAGCAGGAAATGAAGAGTGGCGGCATGAGCCGCCTCTTCCTGGCAACCGAGGTGTCGCTCAACCGACAGGTCGTGGTCAAGGTCCTCCCGCCCGAGCTCACCAGCGAAGTCAGTCTCGCCCGCTTCAAGCAGGAGATGGAGGTCACCGCCCATCTCCAACACCCGCACATCCTGCCGGTACTCACCGCGGGCAGCAGCGACAATCTGCTCTACTACATCATGCCCTACGTGGCCGGGGAATCCCTCCGCGACCGGATGGAGAAGGAGGGGAGTCTGCCGGTCGACTTCAGCCTCCGGATCCTGGGCGAGGTCGCGGACGCGCTGGCGCACGCCCACGAGCACGGCGTGGTGCATCGGGACTTGAAGCCGGAGAACATCCTGCTCGAGGGCGACCATGCGGTGCTCGCCGACTTCGGGATCGCCCGGGCGCTGCTGGAGGTGAAGGGCGGCGAGCGCCTCACCGGCACGGGCCTCTCGGTGGGGACGCCGGGCTACATGTCACCGGAACAGGCGGCCGGTGAGCGCCATGTCGACGCCCGGGCCGACATCTACGCCCTGGCGGTGGTGGGCTACGAGATGCTGGCGGGCCAACCGCCATTCGACGCGCCCACGGCCCAGGCGATGGTGGCCGCCCACCTGACGGAGACGCCGAGACCGGTGAGCGAGCTCCGGCGGGCGACGCCGGCCCGAGCGAGCGACGTCATCGCCCGGGCGCTCTCCAAGGATCCGGCGGACCGGGTGCAGACCGCCGCCGAGTTCCGCGCCGCGATCGAGGGCGCGCGGGCGACCCCGGCGCGCACGACGCGGGCCGGTCGCCGCATCCTGCTGGCGGGCGCTGTCGGGGCGGCGGCGGTGGTGGCCGCGGTGCTGCTCTGGCCCGACGGCGGGACATCGGTGGACCCCAGGAAGAGCCTCATCGTCTTTCCCTTCCAGAACCGCACCGGCGACCCCGCCAACGACTGGCTCCAGGAGGCATCCATGAACCTCCTGGGCCTCGGGCTCTCGCATTGGGAGGACCTCACGGTCTTCGACGACGAGCGCACCGCGTCGCTCATGCGGCGAAGCGAGGTCCGGGACCCGCAGGACCTCGACTTCGACCGGGCACAGGCCATGGCCCGCCGCGCCAAGGTGGGGACCCTGGTGCTGGGTGACATCCGCCGGGAGGGCGACTCGCTGGCGTTCGAGGCCAAGGTGCACGATGTGGGCTCGGGCGACCGGCTGGCGACGGAGATCGTCCGGGTCGAGCGCACGGCCGATCCGCGGGTGTCGTTCGACTCGTTGACGGCCAAGATCCTCCGGGTGAGCGGCGCCCCGGTCCGTCTCCGGCCCGGCTTGGTGACCCAGACCACCCGCTCGCTCGAAGCCTACCGGGCCTACCTCCGAGGCAGCGTCGCCCTCCAGGCGTTCGACACCGATTCCGCCGACGTCTATTTCGCGCGCGCCGTGGAACTCGATTCGACGTTTGCCCTCGCATACATCGGACTCCGCAACAACGAAGGGTGGCGGCCCGGCGGCAGCGACCCCAAGAAGCGGCGCCAGTTCATCGCCAAGGCGGAGGCGCACAGCCAGGCGCTCCCGCCCCGGATCAAACTGCTGGTCGAGTTCCACTCGGCGTACGAGAGCGACCAGCTGCGGAAGGCCCGATCCATCGCGGAGCGGCTCATCGCCCGCGACTCGACCGACGTCGAGGCCTGGTTCCAGCTGGGCGAGGCCCACTACCACCACGGGAGCACCCATTTTCCGCATCCCGACACCCTGGGGAACATCGGCACGGCGCTGGCCGCCTTTCGAAGGGCGCAGAGCCTGGATCCCAGTTATACCCTCGCGTACTTGCACATCGTGCAAAGCTGGGGGACCTGCAGCATACCAGAGCAGTCCTATGTGTGCCTCCGGGACAGCGCAGTCTATGGCACACCGGATGAGCTCGAAGGGCGTTTCGGCGGAGAAACTCTCGCCGAGCTCCGGCGGGCGGCGGCGGATTCGCAGGTCGCAGCGGCCTACCAGTGGGTGTCCGCCTCGCCCAACACGGTGCTGGCCCGGACGCAGTTGGCGGACATCCTGGTACAGCAAGGACGGTGGCGGGAGGCCGGCAACCAGGCGGCCTTCCTCCGGAACCTCGGGCTCGAGTCCCGGGCCTTGGGCCTCGAGGCCTTGAGCCTGTATGGCCAAGGCAAATTCGCCGACGCGTTGGAACCGGCGCGTGCGGCTATCGCAGGGCTGTCCGATTCTGCCTCATTGGCCGAGTGGGAACCTTATGCTGCTCTGGTCGGTATCCCCGCTGCGGCGGGCCATCCCCGGGAAGACGTAGAAATGCTCAACCGGCTCCTTCGGGCGGTGCCGATCGACACCCTGCCGCTCTACGGGATAGCGCTTCCAAAGCCCGTTGTCATGGCCTTTGTCGAGTTTTACAGGGTGGCGCAGTCGGGAACCGATAGCGCCCACGTGAGCCGGGCCGGCCGGGAGTTGCTCCGGTTGCTCCGGGAATCCGTGGACGATTCCGTTGCCTATCGGAGGGTTCTGGCCGGTGAGAGTGACAGCCAGGATCCTACCTCACCCTTTCTGATGGCATATCTCACTTCTGGCGACACCGCACTCTTGGCCCACTTCGTCGACTACATCGACCGCGACCGCTGGCCCAGCGCACGCGCCGGGCTCGCGCTGGCGCGGGGAGACAGCGCCCAGGCCAGAGCCTTGCTCGCGGGCTCTCAGGAGCCTGGTGGAGGCACGACATTCGCCAGCGAGGACGAGTTCATCGAGACATACGCCTGGTCGTGGCTCAGGAGCCGCCTGGGCGACCCAAGCGGCGCGGTCGAGACCTATGAGCGCCTGGATCATGGTGTGCGCTTGGGTCCCGCAAAAACCGAAGTCACCGGGCTGCTCATCCTGTCTTGGGCCGAGCGCGGGGCGCTCTACCAGCAACTGGGGAACAGAAACCAGGCCATCGCGATGTATCAGAAATTCATCGACGCCTGGCGCGACGGTGACGAGAACGCGCAAGTGCTGGTCGATCGTGCGCGACAGACGGTGGCCAGCCTCAAGGGCGAGGTGTCGCCCGTCGAACGGATTCCCTGAGACCCCCGAAGAGCGCGGTTGCGCTCGGCGCCTAGGCGGGCCATTGTGCCCGAATGAAGGAAGTCCTCCGCACCGTATCGTTGAGCCTGGCCTACTCGGCCCACACCGCGCTCGAGGCGGCCGGTATCGAGTCCGTGATCCAGGGCGAGAATCTGATCGGCACCACCGCCCAGGGCGCGTCGGTCATGGTGGTCAACGACGACGACCTGGAGGAGGCCCAGCAGGTGCTGGCCGATCTCACGGCGGAGGATTGATAGACGTGAGACGTGAGTCCTCAGTCGTTAGTCCTCGCCGAACAGCCCTCAACGACCGATAACCGACGTCTCCCGACTCACAACTCACGTCTCACGTCTCACATCTCACCGCCCCACCCTCGCCACCCACAACCCCGAACTGATATCGCTGATGTAGACGTGGCCCCGGTGCGGAATCGCGCTCCACGCGAGCGTCACATTCGGCCGGTAGCCGTCCAAGGCGCCGGTCGGGAGGTGCCCGATGAGCCGGCCCTGCCGGCCCAGGTCGCCACGGAGCTCGCCCGAGATGTCGAGCACCCGCACGCCGCCGTCGTAGGCCGCCATGTACAGCAGGTCCCCCTCGGCCCAGAAGTTGTGCACGCCGAACTCGATGGGATCCCAGTACGCCACGAGGAGCGGGTGCGCGATGTCGCTCACGTCGACCACATGGAGCAGGCCGCGGGTCGGGAAGGCCGACCTCGCCTCGAGATCCACGGTCCCGGGGTACGACTCGTCACCCACGAACACCAGGTCCCCATGGCGGAATACGGCATGCGTGCCCGCAATAAACCCGGGCGGGTAGAGGCCGGCGTGGGCATAGGTCAACTGGCTCACGAACGTGGGATTCTCGATGCTGCCTCCCCTGACACCGTTCCCCACATCTAAAATCACCAACCCGTCCCGCCAGTAGGCGAGGTACACGAGTCCGTCCTTGACGTACAGGTCGTGGAGGTAGCGTTGGGGCGCGATATTGACCAGGCCGAGCACGTCCTGCACCGTCAACGTGTCGCGGGGGATCTCCCAGCGCCCTACCTGTCGGGGACGCATGGGATCAGAAAAGTCGATGATCCGAAGCGAGCCCGTGGCGTCGTCGGTGACATACACGTGACGGCCATCCACGAACCCGCTGTGGACGCCACCGGACACCGTCTCGGTAAACTCCGAGATCACCTTGGGGTGACGGGGGTCCGAGGCGTCGAAGAACACGAGCCCGTTCCGTCTGGTGCTCGCCCCCTCTCGCGTGATCACCCCGATCCGGCCGTCCGCCGTCGTCATCACGTCGTTCACGATCCGTCCGTCCACCACCAGCGAGTCCGTGAGCACGGGCGCCGCCGGGTCGCTGACGTCGAACACGTAGACCTTCCCGCCCGACATGATCGTGGTGACGTACACGACGTCGCCCACCGGCCAGAGCTCGCCGGCCTGGGCCTCCCCCGGGAGCTTCGCCCGTGCCACCGTCGTGATGCTCCGTCCGTCACGACGGCCGACGACCGTGATGGCACCGGTCGCCGATACCGCGCCGACCGTTGCCGTCACCGGATACGTGCCCGGTCGCTCCGCCACGAAGCGATCGCCCGCATGCACATCGGCACCAGCACCTCCCACACTCCACTCGAGCGGCACGCCTGAGAGCGTGCGCCCAGCGGCATCCATGAGCTCCGCCCTGAGACGCACCACGTCACCCGTCCGTACGGCATCGGGCGCCGAGGCGATGCGGATGGTGCGCACCGGATTGGGACGCACTTCGACTTCGATCTCTGCCGTCACGTTCTCGGCCCCTGCCGTCACGACCGTGCGCCCGGGCGCGCG
>JBFGLJ010000087.1:0-11629 GCA_041576235.1 Gemmatimonadales bacterium | reverse complement strand
TTGGGGCGGAGGCCCCAATGGAAAACAGGACTAGGTTCGACCCTAGCCTAAAGGCTCCTCCGATTCGTCGCAAGGAATTGACGATCGGTAGCCCCGAACCTCAGGGCAGGATTGTCGCCCCGGCAAGTTGCGGCCCAGAGCGTCTGACCCCCGGAGGGGACGCAGATACCGCTCCGGGGGCCCGCCGTTCGGGTGGCGATTTCAATCCTGGAGTTCGCACCAGCCGTATCGCTTGCACGATACGCAGAGATGCTCTTGGGATGAGGCCTGCCAGCGAGCCTCCGCGTGCTTCTTCCCGTCACCGACAAGCACGTCCGTCGGTTGATGCAATCGGAGCGCCTCGCTTCGGAGAAACGGAATGATCAAGGACGTCCACCCGGTTGGTGTCGTGGGATCCTTGCAGATCATCACCCAGCTCGTATCGGGAGGCAGGTCGAGGGGAAAGTACCCTCGCAGGCCAGTACCGGTGGGCGAGGCGGCATCCTGGAAGGTGGGATCGATCCAGACTCTTGCGATGATCCGACCGTCCGGGTCGCTTGAGTTGTGCCCATTCACGACCGGCCACACGGTCGCATTCGCCGGCCCCAGCCGAGCCGGCCCGCGGGTCTCGAGGCGGAGATTGGCCCGGTGTCCGCCGCCGTTCTGATGTCCGAGTCCTCGATATCGGAGTCTGGTTTGCGCAAACGCGACCAGTGAATCTCGATTCAGGGTAAGGTCACATCCGACGGTTATCCCCTGGACCGTGAGCGGCGGTACTCCCGGCTTGCACGCTCCCATGGCGAAGCATCCCCCCAGCGCGACTGCCAGCACCGAGCCTTTCATGATTCCTCCCCTTTATCGTGACGACCCTCACCACCGGTCTCGCGATGAACGCTACAGCAACAAGTCCCCCCGTATCCGACTCCGAAGCGCCCACCAAAGCGCCCCGGCAATAGTGGACCGCCGAAACGTGACCTTGGCCTCCCCCGTCACCCCAGGGCGCCAGACCCCTCCATCCACATCGGCCGGTAACCGCACCCGGACCTCGAGGGCCCGCTCGCTGTCGCCATTCGCGGCTGCGGCCACCCCCGTGAGCACCCCTTTGAAGGGAGCGCCGGGATCAGCCACGCTCACCAGGCGCACGACGTGACCCGGTTCAACCAGACTCGCCCCAGCGCGGCCCAGGGGGATGCGTGCTTCCATGGGTCCCGTGCCAATGAGGGTGGCCACCGAATCACCGCCCTCATAGTAGCGGCCGACGTACTCCTCGAGCCTGGTGGTCGCAACCACGGCGGGGAACGGTGATCGAATCGTGAGGGCTCTAATCCTGCCCTCGATCCCATCGAGTTCCGCCCGGGCCTGGTCTCGTTCGGCCGAGAGGCGCTGGGCCAGAGCGGCCTCGCCCCTCCCTGAGGCCCTTGCTCGAAAGGCTTCGAGGTCAAGCGAATCCGCCGCTCGCCGGTAGCGTGCGGCTTCGCGCTCGAGGGCGAAGTTCCGGAGTCGAAGCACCGGTGCCCCGGCATCGACACGCGTCCCCTCGCGCGCGAACACCTGCTCGACCACCCCATCCGTCGCGGCAACGAGCGTGATGGTGGGGGAGGCGGCCACGGTGAACTGACCCCGCGCGGTCATGGGCCACGGGACGAGGCCGATGAGCACAAGTGTCGCCACACCGCCCAATCCCCAGAGCACGGTTGTCCGGCGGCGCCAGAAATCACGGTGTTCGCGAAGAGCGGTGACCACCGCCCGCGCCGCCTTTCGAATCGCGTTTCGGGCCATGGCCCAGACTGTGATAATGAAGGCGGTGGCTCCCAGCAGGCCCATTGAACGGCTGACCCAGCCGAACACCAGGCCACCGATGAAGAAGAGGAGTGCCGAGATATATGCCGCGCTCAGCAATCCGAAGATCACGAACACCTTCTTCTCCCTGGCGTCGGCCGGGGGCTCGGGCACTTCGAGTCGAAGCAGGTACCGCTTGATCGTCCAGGCGAGGTAGCCGAATGCGCGCTGGCGGAGGTTTGGGATCTCGAGCCAATCGCTCAGTGCGTAGTAGCCATCCAATGGAATCAGCGGGTTGGCGTTGGCCAGGATCGTGGTGATCCCACCGATGAGGACCGCCGCCAGCGCCACCTGCGACACCAGTGTCCCAGGCGCGGCAAGCCACCACACCATCGCGGCGAAGGCACCAAACACGAGCTGGATCCATGACCCCGCGGCGGTGACCCAGAGCCGGTGGCTCAACTCCGGAAAGGTCCACGCATCATTCACGTTGCAGTAGAAGGCCGGTTCGAAGTAGATGAGCATGGCCCCCATCTCGTGCACCTCGCCACCGAAGTACTTGCAGGCGAAGGCGTGGCCCAACTCATGGACCACGATGATGCCAATAGCCGTGAGGTAGAGGGTGAGGACGAAGCCGAGCGTATATTGACTCGGCGTGTAGAGTGTAGTGATTGCCGCGCCGAGCTCGGGCCACCGGGCAATGCACACGGCGGCGTAGACCATGAAGAGCACCACCGACACCGCGATGAAGGCCGGGGTGAACATGAAGCGCACCCGCGGGAGCCAGCGCTCAAGCCATTGATCAGGATCGCCAACAGACCAGCGCATTCTCAGTAGACTGCCGCGGTAGGAACTTGGCTTGAGCCGCTGCTTTCGCTCCGAGCGGAGGCGTTCGAGCTGCAGCACCGAGCGCTCCGCCAGCGAGCGCTCGAGCAGCCCCATGCCCTGGAGTTTCCGGGCGAATTTCTCGAGCGCACCTGCGGTCACCGGCACGCCCTCTCGAGCCAGCGCCTGGGCGGCTTCCTCGATGGTGTTCTCGCCGTCCAGCTCTTGCATGACCGCGATCTCGATGGGGCGAAACCGGAAGTACTTCTGTGCCTCCCGGTCCTTCACCACATAACTGGTCTCCCCACGGTAGGTCTGCTCGACAATGACGAGATCGGGGCGCAGCCTGGGGTGGCGCGTCATGGGGGAACGGGGGCGAGGTGCTCACCGGCGGTCAGGCCGTTCACTATTTCGACCATGTCTTGGGGGAGGTCGGCGCCCCTGCGAACCTGTCGCATGACGGTACGGTCTTCTTCGACGACCAACACATAGCCCTGGGCAGAGATGTACTCGCGCGGCACGGCCAACACGCGCCGCTCCAACGCACCCAGCCTGACGCTGACCCGAGCGCCAGGTTTGAATCCCGACTTGGGTGAGACTCGCAGGACCACTTCGCGGGTTCCGCTGGCGGCGTCATACACCGGGGAGGCTCGGACCACCCTGGCGGGGTGGCTTCGCCCATCGGCGCCGACGATCTCTGCCCCGGCCTCAGAGAGTTCAGATCCCAGCGCTCCTTCGGGCACCCGGACGGACACCAACAGGGGAGCCAGGGAGGTGACCTGGAAGAGGGAATCTCCCTCGACGACGTGCCGGCGAGGCCTGACGTGTCGAGCGGTGACGAGACCCTGGAACGGTGCGGTCACTCGGGTGAGGTCGTAGTCGCGTTGAGCCTGACGGAGGGCCAGGGCCGCTCTCTCGTACTCGTACGCGGCGTGCTCGGAATCGGCCGCGGCCACATGCCCGGAACTGGCGAGTGCCCTGAGACGATCGAAGACCCGTTGCGCGTTGTCTTGCGCTTGGCGGGCGTGGTCGAGGGCGATTTCCTGATCGATGCTCTCGAGCTTGGCCAAGAGCTGGCCCTCCTGGACCCATTTTCCGAGGTCGACGTATACCGATTCGACGATCCCCTCCGCCCGGGCAATGACAGGCGCATCGTGCTCGACGTAGAGTTGTCCGGGCAACTCCACCGGGGTCGGCGCCGTGGTCGTATCGGCAGTGTAGGTGATGGTTGCGGCCGACATTTCTTTCAGGACCTCCGGTGCCGCTTCGCCGCCGCAGTTCGAGGCCAGGCCTACAGTGACGACGAGGCCGAGCCCGGAGATCATTCGTCGAGTCATGGCCGCATCCTCCACCAGGTGAGTCGAAGCCAGCGGGCGGGCCCGCGGATGAGCCGGGTCGCCATGGAGACCGGCTCGGTCAGGACCTTGGCGCTGGCCACCATCCCCGGCTTGAGGTGGCCCTTGGGGTTGGGGACCTTGGCGTGGACGATGAAAAGCACGGCGGATCCTGAGCGACCCGGCAGCTGTCCAATGGAGGTGACCACCCCCTCGAACGTGTGTTGGGGAAGGGCGTCGACCCGAAGGCGTACGGTCTGCCCGACCTCGACCCGGCTGATGTCGCGTTGCGCCACTCCAAAATCGAGCTCCAAGGTGTCCAGACGGCCGACCGTGACGACGTGGTCCCCCTCCTCCACCCACTCACCGACCCGTTCTTCCGGTCGCGCGGTCAAGACCGCCCCTGGGGTCGGAGCCCGTATGGTTGTCGCTGCGATCTCCTCGTTGAGGAGGGCTACCTCGTGCCGCAGCCCGGCGGCGCGGGTGCGGTGCAGCCGTTCCTCGGCTGGGTTGCTCCGACTGGCAGCGATTGCGGCCGATCGTTCCGCCACTTCGGCCTCGGCGGTGCGTGCTCCGCGAGCCGCCTGCAAGTCCACATCCCGGAGCTGCGCCAACGGTGCCCCACGGGGAACCTCCATCCCCTCCCGCATGAACACTTGGTCGATGACGCCCGGCACCATCGCTCTGACTTCGGCGTAGGATGCCGCACGCAGGGTTGGCTCGGCGCCGGTCACCCGGAGCGGCCACTGGATGAGCGTGAGCGCAGCCAGGACAACCACGGTGCTTCCAGCGTACACTTGCTTCCTCCGCTTGGGCAGCGACAAGAAGGCTCGCCTGCGTCGAGCAAGAGCGCCCCAGGTATCCGCCATCGGCACTTGGTGGTACAGGTAGGCGTTCCGGAGCGCGACCGTCGTTTGGTTGGCGAGGATCTCCGCCAATTCACGGTGGGTCTCGTTGGCAAATCCGGGCTCGTGAGCTTCACACAACAGCACGCCGAGCGTGCCCTCCTCGTCCTTCAACGGGAGGTAGAGCGCGCTCGCGACATCGTCTTCTTCGAGCCCCTCCGCGAACGCGGTGACGAAAGCGCGAGTGGCATCCGAATCGGGCCGGGCTCGGTCCTCCAGGAAGAAGGGCTCACCACGATCGGCAGCCCAGGCCCCGCGATCCGCCAACCGCTTGAGTTCGGGTGTCTTGGAATCGACCGTTTCCTGACCGGCGACGGCGCGTACCTCCCACCGGTTGTTGTGGAACAGTGCGATCGCACCGCGATCGAACGGCAGGGCTCGGGCGGCGTTGTTGGCGACCGACTGCAGCACCCGGTCCAGATCGAGGGTGGCCGTAATGTCTTGGCTGATCTCGAGCAACAGGGCCAGGTCGCGGGCTCGCTTTTCGGCGGCGTGCAGTTGCGCGTTCTTGAGAGCCTGGGCCGCGCTGGTGGCCAGCACTTCGAGGATTTCGCGATCGTTGTCATCGAAGATCCCTATCCCGGTGACCTTGTTGGTCACCTGGATCGCTCCAACCGTCTCGCCCTTGGCGATCATCGGGCTCGCCATCACGGTGGTAGCGATCATCTGACTCGATCGGTCGATACTCTCGTGGAACCGTGGGTCTTCGATCGCCTTGGTCACGATGGTCGATCGTTGTCGCTCCACCACGCTGCCGACGAAGCCGGTCCCGATGGGAACGGTCGTGTCGATCAGCTTCTCGCTCGCTGATCCGAGGGCCAGGTGACAGCGGAGGTCTTGGCCCTCGGCGAGCCAGAGTGAGCCCCCTTGGGCTCCGACGGCGTCTAAAACGGTGTTGAACACCTGCGGAAGGAGCTCGTCGAAGTCGAGCGACGAGTTGAATTCTTGACTCACCGCGAGGAGTAGACGGAGACGCTCGACCTCGCCGAGCGATTCCCCCGCCGACGTCTGTCCTGGCTCGTCGGCCATAGGGCGCTGCCTTCCGGGTGAGGGCCGATGCGATCCCAGGCGTCGGCACCCAGCGGGCGAGGCGCCCTTAGGTGCGCTTTGAACGCCTTGCGGCTGAGTGCTCGCGCGTCAGGTTCAGGACACCGACCGCGTGTTTGAGAGAATCTGGAGCTCGCTTCGGGGTTCCGCTAGGGTGGCCGCCGGGTCGGTATTCGGGTTTCCAGCCGGCCTGGATCGCCTCGATGCGCTCACCCAGATCTTCGATGCTCAGCTCGAGCGCCTCCGCCTCCCAGTCGATGGCCTGCCGAATGATGTCTCGTTGTTCCGGGGTGAGCAGCATCCGATAGGCTATTCTACTTCCGGTTCTCATATCCCCTTCTCGGTCCACGAGGCCAAGAAACGAGGGCGGCCCCTCTTGACGGCGCCCTCGCTCCTTGGTCCTGCAAGCCAGTCAGTCAATCGACTGGCCCCACGGCCCCGCCCGCAGCGGGGCGATCCGCTCTTCGAGTTCCTCGACGGACATCTCGAGGGCGCCGGCGTCCTTACCGGTCACCTTGCGAACCGCCGCCTTTTGCTCCGGCGTCAACTCAATCCGGAACGGGTGTCTCTTCTCAGTCATGACGTCCTCCTTGCACGGGCTCGGGGTCCCACGCCGAGCGGTCCAACCGGGGCGCTCCCAGCTGGGAACGCCCCGCCCTGCAGTCGATTACAACGGACCCAGACCCTTCGCGGGCGCGATCCGCTCCTCGAGCTCGTCCACGCTCAGCTCGAGCGCTTCGGCGTCCTTCCCGGTCACGTTCCGGATGGCAGCCTTCTGCTCCGGAGTCAGTTTGATCCGGATCGGATCCTTGGCCTTGGACATGTGGAACCTCCTGGTGGATAGTGGCCTGCTCGTCGAACGTGGGACAAGCATGCACCGCCTTCGTGATTTCCTCGTGAATCGACCCTTGCCCCCCCGTGAACCGGCCCTAGCTTAGGATGCCTATCCCCTTCCTGGGGGCGCTCTTGGGCGCTTTGGAGCTCAAACTGCTGGGCTCTCCATCAGCCGTGTTACCGGACCAAGCCGCAAAGATCGGGACCAAAGACCTGGGCCTGTTGGCCTACCTCGCCCTGGCCCCCGGTCCCCACCGGCGGGAAGAACTCGCCACGCTGCTCTGGGGGGAATCGGCGGAGCCGCAGGCCCGGGCCTCGCTCCGGCAATGCATCCACCGGCTCCGGGGCTGCGTGGGCGCGGACTTGAGGGCCACCCGGGAGACCGTCGAGCTGGTTGCGCCCGTCGAGTGTGACGTGGTGGCGTTCGAGCGGTTGGCCCGATCGGCCCCCGGCGAGGCCATCGAGTTCGACATTCCTCGCTTCATGGCTGGGTTCATGGTCCGCCACGCTCCGGCATTCGAGGACTGGATCGGAGCAACCCGCCGCCGGCTGGTCGGCAAATACCATGAGTTGCTCGCCGGGCAGGCTCGTGATGCCATGAAACACTGGCGCTGGCGTGAGGCCGCCAGTCTGGCCGACCGCTTCCTCGAATCGGACCCGCTCTCCGATGACGCGTGCCGGTTGGCGGTCGAAGCGTGGTACCTCGCCGGCGATCGGTGCGAAGCGCTGGCCCGATATGCTCGGCACCGTAGCGCCGTCGAGAAGGAGCTCGGGACCGAACCGAGCGCGGCCTTGGCCGAACTCAAGTCGCGGGTCGAGGCCGAAGGGAAGAGCGCCCCTCGACCGATTTCGGATGAGTGGCTCGTCAGGACTCCGAATCTCGTGGGAACCCTCCGGGGTCGAGAGCATCAATGGGAGACCCTGCATACCGCCTGGGAAGCAGTTGTGCGGGGTGAAGCGCACGTCATTCTCATTGAGGGCGAGGCCGGAGCCGGGAAGACCCGGCTCGCCGAGGAATTCCTGCGCTGGGTGCGGGCGGAGGGCGGAACGGTGTTGCGCGGCGAAGGGTACGACTCGGCGGCAGGGATTCCCTATGGACCTCTCGCCGAGGCGCTTGCCGGAGCCCTCGAGGCCCCCGGGCTGGCGGGAACCGACCCGCAGTGGCTCACCGAGGTGACCCGGCTCCTGCCCGACCTCCGGAACGCGTTCAGTTCGTTGCCTGACCCGCCGCCTCCAGCGGGTGCGGCCGACCGGTGGCGCTTGTTCGAAGGGGTCGCCCAGGTCGGATTCGCGCTGGCGGCCGAGCGTCCGCTGGTGATGTTCATCGATGATGTGCAGCGGTGCGATGCCGAGACCTGTGCGCTCCTTCATTTTCTCAGCCGACGCTGGATCGCCGTCCCGACGGCCGTGGTCACGGCGTGGACCCTGGGAGATCTCGAACGGGGCGCGGCATCCGCTCGACTCTATAGAGCGCTCAAGGCGTCCGCCAAGGCCACGGTCATCAACGTGCCTGCGCTGACGGCGAGTGAACTGCGCGAACTCGTGCGAGAATTGGGGCATTTCGAGGCGCCCGATGCGGGGAAGCGGTTAGCGCAGCGCCTCTACGAAGTCACCAAGGGCAATCCGTTCTATCTCACTGAGTTGATCAAGACCCTCTTCGCCCAGGAAACCCTCGCCGTCGATCCCGAAACCGGGGAATGGATCCTTGGCCCTCAGGCGACCGCCGACGTGACCCAGCGATTGCCGCTCCCCCGTTCACTCCACGACACCATTGGCGCGCGGACGGAGCGGTTGTCCGGCCAACTCCAACAGCTCTTGACCACCGTGGCCGTAGCTGGTACCGCCTGTACCACGGAACTCTTGTCCCATGTCAACGGCATTTCCCGCTTGCACGCTGCGGCCTTGGGCGACGAGTTGGTGGATCGGCACCTCTTAGTGGAGGAGAATGGGATGTACCGTTGCGCTCACCCACTGATTGTCGATGTGGTGCGGGCGGAGCTCTCAACAACCCGTCGGCGGGAAGTCCATCGTGCCATTGCACTGGCGCTCGAGAGCGTGACGCCGGAGTCCGAGCGTCCCGACCAGGCAGGACGAATCGCCCGCCACGCCGACCGCGGCGGCGAGCCAAAACTGGCGTTCGCGTACGCGATTCACGCGAGCAAGGCCGCCGTCAGTCGGTACGCGTTTGAAGAAGCGATGTCGTGGTTGGATCTGGCTGCCGGTGCGAGCCAAACTGAAAGCGAGGTGGATGAGGCCAACCGGCTTACCGGCGAGCTGTTGGAGGCGGCAGGATGGGCCCACCCGCCGCAATTACGCAGTATCAGGGATAGCCTGGTTCGCGGCCTCAGGCCGTCCGACCTCGATGTCTAAGCAGGGGCTCCCACGAGCCCTCCTCAGGAAGGATTGGCCGCGCTGCCTTGTGAGGTGAGTGCCTTGCGCATGGCGTTGGCCGATTCCCAACGCCGTTCCGGGCGCTTCGCCATGGCCTTGAGAAGCGCGAGCGCCCCCGGCTCGGGGACGTCTGGTCGAAACCGCCGGACGTCGGGCGCCGGTTGCGATTGCTGCAACTGCAACACCGTGGCCTCATGCCGATGCACGTAGGGCGGGCGCCCAGCGAGACACTCGAACAGGACGCATCCCAGCGAATAGAGATCCGAGCGGTGGTCGATGGTCTTGAGCCCTGCCGCCTGCTCAGGGCTCATGTAGGCGGACGTGCCGACGGTGAATCCTGAAAGGGTGATCCGCTTGCGCCCCGCCGCTTCAATCGCACGGGCGATACCGTAGTCGACGAGGAGTGCGCCACGCTCGCCCAAGATGATGTTGGCCGGTTTGACATCCCGATGTACGATGCCTTGCCCATGAGCGTAGGCGAGCGCATCGAGGAGATGGTCGCCCAACCGCACCGCATCCGCCACGCTCGTCCGCCGGACCTTGTCGAGAACCAGCCGCAGGGTCGACCCCGCTGCGTATTCCATGGCGAAGTAGACCAGCCACTCTCGCTGGCCGTAGTCGAGCACCTTGGTGATCAACGGGTGATCGAGGTGCGAGAGGAGGTCGATCTCGCGGAGGAACCGGTCCGCGTGAACGCTGACGGCAAGCTCGGGGTGGAGAATCTTGAGCGCTACCGCCCGCCCGGCGGTGTCCTCCGCCAAGAAGACCCTGCCCGCTCCACCCCTGGCGATCTCTCGCTTGAGGGTGTAGCGGTCGCTCAGCTGTTCTTGAACGAGCGGTAGCAGATCGCGGGAAATACGCAGCTCCGATCGAACGCCATCTCAAGTTCGCCGCGGGCTTGGCGGCGGGCAAGTGAGATTGGCAGGACCGAAAACGCTGGCGTCTTAGACGGACAGGGCGGGGACTATCGCGACCTCGCGGCCCAAGGCTTTGGCCAAGACGTTGGCCTTGCGTTCCGCGGCCCAGCATTCGAGTGAGAGGTCGGCACCGCTCAGGGAGGGGGCGACCGAAACGGTGAGGCGGTCGGGGGTGAGGAGGGTAGCCAGGCTTCCCACAGCCTGAGCATGGCCGCGGTCCAATCCGTCGGCCACCCGCAAGAGCGCGCTCATGCGACGCACCACACCCTGCTCGGCAGGGCTCAGGGCCGCGAAGGCGGCGTGCTTCTTGGTGGGTCCGCGCTTTCGGTGGTATCGGCTGATCAAGGCGACAGCCTGGCGGTCGGACGCCGAGAAGTTCAGACGCTCCGCGTGCATGATCAGGTCGTAGCTGTGTTTGTGATGCTCGCGGTAGTTGACCAACTGGCCGATGTCGTGCAACAACGACGCGGCTTCCAACAGGGATGCCTCCTCGGCGCTGGCCCCGATGGCCTCGGCCAAGCGGTCAAACAGGATCAAAGCCAGATAGCGCACGTGCTCGCCATGGCGCCGATCGGTGTGGCATCGCTCGGCGAATTCCCTGACCAGGAGCAGTGGATCCACCGAGGCCGGGACGGCTTCGGCGCCAGCCATCTCGAGCAACAGCCCCTCGCGGAGCCCAAAGGCACTCACCGTTACCCCGTGCGAATCGACTTGTTCGAGCAATTCGGCCGTGACGGCAAGGCCGGCGAGAATGATATCCGCGCGCTGCGGGTTGAGGCCCGGTACCTGTGCCCGCTGGGTCGTGGTCATGGTCGACAGCCACTCGAGCAAGTGTTCCACCTCGGCGGTTGAGACATGGGTGCCGTGGACCGCCTCGGTCAACGGCTGGCCGCGACGCGCCACCACCATCCGCCCGAGATTGGTGAAGGTCCCCCCAGACCCGATCACGGTAGGGGCGACCCACTCCCGGGCGGAAAGCTCCTTCTTGAATTGCTTGCGAAGGTGGCGGCGCAGCTGCTCCACGCCCTTCCGCGCGCTCTTCTCCCCGCCGATGTAGAGCTCCGTGAGCCGGACCGCCCCGAACGGCAACGAGCGGGTGAGTTCGACCAATCCGTCGACCGCCCCGACCAGCTCCAGGCTCCCGCCCCCAATGTCGGCCACCAGCGTCCGCGTGTCGGCCAAGCGGAAATGGTGCGCCACCGACTTATAGGACAGCGAGGCCTCGGTCTGACCGTCGATGATCTCGAGAGGAAGACCGAATTCCTCGTGGACCCGGAGCATAAAGTCTTCGCCGTTGACCGCCTCGCGAACGGCCGCCGTGGCTACCGCCCGAATGCGTGTGACCTCACGGCGGCGGCACACCTCCATCATGCGACGGAGCCCATCGATGGCCCGCTCCACCGCCACGTCATCCAGCCGGCCGGTCGAGGCCACCCCTTCGGCTAGCCGGGGTTGCTCCTTGACCTCATCGATGATGGTGAGGCCCGACGTGGGATGGTACTCGGCGACGATGAGGCGAATGGAGTTCGAGCCGACGTCGATAGCGGCCAGCCGTCCGTCGCCCCCCCCGGGTCGAGCCTCAGCCACGCGAGCGGAAGACGGGGCGGGGGCGGGGGCG
>JBFGLJ010000086.1:0-11638 GCA_041576235.1 Gemmatimonadales bacterium | reverse complement strand
GAAGGATCGCTGCTGACCCGAGCCTCGTTCTCTTCATCATAGGAGGAGTACAAGTAGGGCGTGGCGGACGGAAACTCCCCGGCACAGGTGTCGACCATTTTGTAGGCCGGACGCACGTTGAGTCGATGCCGCTGCCGGCGCATGTCGGCCTCGGACACATCGGGTCCGCGCAGCTCTGCGAGTTGGCGATCGGAGAATCCCAGCCGCTTCATGCGGACCAACGCATCCCGCAGCTCGGCGTCGCCGGCCTGTGGGGCCACCTCGGCCCACCACGCTTCGGCCCCGCAGAGCTGGTCGAGCTGATCCAGAAACCAGGGATCGATTCCGGTACGCTGCGCCAGATCGTCCACCGCCATGCCGGCGAGCAGGGCCCGTTTGAGCTGGAAGACCCGCTCCGGCGTCGGCCTGGCCAGGGCGGTCTTGATCGAATCCAGATCATCGCGCTCGAGCCCATCTTCGCCAGGCGTGGCGCCGATCGTCCACCCCGCCCGGCCGGTTTCCAAACCGCGCAGGCCCTTTTGGAAGGCCTCCTTGAAGGTGCGGCCAATCGCCATGACTTCGCCGACGGCCTTCATTTGCGTGGTGAGCGTCGAATCGGCCTTCGGGAACTTCTCGAAGGCGAAGCGCGGGATCTTGACGACAACGTAGTCGAGCACCGGCTCGAACGACGCCGGCGTGGTGCGGGTGATGTCATTGGGGAGTTCGTCGAGGCGATAGCCGACCGCGACCTTCGCGCCGATTCGCGCAATCGGAAATCCCGTCGCCTTCGACGCTAGCGCCGATGAGCGCGACACCCGAGGGTTCATTTCGATCACGAGTTGCTCGCCGGTCATGGGGTCGACCGCGAACTGGATGTTGCACCCGCCCGCAGCAACCCCGACTTCTCGGATGATCCGAATCGCGGCATCGCGCATGGTCTGGTATTCTCGGTCGCTGAGCGTCATGGTGGGCGCGACGGTAATCGAATCGCCGGTATGCACCCCCATGGGATCCATGTTCTCGATCGCGCACACGATGACCACGTTGTCCGCCCCGTCGCGCATCACCTCGAGTTCGTACTCCTTCCATCCGATCACACTACGCTCCACGAGGACGGACCCGACCGGAGACAGGGAGAGGCCGTGGCGGATCAGCACCTCGAATTCCTCGAGGTTGTAGGCGATCCCCCCGCCTGTACCGCCGAGCGTGAACGAGGGCCGCACAATGGCAGGGTAGCCCGTATCGGCCACCGCGGCGAGCGCCTCCTCAGTGGAGGCCACGGTGCGGCCCGCCGGCACGGCGAGCCCCAGGCGTGCCATGGCGTGGGCGAAGGCTTGCCGGTCCTCGGCGAGGTGAATCGCGCGGGCCTCTGCCCCGATCAACTCCACCCCGTGGCGCTCCAAGATGCCGTCCTGCGCCAGTGCCATCGCCACGTTGAGGGCGCTCTGCCCTCCCATCGTCGGCAAGAGCGCGTCCGGCTGCTCGCGCTCGATGACCTTGGTCACCCAGGCCGCCGTCACCGGCTCGATGTAGGTCCGGTCGGCGATCTCAGGATCGGTCATGATGGTGGCGGGATTCGAGTTCACCAGGACCACACGGTAGCCCTCTTCCTTGAGGGCACGCACGGCCTGGGTGCCGGAGTAGTCGAATTCGGCGCCTTGCCCGATCACAATCGGCCCTGACCCAATGATGAGGATGCTCTCGAGATCAGTTCGCTTGGGCATGGACCATGTCGCTCAACGTCTGTGCCAATGGAATCGAAGGGGACCAGCCGGTGAGGGCGTGGAGTTTCGAGGGGTCACCCACGAGAGAAGGGATATCGCCGGCGCGGAGAAGACTGCGGTCGGCCACCGGCTCGACCTCGACACCCACCAGCGTCGCGAGGCGGCGAAAGACGTCGGCGAGCGCGATGCCCGCTCCGCGCGAAATGTTATAGACCTCCCCTGGCACTCCTGCGCCGAGGAGCGCGAGGTAGGCGGCGGCCACGTCCCGCACATCGAGATAATCTCGAATCACGGTGAGATCGCCGGTCTTGACGGTGGGCGCTCCAGCGCGCTTGGCGGCTTCGAGTCGTTCGAGAAAGGCAGGGATGGCGAAGGTGTTGCGCTGACCGGGACCGGTGTGTGGGAACGGGCGGGCCACGACGACCTCGAGCCCCGTGCGCCGCCAGACTTCGAGCCCGGCGATCTCCGCGCCGAGCTTGCTGGCGGCATAAGGAGAGCAGGGCGACGGCGTGTCCGTCTCCTTGCGCCCGTGCGTTCCTGTCGCTCCATACACCTCGGCCGACGAGACCACGATGACCTTGCCGGCGAACCGGCCGGCATTCCGCTCCCCGGCCAAGGCCTCGCAGAGCCGCGCCGTCCCGGCGGCGTTGACTTCCCACGCACGTCCCGGATCGCGGCGCGATTCGGTCACCGAGGACACGCCGGCTAGATGAAGCACCGCGTCCCGCCTCCCCGCCGCACCGACAACGGTACTTACCGACGCCCGGTCGTCCAGATCCAGCACGTGAGACGCGCTCGGGGACGGCCTGGCCGTCCCCCACTCGCCCGGAGGCTCTCCCCCAGGCCCGATGGCGGCCATCACCTCGTGTCCCTCGCGCTCCAGGCGGGCGACCACGTGCCGGCCGACGAACCCGTCGGCGCCGGTCACCAGCACGTTCATTGCCGACGACGGAGCCGCTGGAGATCGGCATCGACCATGGCGGCGATCATCTCTTCAAAGCTCACGACCGGGGTCCATTTGAGTTCCTCTCGCGCGAGGCTTGCATCGGCGAGCAAGGTCTCAACGTCGGCGGGGCGGATGAACCGCGAGTCGATGACGACGTGCGGTTCCCAATCCAGGTCGACATGGTTGAAGGCAATCTGGACCAGATCACGCACACTGTGGGCGATGCCCGTCCCGATGACGTAGTCCTGTGGGGTGTCCTGCTGAAGCATGCGCCACATGGCATCGACGTAGTCTCCCGCATACCCCCAGTCTCGCCTCGCGTCCAGATTGCCGAGATGAAGCTTGTCCTGGAGGCCCAGTTTAATGCGGGCCACGGCGTCGGTGACCTTCCGGGTCACGAACTCGATGCCGCGGCGTGGCGATTCGTGGTTGAAGAGGATCCCGCTGACGGCGTAGAGGCCGTAGGATTCGCGATAGTTGACCGTGATCCAGTGCCCGTACACCTTGGCCACCCCATAGGGCGAGCGCGGGTAGAACGGGGTGCTCTCGCGCTGCGGGCTCTCCTGCGCCTTGCCGAACATTTCCGAGGAGCTCGCCTGGTAGAAGCGGGCGGTAGGGTGCGCAAGCCGGATGGCTTCGAGGATGCGGGTCACGCCCAGCGCGGTGAACTCCCCCGTGAGGACCGGCTGGCTCCACGAGGCCGGCACGAACGACTGGGCGGCGAGGTTGTAGACCTCGTCGGGCTGGGTGGAACGAATGACTTCGGTGAGGGAGTGTTGATCCAAGAGGTCCGCAGCGAGCACGGTGATCCGTTCGAGGAAGTGCTCGATCCGTTCGTAGCTGTGATGGCTGGTGCGCCGGACGACCCCGTACACCTCGTAGCCCTTGTCGAGGAGGAATTCGGCCAAGTACGAGCCATCTTGCCCGGTCACGCCAGTGATGAGCGCGCGGCGACGGGAGGGTGCGTTGGGGTGTTGTTTCATGGGGAGTGAGACGTTACCTTTCGCGGCTCGGACATCGGAAACGTGGGTGCGAAGGAAGGGTGATTATGGCACGCGTGTGCTCTGTCTGCGGCAAGGGTCCGGTAACGGGCAACAATGTCAGCCACGCCAATAACCGGACGAAGCGGCGCTGGTACCCGAATCTGCAAACCGTGCGGGTGGTCGTCCAGGGCCAGCCGAAGCGCGTCCGCGTCTGCACCCGGTGCATCCGGAGCAACAAGATCGTCAAGGCCGGCTGATCGCTCCGATCCTCCGCCCGATGTGCTGTAAAAAAGGGGACCCGACGGTCCCCTTTGGCGTGTGTGGTCCGCGGGCGCCCGGCTCACTCGGACAGGAGCTCAATGCGCGCCATGTCCGCCCCGTCTCCCTTCCGGTGCCCGACCTTGAGGATTCGGGTGTAGCCCCCTGGGCGCCCGGCGAACCGGGGCCCGATCTCCCGAAAGAGCCGGTCGAGAATCTGCCGATCCTTGATGCGGCGCTCGGCGAGTCTCCGGGCATGGAGATCGCCGCGGCGCGCCAAGGTGATCAGTCGCTCCGCGTACGGCCGTAGCTCCTTCGCCTTGGCCTCGGTGGTGACCACCCGCTCATGACGAAACAGGCTCGTCGCGAGATTGCGCATCAGGGCCCGTTTATGACTCGCCGTCCGCGAGAGTTGTCGTCCCTTCACCCGATGACGCATTAGACGTCGGTCTCCTCCGCCGCCGTCGGCTCCGCCGGTGCGGCCGCCCGTGCCGCGGGCGGCACACCGGCATCGGCCACCCGCAGGCCGTCTTCATCGTCCGCGAACACCATCTTGAAATTGAATCCCTCGCGCTCGAGCAGCTCGCCGATTTCCAGCAGGGCTTTCTCCCCAACGTTCTTCACCTTGAGGAGATCGTCCTCGGACAACTCGACCAGGTCCTTCAAGGTCCGAATGCTGGAATTCTTGAGGGAATTGAGCGCTCGAACACTGAGCCCCAGGTCGTCGATCGGCTTCGACAATCGCTCGAGGAGTTCGGCTCCACCTTCTTCCGTACCCTCGTCTTCCTGCTCGGGCACCGTGGGAACCCGTCCAAAATCGCGGAAGTACTGGAAGTGCTCTTGCGCCAGGGCGGCAGCGTATGCAATCGCATCTTCCGGGCTGATGGTGCCGTTCGTTTCGACGAACACCGTGAGCCGGTCGTAGTCCGTCCGCTGGCCGACGCGCGTCTCGGACACGGCAAAGTTGGCGCGCAACACCGGATTGTAGATCGAATCGATCCGTACCAGATCCACGGGCAATGACCGATCGATCTCGTGGAATTCGGATTCGACGTAGCCACGGCCCTTGTTGACGTACAGCTCGGCCGAGACCTCCCGGTCATCCTGCACCGTGAAGAGCAAGTGATCCGGGTTTCGGATCTCGACGGCGCCGTGCGGCTCGATGTCTCGTCCGTAGACCGGACCCGGCCCATCGCCTTTGACGGTGAGGACCGCTTCGTGCACATCTTCGCTCAGGACGAGCGTCAGCGCCTTGAGGCGCTGAATGATCTGATGGACGTCCTCGAGCACGCCCTGCACGGTCTGGTGTTCGTGAACGACACCGTCCATGCGGAAGCCCCATACCGCGCTCCCTCGCAAGGAGGACAAGAGCAGCCTGCGCAGCGCATTGCCAAGCGTGTAGCCGAAGCCGCGCTCGAGCGGCTGCAGACGAAACTCGGCTGAGTTTGGATTGTCGTCCCGCTTTGCCATTTCGACGAGATGGGGACGTACCAACCCTGTCAAATCGATGGTCATAGGGCCCTTCGTTACTTCGAGTAAAGCTCGACGATGAGCTGTTCTTGCGCCGTCGTTGGAATCGCGTCGCGGCTCGGCCGCTCCATGTATCGGCCGGCCGCCTTCTCGCGATCGACGGACAGCCACGGGACCGGCGCCCCGCGGGAGGCAAACTCCAGCGCAGCCTTCACCGTGATCTTCTCGCGGCTGGCCGCCGCCACGCGGACTTCCTGACCCGGCTCGACCCAGTAGGACGGGATGTCGACCCGCTTGCCGCCTACCTCGACGTGGCCGTGGCGGACCAATTGTCTGGCGGCCTTCCGGCTGACGGCGAAGCCCATGCGATAGACCAGATTGTCGAGCCGCGACTCCAACGCGACCAGCAGGTTGGTGCCCTTCACCCCCGGCTGACGCGACACCCGGTCGAAGAGATTGCGGAACTGGCTCTCTGAAAGGCCGTAGGTGCGCTTCACCTTCTGCTTTTCACGGAGCTGGCGGGCATACTCGGATTGTTTCCGGGGCCGACCGCTGCCCTGGCCGTGCTGACCGGCCGGGTAGCTGCGGCGTTCGATGGCACACTTCTCGGTGAGACACCGCGTGCCCTTGAGGAAGAGCTTCGCCCCTTCCCGCCGGCAGAGCCGGCAACTCGGTCCGGTGTAGCGAGCCATGGCGCCTAGACCCGCCGCTTCTTCGGCGGCCGACAGCCGTTATGCGGGATTGGGGTGACGTCGCGAATGCTCAACACCCGAAGGCCGGCGGTGGCGAGGGCCTGAATAGCCGATTCGCGACCGCTGCCCGGGCCCTGGACCCGCACGTGCACCCGCTTCACTCCCATGTTGCCGGCGTCGCGCGCGCACTGCTCGGCCGCGACCGTCGCCGCAAAAGGGGTGGACTTCTTGGACCCCTTGAAGCCCGCCTTGCCCGCCGAACCCCAGGCCAAGGCGTTGCCTTGCATGTCGGTAATGGTGATCAGGAGATTATTGAATGTCGCGACAATGTGGGCGATCCCTTCCGCCTCCACGACTCTCTTTGTCCGCCGTCCAGACGGCTTTCCGCTCGAACTCGCCATAGACCCTGTAAACTGTGGGGATTTACTTCTTGGTTGCCTTCTTCTTGCCGGCAATCGCTCGGCGTGGTCCCTTCTTCGTTCTCGCGTTGGTGTGGGTTCGTTGCCCCCGCACCGGGAGGTTCCGGCGGTGCCGCACCCCGCGGTAGCTTCCGATATCCATCAACCGCTTGATGTTCATGGCCACTTCAGTCCGAAGCGCGCCTTCGACTTTGACACCCCGATCGATCACTTGCCGAAGGCGCGCCACCTCCGCATCCGACAGGTCCCGCACCCGCGTGTCGGTGACGATCCCGGTGTCCGCGAGGATCTGCGTGCTGGTCGGCCGCCCGATCCCATGGATGTAGGTGAGCGCAATCTCGACCCGCTTGTCGCGTGGCAGATCCACGCCGGCGATTCGTGCCATCCTACCCCTGCCGCTGCTTGTGCTTGGGATTGCGCTTGCAAATGATCCGGACGACGCCTTTGCGCCGGATCACCTTACAGTGCTCGCAGATCGGTTTGACGCTGGACCTGACTTTCACACCACGCTCCAAGCAAGTTTAGAACTTAGCATTCCAATATAGAGGCCTGGAGAACGCCGCGCAACCAGCGATGAGGGGCCAAGTTAGCTCGAGACCCTGAGCTCCACCAACCGCCACCGATCCCCCGTCCGTCGGTAGCTCAGGAGCACCCGCTGCTCCCGCACTTCCTCGGTACCACGCACCCTAAACCGGCGAGTGAGTTCGACATACCCGCTCCGGTCGGTCACCGCCCGGGCCGACCGGATCGAGGTCGCCACCGGGTCGGTCCCGCGCAGAAAGCCCCGGAGGAGCGCCACCGCCTGGGCCCGTCCAACCGGCGCGGAGGGCTCCGCCCCTGGAAGCTGCACCAGGATCGGGCCGCTGTCACCAACCAGCGAGGCCGGCGCCAGCTGTTGGATCGCGGCGCGGGCACCCTCAGCGGCCGCCGAGAGATCCGCTTGGCCCTGAGCAGCGAGGGTGGGCGCCGCAGCCAAGGCGATGGCCACAATCCCGAGGGTGCCTAGGCCCTGATACATGCCTCCACCTCATCCCGAATCTGGAGAAAGACCTTCCTGGGATCGCGCGCCGACACGATGGGACGCCCAACAACCAGATGGGTCGCGCCATCCGACACCGCCTGTCGCGGCGTGGCCACCCGCCGCTGGTCCTCTCGGCGGTCTCCCGCCCGGCGGATGCCGGGAACCACGATCCACGGCGCGCGCCCGATCTCGGTCCGGACGTGGCCAACCTCCATCGGCGAACAGACCACTCCCGAGAGCCCGGAGGACACCGCAAGGCTGGCCAGCCGGGCCACTTCATCCCGCATGACCACGTCCCGACGACCGATGACCGCTCCGAACGACGCCTGGTCGTGGCACGTGAGCACGGTGATGCCGACGAGGGCTGTGCCCCCGGCCGCCGCGGCCGCCGCCGCCAACACCTCACCCCCACCCAAGGCGTGGACCGACGCCATGGCGACCCCCAGCTCATGAGCCGCCTCGACCGCGCCAACCACCGTATGGGGGATGTCGTGCCACTTGAGATCGAGGAAGACCGCGAGCCCTCGATCGGTGAGGCGCTGAATCAGGCCTCCTCCTTCGCGGGTCATGATCCGGGACCCGACCTTGACCCAGCGAGCCTCCGGCAGACGGTCCAACAGCCGGATGGCCTCCGCACCCGTGTTCACATCGAGTGCGACGATGATCTCAGCCACGACGCTTCTCCAAGGTCCGCACCAGCCGCTCCGGCAATCGCGGATCCGCAAGCGCCGCCGTCCCGATTCCAACCAAATCGGCGCCGGCAGCGAAATACTGCTCGGCATCATCGGCACTGCGAATCCCGCCGATGCCAATCACAGGGACCCCGGGCACACAGCCCCGGACCCTTCTCACGGCACCCACCCCAATCGGGAGAAGCGCGGGGCCGCTCACCCCCCCACCCCCATTTCCACTCCCGAGCCGGGGTCTCCCTTCGCGATGGAACAAGGCTCCCGGCACCGTGTTCACGACCGCGATGCCATCGGCCCCCGCCCCGCTGGCCACCGCGGCCATGGCACCGATGTCCGGGATAACCGGCGACAGCTTGGCGATCACCGGGCGCGACGTCTCCGAGCGGACCCCGGCCACGATCGTCCGTACGCTCCCGGCCTCGCTGCCAAATTCAATCCCTCCCGCCTCGGTATTGGGGCACGATAGGTTGAGTTCGAAGGCCGTGATCCCATCGATCGACTCGAGCCGCGCGACAACTTGGGCATATTCCTCCGGCCGGAAGCCGACGACGCTCACAATGATCGCGCATGGACCCAAGAGTCCCCGCGCGCGGGGGAGGTCCACCCCCGCCACCCGCTCCACCCCCGGGTTCGCCAGACCAATGGAATTCAACATGCCGCCGTGGAACTCCGCCACCCTGGGAGCAGGATTCCCCAGTCGGGACTCGAGAGAGACCGACTTGGTGACCACCCCGCCAATCCGGTGCAGGTTCACGACGCGGTGCAGTTCGCTTCCAAACCCGGCCGTCCCCGCAGCCAGGAGAATGGGGTTCTGAAAGCGATGACCCAAGACTTCGCGGGCGAGACCGGCGTGGCTCACTAGGGTTGTTCTTCGACTCCGTCGACACGCCGGTCACGCTCTGGTGGCCGACGGCCAGGGACGGGCCGGGGACGGGGACGCGAGGGCTGGGGGGTCGCCCCAGGCGGTTGGCGACCGGTAAGGCGGGACAGCGCGAAGCTCCGCAGCGAATCCTCGAGCGCACGATACGCGGGAGAGTCTGTCCCGGCGAACCACGTCACATAGGGGCTGTCCCCGTACTCGGCCTGGAGGCGCTCGAAGGTGGTCGCGGCTTCACGCGGCCGCAGGGCCGCCATGGCCAAGAGGGCCTTGGGCGCAAAGGGCGACAGGGGCCAGGTCCCGGCGACGCGCTCGAAGAGTCCGTAGGCCAGCGCCGGGGCCTCGAGTGAATCCCGCGCGGCCTCGGCCGCGAGAAACACATCCAGGTCCCCCAGCCCCGTCGTCTCGTCAACCGAATCGGCCACCTGGCGAACCCGCTCGATCGCCTGCAGGTACCGGCCGGCCAGGAACCCGCCGGAGCCGCCCAGCTGGCGCGCCTCATCGAAGGCGCCGGTGACCGCGTCCAGATCGGAGATGGCCCTCGCGCGGGCAAGGTCCAGCCGAGCCACGGTCAATCGCGCCTGCGAGCCGGCATCGGTTCGATGCTCGGGCGTATTGAAGGCCTGTCGCAGACGGGCGATCCCCCGCGACGTGTCCACCGCCAGAAGACCCTGGCCGTCGCGGAGAAGCCACCGAGCCCGGGTTTCGGGGGTGAGCGAGCTCTTCTCCAGGATCCGGTCGGTGACGGCAGACGCCGCCCCAGGGTCCCGGCGCCTCAGCACCACGGTCACCGAATCCCAAGAGACCAGGCTGTCCCCCCGCTCGAGCAGGGTATCGGCCAGGGCCAGCGCGTGGGACACCGTGCCTCCTCCGGCCACGGCCAGCAAACGGACACCATCCGTCGAAGGATCGGGCGCGTCACGGTAGAGCGCCATGGCCTCCTGGTACCGCCCAGCCATGGTCAGGGCTCGAGCCCGGTGGTGCTGCAGCTCCCGCTTTCGGGCGGTGTCTGGGGTGGCAAGGGCCCGCCGAAACGCCGCGTCCGCGGCGAGGAACTGGCCCACGGCGAGGTAGCACTCGCCAAGATAGAGGGATGCTTGTTCCACCACCTGGCTGTCGGGGCTGGTGGCCGTCACCTGGCGAAGATGGGGCAGCGCTCCATCGCAGTCGCCCTGCTTGGCTAGGGCCTTGCCGCGCAGGAGCCTGGCATCGTCCGCCCACTTGCTGGTGGGATGCCGGGCGAGGACAGACTCCGCCCTGACGGCGGCCTGGGCCCACAGACCGGTCGCCTCGAACCGCCTCCCCTCGCGCTCGGCCCGCTCCGCCTGCTTGGCGAGGCGGTTGGCGTTGTACATCCCGTTGTAGTAGGCGCACCCCAGCGCCGCCACGAGGGTCGCGAGAAGGAGAGGAGCGGCGGGCGGGGATCTCACAGGGCGCGTCGGCTCAGACGGTCGGCACTTGTCTTTCGTTCGAATTCGAGCAGGTACGCGACGATCGCATCGGCGATGACGCCGGCCAGTTCCTTCTGTCTGGCTCGCTCGGTCAGGAAGCTGGCATCACTGCGGTTGGTGGCGTAGCCCATCTCGAACAGCACCGCGGGCCGCCGGCCGAGGTTGAGCACGGCCAGCCGGTTGGATTGATGCACCCCGCGGTTGAGCCCCGGATGCACCCGGGTCACGTGCTGCTGGATCAAGGCCCCCGCCCGCTCCGACTCCCGCAAGTATTCGTTCATTTGGAGATCGCGCAAGATGAAGTCCAGAGGACCCGTGCCGCTTATGCCTTCCTCGGCGGCATCGTAGAGCAAGTCTTCGTTTTCCATTTGCGCCACACGGTCGGTGTCTTCCGTGTTCTCATTGCCGATGATGTACGACGAAAACCCGCTGATCGACCGATAATCCGGACGCCGGCGCGGGTCGAGCGCGTCCACATGAAGGCTGACGAACAGATCGCAGTCGCGGCCACACATCGCAGCGCGCTCCCTGAGCCCCACGAAGGTGTCCTTGCTCCTGGTCATGAGCACGGTTATGCCCCGGCGGCGGAGTTCGTCGCGGAGCAGAAGCCCGATCTCCAGGGTCACGTGTTTCTCCTGGACCCCCCTCGGAAAGAACCGGCCCGGATTGCCGGGATGCCGCCCGCCATGACCGGGATCGATGGTGACCACGTGGCCCGGGAGGAGACCGCTGGGGAGCCGCTCGACCAGGGGCTCGGGGGCGGGGGCTGCCTCCGGGTGGGGGGCCACCCGCTCGATCAGACTTCCCGTGGTCTCCTCATAGCTGTAGCGCTCGCTCAAGAACCGGGGCAGGATCTCGGCCGCGAATTGGAGGGGCAGGAAGACGGTATCGCGCTCCACCGAGGCCGGCGCGACGAGCGGCTCGATGTGGTCGTTGAATCGGTAGAGGGGCGCATCGAGCAAGAAGCTGAACGTCTGCCGAGCCACGACGACGTCGGCCCACTGCTGCCGCCGGGTGAGGCTGCCGTCCAGCGCCGCCACCAGGTCGGGCGCCGGGATGACCAGACCCCCCGCCTCGCTCCGGCGGATGTCGATGAGGGTCTCACCCCGGGGCGTGAGGACCGTGAGCG
>JBFGLJ010000085.1:0-11750 GCA_041576235.1 Gemmatimonadales bacterium | reverse complement strand
GGATCGACGGTCCACTGCGCCACCGATTCCAGCCAGGAGTACGGGTCGACGGTCACCCCTAGTAAGCGCCGGTGAAAGGCGGCCACATTGGTAGGGGTGTAGAGGAAAAGGGCCGGCGCATCGGCGTTCAGCACGTCCATGGCTTCGCGCCATAGGACTCTCGCGGTGTCCACGCGCGCCTCGCGCGAGGCGGCCGTCACCAGAGAATCGAACACGGCATTGGCATAGCGGCCGTAATTCAAGACCTCCCACCCCGCGTGCGTCCACTGATCGCCCAGGCTGCGTGGGCTGGGCGCATCCAGCCAGGCGCCGATGTAGGTGTCGAACCGGCCTTCTCCCAGCCGCTCCTGGAAGACCGGAAAATCGACCGCGGTGATGGTGGCCTCCACGCCGACCCGGCGCCACATCTCCTGCATGGCCTCGGCGACTTGCCGGCGGGTCCGGCTCGTGGCCGGCACCAAGACGTCGAACCGCAGCGGGCGACGGCCCTGGCGACGCGTGGTCCCCGCATCGTCGAGCCGCCAGCCCTGGCCGTCGAGAATGCCCACCGCTTGGGCGGTGTCGGCTGGCAGGACCGCGATACTGTCATTCCAGATCCAGAGCAACCGCGACATCGGCCCGGGCGGTGCGGCCGCGTCCGGACCCATCACCGCCCGGGCAACGGCGTGCCGGTCGATCGCCATCGAGAGGGCGCGCCTGACCTCCCGATTGCCGAAGATCGGGTGGGCCCGCCCGGTGGGGCGGGTGATCTGAAACCCCAGGAATCCGTGCACGGCGGATGGGTAGGCCTCCAACCGGAACGTCGTGTCGTCGGCCACCTGCGCCACTTGTGCCGGGCCGCCTACTGCTTCTATGGCATCGCCGGCGTGGCTCAGGAGGAGATGGAGCGATGCCACCGGGTCCGCACTGAAGCGCCAGAGCAGCCGGGTAATCGCGGGCCCGGCCGGTGTGGTATCGACCGCCGCCAACTCGAGCGACTGCGCCCCGTGCCACGACATTAAGCGGTATGGGCCCGAGCCAACCAGGTGGGCGCGGGTCGTATCCGTCGCCCACGCCTCACGGGGGATGTCCTCCCAGATGTGGCGCGGGATGACCCGCACATGGTACGTGGCATCGTAGAGCTGCTCGGGCGACGGCTCCCGAAAACGGATGTCCACCGTCGAGTCGTCCACGGCGACCGCTTGGAGCCTGCCTTCGATCGAGGGTCGAGCCAGGGCGTCGATTTCGGGATCGGCGAAGACATCGAAACTGAACGCGACATCGTGGGCGGTGAGTGGGGTGCCGTCGTGCCAGCGGGCGCCCGGCCTGAGCTGGAGCCTCCAGGTCAAGGAATCGAGCCGCTCCCACCGAACCGCCAACCCAGCCCGGTAGCCTGTGGTATCGGTGGGGGCCCGGCCCGGTTCGAGGTAGGCGAGCCGCTCGTAGATGCGGTCGCTCACGTCCCGGCCCACCGTCTGGAACACCATGGGCGGGAAGACACTGGCCGGCGCCCCGGTGGCGGCGATCACCACGGTCCCGCAATCGGGACAGGCGGTCGCGGCCGGCTCGCCCCCGCAGCCAGCCGACAGCCAGGCCAGCCCCGCAATGCCCGCCAGCCACCGGGTTCCCAGACGAGGAGAAGCGGCCTGTAACATTTTGTTCCACTCTGCCTTGTTTTGTTGCATATTCCCGGTTCGCCCGGGCCGCCGAGTTGAGCCTAAGCCACTATATGATAATGGATTAGGGTCTCAAGGATGTCGGCCTCTTCCTTGCGGTATCCCCTCCACGAAAGCGGGCCCTCCAGACTTGACAGAGGAGACGGACACATGAGACGACAGGCGACCGTGTTATTGATCCTGATCTCGATGACGGCCCTCGGTGCGGGCTGCAGCGATAGTAGTGGTCCCGAAGGCCGCGGCCAAGTGACGCTCAACCTGGCCACCCGGCCGGCGCTGGCCGCGCCCGGGATGGCGGCCCTGGTCTCGGACACGCTCAGCGACGGCACCAATCAGTTGGTGATCGACCAGGTGGAACTGGTGGTCCGCGAGATCGAACTCGAGCGCGTGAACGACGACGCCTGCGACGACGTGGCCGGCGCCAATGATGACGACTGCGAAGAGCTGGAATTCGGCCCCATCCTGCTCGACCTGCCCCTCGGTCCGGGCGTGGATCGTACTTTCACGGTCGCCGTGGACACCGGGACATTCGATGAGATCGAACTCGATATCCACAAGCCCGAAGACAGCGGCGACCAGGCCGACCGCGACTTCATTGCGGCCAATCCGGCTTTCAGCGACGTGAGCATCCGCGTGACCGGCACCTATAACGGCCAGCCATACGTCTACACGTCGGATCTCAACGTCGAACAGGAACTCGAGTTGGCCCCGCCGCTGGTGATCCAGGCGGTGAGCACCGTCGACATCACCATCTTCATCGATCTCGGCCGGTGGTTTGTGGACGGATCGGGCCAACTGATCGACCCGGCGACGGCCAACAAGGGCGGCGCCTTCGAGAGTGTGGTGGAAGACAACATCAAGCAGTCGATCGAAGCCTTCGAGGACGACGACCGGGACGGGCAGGACGACTAGGCGCGAGGGCGATTCGCCGTGGCGTCGTGGAGGTCGGTGAATGGGCGCTGACACGAGCCCGTGGATCACCACCGTCCGGCTCTCCGACAGCTTCTGGACCACGTTCCGGGAGCTCGCCGGAGAGCTGGGCGCGACCGCCATGGAGTGGGAGCCCAGCACCGCCGGCCCGGTCCCGGGCGGGAGCTCGGCCACCGTGGTGCTGGCGGGCGGCATGGAGACCGAGGCGCTGGAGCTGATGAGCCGATTCGAGGCCACGAGCGCGCCGTATGTGGTCGGCGCCGCGCAGGATCATCGGATCGCCAGCGGTCTCTTGCGTAAGGGAGCCCGCGACTATTTCGCGCTCCCAGTAGACCTGGATCTCTTGCGCCGCTCACTCGAGCGCGAGGTACGGGCAGCCAAGGGGCGGACCGAGGCGGAACGATTTGCCGCCGATGAACGCCGAAGCGGTGGCTTCGACGCCATCGTGGGCCGGAGCAAGACGCTCCGCCAAGTCATCGACCAGGCGGCGCGCGTCGCCGGACATGGCGACGTCACCGTGCTGATCGGCGGCGAGACCGGCACCGGGAAAGAACTCCTGGCGCAGGCCATTCATTATCACAGCCCGCGGGCCGCGGCCCCGTTTGTGGCGGTGAACTGCGCCGCGATCCCGGCCAACCTGCTCGAAAGCGAACTCTTTGGGCACGAGCGGGGGGCATTTACCGGAGCGGTGGCGACGAAGCGCGGCCTGTTCGAACAGGCCGACGGTGGAACGCTGTTGCTGGACGAGGTGGGTCACATGCCCCTCGAGCTTCAAGCCAAGCTGTTGCGCGCCTTGGAGAGCGGCGAGATCCGCCGCGTCGGCAGCCCGGTGAATCGCCGCGTCGATGTCAGGGTCATCGCGGCGACCAATGTCAACCTCACCCGGGCGGTCTCGGCGGGGACCTTTCGCGAGGACCTCTACTACCGGCTCAACGTGGTCACCCTGGTGTTGCCGGCCCTCCGGCGCCGGGAAGACGACATCGAGCGCTTGACAGAAGCGTTCTTGAGCCGCCTCGCCACCCAATACGGGCTGCCGGTGCCTCCCGTGACGCCCGCGATCCGCGAACAATTGCGGTCGCATTCCTGGCCGGGGAACGTGAGGGAACTGCGGAACGCGATCGAGCGGGCCCTGGTGCTCTCCCCGCCGGGCACCCTCTCCGCCGACGAGCTGGGCCTGGAACCGGGCGCGGATCGTCTCGAGGCCCCGGGCCCGCTGCCGTTTCCTGCCGACCTCGACACCATCACCCGCGCGGCGGCACGAGCCATGCTCGAGCATACCGGCGGCAACAAGAGCGATGCGGCCCGCCGGCTCGGGATCTCGAGACCCCGGCTCAACCGGCTGCTCAACCCCCAGGAACTCGAACGCCCCATCGGGGCCTGACCGATAGGACCGAGCTATGCGTAGATGGCGAATGCAATTGGTGCTGACTCTCACCCTGCTGGTTGGGCTGACCTTCGCCTGCGGCGACACCGGCGGCAACCAGGGTCCCAATCCACCCCCGGAACAGCGGCCGCCGGCGGCGCTCAACATCTTGGCCATCGCGCAGAACAGCCCGCCGGTGTTCAACCCGGTGGAGTCGGTTTGGGCAGTCAAGGGAGAGGATGCTGAGATAAGAATCTTCTTCCAAGACCCAGCTGGCGGCCGGGGCGAGGACTATCTCCAACTGCGTATCGACGACGTGTCCTTGGAAGCTCGGCCCAATGGCACGCCGATCGCCATCGGCGACTCGGTGTTGATCACCGTCACGGTCGTCGATCCGAGCCAGATCCTCTTCGAGCTGGAGCCCACCGGACTCACGTTCAACCCCTTGGCTCCAGCTGAACTGGAACTCCGATACCGGCAAGCCGATGACGACCTGAACGGCGACGGCGTGGTAGACTCGGACGACGACGATATCGAGCAGACCCTGTCCATCTGGCGGCAGGAGCGCGTCGGCGATGACTTCGTGCGGCTCGGGTCGGTGCTGTTCGATTCGCTTGAAAAAATCGAAGTCGAGCTCACCGGGTTCAGCCGGTATGCCATCGCCTACTGAGTGATGTCGCCATGAACCGCGCACCGCTGCCTGACGACCTGAGCCGCTCGATGCGGGACCTCCTCGAAGCGGGACGCTTCCGCGAGGCGCTCGAGGCGTTCGATCACGGCGTGCAGACGAAGGACGACCCGGAACCCGGGGTGCTGCTGCTGGCGGCAACGGCCGCCACCCGGCTCGGGCAACTCGACTCGGGCACGGCGCTGGCGCTGCGGGCCCTGGAGGAGTACCGGGCCAAGGCCGATACCGACGGCGCCATGCAAGCCACCAACCTGCTCGGCGCCATCGCCTTCGAGCGCGGCAGTGTGGCCGAAGCCGAGAACCGGTTTGGGGAAGCGCTCAGATTGGCGCAGGACCTGGACGACAGCCTGGTCGCCGCCCGCGCCAGCAACAATCTGGCCTCGGTCGCGCACTTGCGCGGGCGCCCGGACCTGGCCTTGAGCCTCTATCGCAGCGCCATGCTGGCCTACCAGCGCCTGGGCGACCGCCGCGGCACCGCAGAGACGTATCACAACCTGGCTCTGACCTTCCGGCACATGGCCGCCTGGAGCGATGCCGAAGACGCCGCCACCGAGGCGGTGCGTCACGCCACCATGGCGGGCGAAGACGCCTTGCTGGCCCTCACGCTCATGGGCCAGGCCGAGATTCATCTGGCCAAAGGCGACAGCCGGTTGGCCCGGCCGGAACTCGACCGCGCCCGCACCCTCACCGAGCGAGCCGGCGACGAGCTTGGCACGGCGGAAGTGGGCCGGCTGCGGGCGCTCCTCGCCCTGGCGGACGAGCGCTGGTCGGACGCCCACACAGAGGCCGAAATGGCTCGGGACGTGGCCGCGCGTGTCGGAAGCACGCTGCTCCACGCCGAGTGTGCCTTCGCCTCGGCACGGGCCCTCGAGCGGCTCGGCCGTCCCACGGACATGATCAAGCGTCGCGATGAGGCCAAGCAACTCTTCGAGTCGCTGGGAGCCCACGCCTTGCTGACCGAAATTGAGCGGGTCCTGCCAACCAACTAGACCGAGAGAACGGCGTCCGCCCTACTCGCCGTCCACGAATCGGACGGCGTAGATGGGGGGGAGGTGGGTCGAGACCGCGATCCACGAATCGCCCTGATCGTCCGACGTCCAGAGCGACCCGGTGGTGGTGCCAAACGCCAACGTCGATCCGGACGCATCGATGTCCAGCGCATGCCGGTAAGCGATGTCGTAGGCGTGCGATTGCGGGAGTCCGCGATCGAGGACCTCGAACGTCGCTCCACCATCACGCGTCCGTGAGACGACCACCCGCCCGTCGACCGGAACTCGCCGTTCATCGCTCATCGCCGGCACGAACCAGGCCGTATCGGGATCCGTAGGATGGACCGCGACGGTAAAGCCGAACGCCGACGGCTTGGCAGTGGTCACTTCGGTCCATGATCCGACGTCGTCGGTGCTCACGAAGATGCCGTTGTGGTGCGCCGCCCAGAACACCTCCGGCTGTGCACGGCACTGCACCACCCGGTGCGGATCTTGGATATGCGGATCGAAGGCCCTCTCGGGCGGCATGTAGTTGGCGCGCATGCCGTGCGCCCGGCACGCCCACGTCCGACCGTCGTCTTCCGTGACCCACACCCCTCCGCACGAGACCCCGACGACGACCCGCTCGGCGCGGCGCGGATCGAGACACACGGAGTGGATCCCAGGGAGGTCGGCGCCGCCACCGAACCACTCCTTGCGCTTGGGCTCGTGCCACAGCGACTCGACGAGCTGCCAGGTATCGCCCTCGTCGAATGAACGGAACAACCCGCCGGGGATGGTCCCGCACCAGAGGGTACCGGTGCGGTGGTCGCGTTCGAGCGCCCAGACCCGCTGCACCACCCAGGGAATCGAGGTGCCGCGGGTGGGGTCGAGGTCTTCGACATCTTCGGGCTTGGGGGGGAAGGCCGGGGCGGGCCGGATGTCCCAGGTGGTTCCGCTGTCCCGGGAGCGATGCAGCTTGACGCCGAAATGACCGTGATCGAGCGCGGCGATCACCGTCCCGTCCGGCAGGGGCAGGATCATCGAGACGTTGTCGCCGAGGAACGCACTGTCGAGGACCGACCACGTCCCGCGAGCCTCGCCAACCGTAAACAGCCCCTTCCGGGTGGCCACCAGGAGCCGACCGCTCACTGCCGCCTCAGGGGGGAGGGGGCCCCAGCCCAGTCGGGGGGAGGGCTAGCCACCGGACAGCGCCTGCATGACATAGATCTCGCTGTCGGGACCGACGGCGTCGGACAGGGATGTCCGGTCGGTCATTTGGCGCCCGTTGATGAAGACGACGACATGGGTCCGCAGGGCCCCTTGATCATCGAGCACGTACGTTTCCACGTCGGGATAGCGCTCGAACACTCTGTTCAGCGCGCGCCGGACCGTATCCCCTTGGACCTCACAGGGCGGACAGACCACATGCCGTTGGAGGTTCGGCGTAAACGCCACTCTCGGCATGATCCTTCCCTACACGTTGGCGAGCTCCGCCTTCTTGGAGGACTCGGCCACCTTGGCCGCTACCTCCGGGGGCGCCGGCACGTAGCCGTGGAAGCTCTTGCGAAACGTCCCCCGCCCGTGGGTGATGGAATGCAGGTCGGTGGAGTACTTGTACAGTTCGGCCTCCGGCACGATCGCCTTGACCTTGGTGAGCCGACCGTCGGGCTCGGTCCCGAGGATTTGTCCTCGGCGGCCGCTCAAGTCACCCATGACGTCGCCGAGCACATCGTCCGGTGTCCAGATCTCGAGATCGACCAACGGTTCGAGCAGCACAGGCTTGCACTTGGCCGAGACATTCCGGAAGGCCATGATGCCAGCCATTTTGAAGGACATTTCGTTGGAATCGACGTCGTGGTAGGAGCCGTCGTAGCACTCCACCTTGAAGTCGACCATCGGGTACCCGGCGACCGGACCGCGTTGAGCTGCCTCCTGCACCCCGCGGTCGACGGCGGGAATGAATTTCTTGGGAATGACTCCGCCCGTGATCTTGTCCACGAACTCGTATCCGGTCCCGCCCGCCAGCGGCGCCATGCGCAACCAGCAGTCGCCATACTGACCGCGGCCGCCGCTTTGTTTCTTGTGCTTGCCTTGGCCCTCGCCTTTCCCGCGGATCGTTTCGCGGTAGGCGATCTTCGGCTGTACCAGCTCCGCGTGCACGCCGAACTTCCGCTCGAGGCGCTGGAGGAGAATCTCGAAGTGACGCTCGCCCATCCCGTGCATGAGCGTCTGGCCGAGTTCCGAGTTGTACTCGAAGTGGAAGGTCGGGTCCTCCTCATGGAGCTTGTGGAGGCCGCTGGCGAGTTTGTCCTCTTCGCCGCGCTGCTTGACCACCACGGCCGAGGTGGCCACGGCGTCGGGTAACGGGATGGGATCCAGCCGCACCGGGCTGTCCTCGCGGCAGAACGTGTCGTTGGTGTGCGTGTCCCGGAGCTTGGCCACCGAGCCGATGTCGCCGGCCTGGAGCTCGGCAACCTCATACCGATCCTTACCCTGTTGCACCGAGAGATGGTTCAGCTTCTCCGTCACCTCGTGCTCGACGTTGAACACCTCGTCGCCGTTCTTGATCGTGCCGTGATAGATGCGGAAGAGCGACACGTCGCCGACGTGGGCCTCGGACAGCGTCTTGAACACTCGGCCCACCAGGGGCGCCTCGGCCGGCGCGGGCGCCTCGGCCGGCGTGGGGAAGAGCTCGACGATCTTGGTGAGAAGCGCCCGGGTCCCGTAGGTCAACTCCCCGCTCCCCACAAAGAGCGGGACGATCTCGCCCGAGACCACCGCCTTCTTCATGGCCGAGATGACTTCTTCCCGGGTGATCTCCTGTCCCTCGAGATAGAGCTCGATCAGACGGTCGTCGGTCGCGGCCACCGTTTCCGTCAGTTGTTCGTTGTACGTCTCGAATCGGTCCCGGTATTCATCCGGAATCTCGACCGTGTCGTATTCCCCGCTCTTGGTGCCGGCCTTGTAGAGATGCGCCTTACCCGAGAAGAGGTTGATGATGCCCTTGAAATTCGGACCGTCCCCGATGGGGATTTCGACCGGGAGGACTTTGGGAGACAGGTGTTCTTTGACGTCTGCGAACACCTTCTCGAAGTCCGCATGCTCCTTGTCCATCAGCGAAACGAAGATGAGCCGGGGCATGTGGAGGTCGTCACAGATGTCCCACACCTTCTCTGTACCGACTTCCACCCCGCCCGTCCCACTCAGGACGACGACGGCGGCGTCCGCCGCGTACAACCCCGTGATCGCTTCGCCAAAGAAGTCGAAGAATCCTGGCGTATCGATCAGGTTGACCTTGGTATCCATCCACTCGGCATACCCCAGGGCGAGCCCAATGGAGTGCTGTCGTTCGATTTCGTCGGGAGAATAATCGGTGAGGGTGCTGCCGTCTTTGATGCTGCCGTGGCGCCGGCTGGAGCCGGACACGAATGCCAACGCGTCTACAAGGGTTGTCTTGCCGCTGGCCCCGTGGCCAACGAAGGCCACGTTCCTGATGTGGCCCGGACCATAGACCTGCATGGTCTGCACCTCCTCGAGAGACAGGGAAGTGGAGTTTGCATGCCGGGTTGGGCCTTGTCAAATGGACCGGCGAAACCGGCGGAGAAAAGCCCGTCGCGGCGGGGATTCGGTCCCCCGATCGGGCTCGAATGCGGCACGATGGGGTATGGAATTCGTGACCCGCTGGGTCTTACCCCGTCAGGTGGCCCGATTGGAGCACGAGCTGGCGCGGGTCCTGCCCAGGGTGCCCCCGCCGAGCCAGCAGGGTCTCGCGGCCAGCGTGCGGCCTCCACTCGAGCCCCAGCGCCTGGATGCCCTCCACGCGTTCGCGGACCTGGCCGAAATGGAGGGGTGGCTCGACCCTGGCGAGGCGATCACCATCCGCAAACTGGCCTACCGGGTGGCCTTCTACCTCCGTCGCGCGCAGCAGGAGAACCCCTAGTCCGCGCAGGTCCCCGGACCCTTGGTATTAGCTTTCGGCATGGAACGCGGCGCGACGGCCCTGGTGACCGGAGCCACCGCCGGCATCGGCCGGGCCATCGCCTTTGCGCTGGGGAGGGCCGGCTATCGGGTCGGGGTATGCGCACGGGACGGCGCAGCCGTTGCGCGGCTGCTGGCCGACCTCGAGGCGGAGGGCATCGACGCCGCCGGACAGGCGGCCGATGTGGGACGCGCTGCGGACGTGAGCGCCCTCGTCGAGCTTGTCACCGACCCGCTCGGCCCCGTCGACGTCTTGGTCAACAACGCCGGCATCGGAATCTTCAAGCCGTTCGACGCGCTGACGCTGGACGAGTGGGACACCACCATGACGACCAACGTCCGGTCGATGTTCCTCATGAGCAAGGCGGTCCTTCCGTCGATGCGCGCGCGCCGGTCCGGCACCATTATCAACATCGCGAGCCAGGCCGGACGGACGGGGTTCGTCGGCGGCACCGCCTACGCCGCATCGAAGCACGCGGTCTTGGGGTTCAGCCGTTCCCTGTTGCTCGAGACCCGGCACCACGACATCCGGGTGCTCGCCATTTGTCCGGGATCGGTCGATACGTCCCTGATGCGGAATCAGAGCATGCTCGAACGCGATCCGTCACGCATTCTCCAACCCGAGGACATCGCTCACACCGTCGTTCACGCCCTCCGGCTTCCGGCTCGAGCCATGATCAGCGAGCTCGATATCCGTCCAACCAATCCTTGAGCCGCAGAGCGAAGCACGAAGGAGGGAGAAGCGAACCGGTGAGTGGCATCCACATTTCCCACTGCGTCTGTCTTCGGACGTCGTTCGCCTCGCTCATCGAGCAGGCTCGACGAGCGGGGTGGAGCTTGGGGACGTTGATCCACGAAACGGGGTGTGGGGCCCAGTGCGGGCTCTGCCGGCCGTATCTTCGACGCATGCTCCAGACCGGAGAGACCGTGTTCGTTGAGCTCCTCCACGAGGAGGCCGGGTGACCCCCGCTCAGAGGCCGGGGATGCGCTCGACCGGGGCCGTGGTGGCCGCGGCCGTGCTGATCGGCTGGGTGGCCGTGGTCTTCGCCATGCAGGGGCGGTGGGAGGGATATCTGTTCGCCGGGATCACCACGCTCTTGGCCTTGCTCGCCGCGTTTCGGAGCAAGATCAACACCAGTCGCGACGAGGCGCGGCTTCGCGCGGCCCTGACCGGAGCGGCGGCGCGGAACCGCGAGCTCGAGACGCTGCGGAGCCTCGCCGCCAGCCAGCTGAGCGGCCGGGACCTGCCCGACCTATACCAGCAAGTCGCCGAGGCAGCCACCCAGCTGTTGCGGGCGGAGGTGGGCTTGGTCTGCATGGTGGTCGAGGAGGGCCGTTTCATGAAGATCGTGGCGGCCTCGGGTGCGCTCGAAGCCCGGGTGGACCAGCTGGTGCCGATCGACCAATCGCTCGTGGGCTGGGTCGCCTACAACGACGAGCCCGTGGTCTCGGATAACATCGAACAGGACTCACGGAATTTCCCAGTCGAAGACCCCGTGGTCCGACTCGGGGCGGCGGCGGTGATTCCGCTCCGCTCCGCCGGCCTCGTCATCGGGACCATCAGCGTGTACAACCGCGCGGACGGCCGCCCGTTCCGGGTCTCGGATATCAGACTCCTCGAGACGCTAGGCGACCAGGTCGTGGTGGGCTTGGACCGGGCGAGCATGCTCGCCGAGAGCCGGCAGAACGAGGAAGCGTTGGTGCGCAAGAACCGCCAGCTCATCCGCGCGACCCAGCTCAAGGATCAATTCCTGGCCAACGTCTCCCACGAATTGCGGACGCCGCTCAACGCCATCATCGGATTCTCCGACCTCCTGTTGACCGAGCAACTCGGCCCTCTCACCCCACCACAAAGCGAATTCCTCGAGTCGGTGCTAAACAATGGCCGGCACCTGCTCCACCTCATCAATGATGTGCTCGATCTCTCGAAAATCGAAGCCGGACGCATGGAGCTGGTGCTTGCGCCGACCGATATCCGCGAGGCCGTTCTGGCGGCGGTCACGGATACGGCGAGTCTCAGAACGGCCAAGGAGCAAGCGTGCAGCGTCCAAATGGGCGATGAGCCGATTTCCATCGTGGCCGACGGCACCCGGATCCGCCAGATCCTGTTCAACCTGCTGTCGAACGCGTCCAAGTTCACGCCGGAGGGGGGGAACATCACGAAG
>JBFGLJ010000084.1:0-11792 GCA_041576235.1 Gemmatimonadales bacterium | reverse complement strand
GGGCGCAACCCTGGCCGAGGCGCTGCCGTTCCTCCAGGCGACGTACTGCGGGACGATCGCCTACGAGGTGGAACACATCGACAGCCACGAGGAGCGGGATTGGCTTCGGCAGGTCATCGAAGCCGGAACCTACCGCACACCGTTGAGTCCCGACGAGCAGCGCGAGCTGCTCAGCCGCTTGACTCACGTCGAAGCGCTGGAGCGGTTTCTTCATCGCGCGTATCTCGGTCAGAAGCGGTTCTCGATCGAAGGTGTGGACACCCTCGTTCCCATGCTCGATGCCGCCATCGAGTCGGCAGCAGAAGGGGGCTCGCGCGACATCGTCATCGGCATGGCTCATCGAGGGCGGCTCAACGTGTTGGCCCATACGGTGGGGCGCCCCTACGAGACCGTGTTTGCCGAGTTCGAGGGCGGGCGGCATGTCGAGGCTGGCAAGCTCACCCCGGAAGGGGGCACGGGGGACGTCAAGTACCACCACGGGGCCGAGGGGGCCTACCGAACGCGTGGCGGGAAGACGACCACCATCACCCTACTCCCCAACCCGAGTCATCTCGAGTACGTCAATCCGGTGGTGTGCGGACGCACCCGTGCCGAACAAACCCAGCACCGAGGACAGGTGGCATCGCATGACCCGAGTGCGGCCATCGCCGTTCTGATCCACGGCGATGCGGCCTTTGCCGGCCAGGGTGTCGTGGCCGAGACACTCAACCTGAGTGCCCTGCGCGGCTACGGGACCGGAGGGACCCTCCACCTCATTACCAACAATCAGATTGGCTTCACGACGGACATCGCGGAGGCCCGCTCGACCCAATACGCGAGCGATTTGGCCAAGGGGTTCGATCTTCCCATCGTTCATGTGAATGCTGATGATGCCGAAGCGTGTTTGGATGCCGTCCGGCTCGCCATGGCCTACCGGCAACGGTTCGGCAAGGATGTCTTGATCGATCTCGTTGGGTATCGTCGGCATGGTCACAACGAGGGCGACGAGCCCGCCTATACCCAGCCGCTGATGTACGAGCGCATCAAGGTCCTCCCCACGGTTCGGGAGCAATACGCGGCGCGGCTGGTGGAGGCGGGCGTGCTGGAAGACGCCGCGTCCGAGCAGGAATACGACGCGGTCTACGAGAAGTTGGTCGAGACCCAGCGCGTCTTTCACGCGTCGAGCCCCAGGATGGCGTCCCAGGATGGACCCGAGCAGGCGCCGTCCCCGCGTGGGCTGGTGCCGAGCGCGGTGCCCGCCGAACTCCTCCAGGCGCTCAACGAGCAGCTGCTGAGTTGGCCCGAGGAATTCAACGTCCATCCCAAGCTGGCCAAGCAGCTGGAGCGCCGCCGCACGGCCCTCAGCGGCGAGCCGAGTATCGAGTGGGCTCATGCCGAAGCGCTGGCATTCGCGTCGCTGCTCACCGAAGGGGTGCCCATCCGGCTGACCGGGCAAGACACCGAGCGCGGCACCTTCAGCCAACGCCATCTCGTCCTCCACGATGTTTCGACGGGCAATACCTATGCCCCCCTCCAGCACCTCCCCGGCGCCCTGGCACCGATGGAGGTGTACAACAGTCCGTTGTCCGAAATGGGCGCGCTCGGATTCGAGTACGGCTACGCGGCCGCGGCCCCTGACGCGCTCGTGCTCTGGGAAGCCCAATTCGGCGACTTCATCAACAGCGCCCAGGTCATCGTCGATCAGTTCGTCGCGTCGGGCTTGTCCAAATGGGGCGTGACGTCACGCCTCACACTGCTCTTGCCCCACGGGTACGAAGGCCAAGGACCGGAGCACTCGAGTGCCAGACTGGAGCGGTTTCTCGATCTCTCCGCCGAGCACAACATGCGCATCGCCAACTGTACGACTCCTAGCCAGTACTTCCACCTCTTGCGGCTGCAAGCCCTTCGGAAGCGGCGTTTGCCGCTGATCGTGATGACACCGAAGAGCCTGTTGCGGCTTCCTCAGGCCTTTTCGACTCTGGCCGACTTGTCATCGGGCCGATTCATTCGGGTCCTCGACGACCCCGCTCTGACACCTCGCCCGGAGCACGTCCGGCGGGTCGTGTTGTGTTCGGGGAAGATCTACTACGACCTCTTGGCCGAGGCCGAGAAGCGCGCCGGTGAGGCACCAGCTGTCCTGCGGTTCGAGCAACTCTTCCCCTTTCCGACGGAGGAGTTGCTCGCGGCGTTGGAGCGCTACCCCAATGTCGACGAGTGGGTCTGGACGCAAGAGGAGCCGCGCAACATGGGACCATGGCGTTTCGTCCACGAGCGGGTGCACAGCCTCGTGCCTTCGAGGCCGGAGCTCCGCTACGTTGGTCGCCCGGAACGTGCCAGCCCCGCCGAGGGGTATCCGGCCCTGCACGCCGCAGAGCAACAGCGCATCGTCACGGAGGCCCTGGGGTAGCAGGGCTCGCCGTCGCGTTGCATCGTCGCGAGCATGGGAGGGAAATGATGAGGAAGGGCGCGGGGGACCGCGCCCTTGGTCGTCTAGGTGTTCTGTGCCTCGGCGATCGGGCGTTCCGAAGCCTTGCGGGCCAGCGCTTGCAACGGATCAGACAGGTGCTCGCCGTAATGGGCGAGAAAGACACCGCGTGAGCGCTTTTCGAGCAGAAAAGCCAACAGCGGTTTGTCGGCCTTGTCCGCGTTGCAGGTCCGGCAGGCAAGGACCAGGTTGTCGGGCCGGTCGTAGGCCGACTTGCCGCGACGGGGGTGCACGTGGTCTAGGGTGATGTGATCTTCACGCGTTTCCCTGCCGCAATAGGCACAGACCGGCCCATGTTGTTCGAGCAGCCAATCGCGATGAGCTTGACTGGAGCGTCCGGCGGAACGGCGGAGAGAAACGCGAGGAGACCGAGAGGGGGAAGGTGAGCGTGATGGTTTACGTTTTCGTCTTGGTGTACCCACAGAATTCCAACCTAAAGGATTGAGAAGTCAGGCTCGGTATCTCCGAACCTCCGAATCGTGCTGCGGCCTATCCTATCAAGAATAATGCCAGCTGAGAAAAATAACGCCCTCGGAGCCCCCATGACAACGCTGGACCCCACCCCCGCCGTTCCCACCACCCTCAACTGCCGGGACGGGTGGGCCAGAGCCCCCCGGGACATCCCTCCCCGGCGGCCTCCGGCCCCCGGACACGGGGGGGGCTCCGCCGATCCCGCCGGGCGCGTGGATTAGGTGTTCGAGAACGCTCTCGGAGGTTATTTTCCGCCCATCGTGCCCCTGCCTGCACGCTCCCGCACAAGGAGTCGATCCTGACTCTCGACACCGCCAGCGCCACCGAGGACGCGACGATTCCCTCCGCAGAGATTTCCCCCAACGCCTGGCTCAGCATCAAAACGATTCGCGCCCTCACCATGGATGCGGTCGAACAGGCCCAAAGCGGCCATCCGGGTGCGCCACTGGCCTTGGCTCCGGCCGCCTACCTGCTTTGGACGCGCCACCTCAAGCACAGTCCACGGCATCCCGATTGGCCCGACCGCGATCGCTTCGTGCTGTCATGCGGTCATGCGTCCATGCTGCTCTACAGCCTGCTGCATCTTTCGGGCTACGATCTTTCGCTCGAGGAGATCCGCCGGTTCCGGCAATGGCAGTCGCTCACACCCGGTCACCCCGAGCGTGGGCTGACCCCCGGCGTCGAGGTGACCACGGGGCCGCTCGGCCAGGGCCTGGGAAACGCCGTCGGCATGGCCATTGCCGAACGCGTGCTGGCCAACCAGTTCAATCGGCCCGATCTCCCCCTCGTCGACCACCGGACCTGGGCCGTCGTCAGCGACGGGGACGCAATGGAAGGCGTCGGGAGCGAAGCAGCCTCTCTGGCCGGGCACCTCCGGCTCGGGAAACTGACCCTCGTCTACGATGACAACCGCATCACCATCGATGGGAGCACGGCTCTGGCCTTTAGTGAGGACGTCGGGCAGCGCTTCGCCGCCTATGGCTGGGACGTGTTGCGAGTCGAGGATGGCAACGACCTCACCGCCATCGATCGCGCGCTATCGGAGGCGACGAGCCAGACAACCAAACCGACCCTGATCATCGTGCGAACGGTGATCGCCGACCCCGCTCCCACGAAGCGCGGTACCGCAGCGGCCCACGGCGCACCGCTCGGCGCCGAGGAAGTCGCGCGTACCAAGGAGGCCATGGGGTGGCCTCAGGGGCAGCCCTTTACCGTCCCGGCCGAAGCCCGGGACGACATGACAGCGGTGGAGCGGGGCGCGGCCCGCGTCGAGGCGTGGAGCCGTGTCTGCGCCGCATACCGGGCGGCGTATCCGGAGCGCGTCGACGAATACGACCGGCGGCTGGCCGGACGCCTTCCGGCGGCGTGGGACGTGCACCTGCCGCGCTTCACCCCTGACGATGGCCCCCTCGCCACGAGGAAAGCCTCGGCCGCAGTCCTCAAGGCCGCCTCGGCGACACTCCCCGAACTCCTGGGGGGGTCAGCCGATTTGAGCGGCAGCACCGGGACGTCGCTGCCCGAGGTGGGCACCTTTGGCCCCGAGGCCGTTGGTCGGAATTTTCATTGGGGGGTGCGTGAGCATGCCATGGCCGCGAGCCTCAACGGCATCGCGGCACACGGTGGGCTCCGACCATACGGCAGCACCTTCCTCGTGTTCACCGACTACATGCGACCGTCGATGCGACTGGCGGCCTTGTCGGAGTTGCCGGTCATCTTTATCGGATCGCACGATTCCATCGGGCTGGGTGAAGACGGACCGACCCACCAACCGGTTGAGCACCTGGCCATGCTTCGGGCCACGCCAAACCTGGTGGTGCTCCGCCCCGCGGACGCGACGGAAACCGTTGAGGCGTGGCGCCAAGCGCTCGGCCATCGCGAAGGCCCGGTGGTGTTGGTCCTCACCCGGCAGAAGCTCCCGGTCATCGATCGCACCCGGTATGCCAAGGCCGAAGGACTTCACCAGGGAGCGTACGTCTTGTTCGACCCACCTGAAGCCTGCCAAGCTGTGCTCATCGCAACCGGCTCCGAGGTCCATGTCGCTCTCGAGGCAGCGGAGCGTCTCAACCAGGACGGAATCCCAACCCGTGTCGTCTCGATGCCATCCTGGGAACTGTACGAGGCCCAGTCGCAGGCATACCGAGACCACGTGCTTCCGCCCGCCGTTCGGGCCCGCGTCGCCATCGAAGCGGGGGCGTCTCTGGGCTGGAGCCGGTACGTGACCGATGATGGAGAGACGATTGGGCTCGACCGATTCGGCGCCTCGGCGCCCGGCGAGGAGTTGTTCCAGCACTTCGGGTTCACCCCCGAGCACGCGGTCGCCACCGTCAAGCGGGTCCACGGACGAGGGTCCCGATGACGCGCAATCCCGTGCGGGAGTTGGGCCGGCTTGGCCAGAGCATCTGGTACGATTTCATCACCCGCGAGCTCATGGCGTCGGGCACGCTCACCCGGCTCATTCGCGACGATGGACTGCGAGGCATGACCAGTAACCCGACCATCTTCGAGAAGGCCATCAACGGCAGCAGGAATTATGACGACGACATCCGCCGGTTGGCGTCGCTGGGACGCTCGGCTCGGGAGATCTTCGAGGCGCTGACCATCACCGATGTGCAAGCCGCCTGCGATGCGTTCCGCGGAGTCTATGATGCAAGCGAGGGTCAAGACGGCCTCGTCTCCATCGAAGTGTCGCCGGCCTTGGCCTATGAAACCGCGGCCACGTCTGCGGCCGCTCGTCGCCTCTGGGACACGATCGACCGGCCCAACCTGATGGTGAAGATCCCGGGCACGGCGCCTGGACTTCCGGCTGTCCAGCAGTGCATCGCGGACGGCATCAACATCAACATCACGCTCTTGTTTTCCGTCCACCGCCACCGTGAGGTGATCGAAGCGTTTCTTCGTGGCTTGGAGGAGCGAGTGGCGGCCGGCAGGCCGGTCGATCGGATTGCCTCCGTGGCGAGCTTCTTCGTGAGCCGGCTCGACACCAAGATCGATCCCGTCCTCGATAGGCAGGGCGCGCCGAACCGGGTGCGCAGCACAGCGGCGATCGCCAATGCCTGCACCGCGTATGCTGTCTTTACGGAAGCGTTCGGCGGAGCGCGGTGGGCGAAGCTCGAACGGGCCGGGGCGCGGGTGCAGCGCCCGCTCTGGGCCTCAACCAGCACCAAGGACGAGCGCCTGTCGGATATCTACTATGTGGAAGCGTTGATCGCTCCGCGCACGGTGAACACCCTCCCGCCCGCCACCTTCGAGGCCTACCGTGCTCATGGCGCCCCGGCCATTCGTGTTCCCGAGCATCTTGCGCGAGCTCCCGCGGAGCTTGCGGCGCTCGAGGACTACGGCATCGACTTGGCGCAGGTCACCAAGGAACTCGAGGAGGAAGGCGTCGCCAAGTTCGCGCACTCCTATGACCATGCCGTCACGAGCATCGAGCAGAAGGTCAGCGCCTTGGCGGGCAGCCGATGACCGCGAACGCGGAACGACCATGGTATCTCAGGCTTCACTGGCAGACCCTGGTGGCCATGATCGCGGGGGCGGTCACGGGTATCGTCTTCGGAGCAGCCGCTGCCAGCGCGTTCGGCTGGATCGGCGATCTGTTCATGAAGCTCCTGCGGATGATCATTGTCCCGCTGGTGGTGACCTCGATCATTTCCGGTGTGGCCTCGCTGGGCGGCGGCAAGGCACTCGGCCGTCTCTTCAGCAAGACGCTCGGATACTACGTGCTGTCCAGCTTCCTTGCCGTGATGGTCGGCTTGTTGATGGTCAACCTCATCCGGCCGGGCGTCGGCGCCAACATGACGGAGACGAACCAGGGGGATCTCCCCGAACTCGAGACCGCGACGTCTCCTATTGAACTGCTGCTGGACATTGTCCCAGAAAACGTGATCCAGGCGGCGGCCTCGGCCGACATGCTGGCGCTCATCTTCTTCAGCATCATTTTCGGCGTCGCAATCACGACGCTGCCGGCCAGGACGCGTGAGGTCGTCACGAAGCTGTTCGATGCACTATTTCATGCCATGATGCAACTCACCTCGGGCATCATCACGTTCCTCCCGATCGGTGTGTTTGCTCTGATCACGAAGATGGTCGCTACGACCGGCTTCGACGCGTTCAAGCCCCTGGCCCTCTACGCGGTCACGATCGGCACCGGCTTGACCATCCACTTCTTTGTCACACTCCCGCTCCTGCTCATCCTGCTGGGTCGCATTGCGCCGCGCATTCACTTCGCCAACATGCGGGAACCCCTACTGATCGCGTTCTCGACGAGCTCCTCCGGCGCGACCTTACCGGTCACCCTGACGACGGTCGAAGAGAAAGTGGGTGTCTCGAACACCGTGGCGTCGTTCGTCCTCCCGATGGGAGCGACGGTGAACATGGACGGGACGGCAATTTTCGAATGCGTCGGCGCCTTGTTCATCGCTCAGGTCCTCGGCTTCGACCTCACGATCATGCAGCAGGGCGTGGTCATCCTGACCGCCTTGCTGGCATCCATCGGGGCGGCGGCGGTCCCTTCCGCCGGCCTGGTGGTGATCTTCATCGTGCTCGAGGCGATTGGGCTCAGGGGGCCAGACGTCAACGTGATCGTCGGATCCATGCTCGCCATCGACCGCCCGCTGGACATGTACCGGACGGCCGTGAACGTGTTCAGCGATTCGTGCGGAGCAGCCATCATTGCGCGCTCCGAAGGTGAGAAGACGGTCGACACCGTCATCCGGTAGGGGCGGTGGGGGGCGCCTCGACGCAGGGTATTTGGGGGTGGGGTCGACTTTGGGCCTGGGGATCCGCCAGGGAGGAGAAGAACGGCCGCCCAGCTCGCTCTACTGGACGGCCGCTTATTGACCGGGCGGGTGGATCCTTCCACCCTCTACAGGCGCGGCCCAAATGCACCACGCCAGGTACGTGCCGAGCGGCACCTTACCTTATGCCCGGCCGTTCAGGCGCCCCACTGCCGGGCGATGCTTGACTTGGGATACGGTCCCCTGGGCCGCACCTCAAAGATGCCACACTGCGGCACCAATCGCCTTTGCCGGGACGCTCACCCCATAGTAGGCGGCGGAGTGTGAAGCCGGGCGGAAAGCTTCGTGAAGCTTCAGCCGTAGACCCATTGTTCGCCCGGCTGCATGACCCGTACCTGGACCCCGGCCGGGGCGAAATCTCCGGGATCCTGCTCGATGAGTGGCCAGGTGTTGTAGTGAATGGGGATGGCCGCCTTCGGCTTTATGAGTTCCGCGGCCCGGGTGGCGAGTGCGGGTCCCATGGTAAACCGGTCCCCGATCGGAATGCACGCCACTGCCGGCCGGTAGATCTCGCCGATCAACTTCATGTCGCTGAACAAGCCGGTATCGCCGCAGTGATAGACGGTGACCCCGCCCATGTGCACCACCAGCCCGCAGGGCATACCCATGTAGCGCCCGTCGTATGAGGACGAGTGGAACGCCTGGGTGAAGGCGACCCAGCCAAAGGGCATCACGATGCGGCCGCCGGGGTTCCCGGGCTCACAAGCCTCGACACCGTGCTCTGCGAGGTAATTGCAGATCTCGAAGGCCGCAATCACCGTGGCCCCGTTCTGCTGGGCAATGGCGATGGTATCGCCTAAGTGATCGGGGTGCCCATGGGTCAAGGCGATGTGGCTGCAACGAACATTCTTGGCCTGGGTAGTCGCGACGGGGTTCTCGGTGAGAAACGGGTCGATGGCCAGGGTGGCTTCGCCGCTTTCGAAGAGAAAGGCGGCGTGACCTAAGAAGGTGATCTTAAGAGACATGGCGCACTCCTCAATCGGTCCCTTGCGTTGAGGTCTCCTGAACTCCGGTGTCCGGACGATAGCCCGAATCCACCACGAGGGAAGAGGCTTGCGAGCGCCCGTGCTCCGGCCGTTATTGAAGGACCGCTCTCATGAGACCTCTCCGCTGATGTCATCCCGCTCTTCGATTCTGAGCACGCCCGCACTGCTAGCACTCATGGGGCTGGCATTGGCTGCGTGCGACGTCGAGACGCTCCGGATCGAGGTGTGCACGGGACAGCTGGCCGTGTTGGTGAGCTCGGAGCCCGGCGCCGAGTTCAGTTGGAGTGGCGGCTGCGGCGTGGGCGACCTGACGGTGCGAGAGGCCGGTCCAGCCGGGACCATGGTGTGGCACCTCCAAGACCCACAGGGCACCAACCGGCTCACCCCGCCGATTCGGTATGGACAGGTGCCGCCGGGCGCCGAGCAGGTGGTGGAGGCCGCGCCGCTCGCGGTGGGCACCCATTATGTGGTGGAAGTGCGGGCCCTCCGCCGACTGGCCGGACGGTCGGTCGAAAGCCGACTCGGTGAGGGGAGATTCGTGCGCTGAGGGGCCGCCCGAAGCCCCCCGCTGCCTCTCGTTCAGACTGCAATTTTTTGCACGCCGCTCGTCTATCGACCCGGCGGTTGCTAGACCGCGATCCGGCGCGCATACTCCCGATGGTCCCCGTTGGCGAGACATCCTGGCGTTGCCGAAGACCGTGACTCTCTAGTCTCGGCTCGGCCCGGGCTGCCTCTCCTCGAACACCCTCGTGACCCAAGACAAATCGTGGAGCACCTACCTATCGAGAGGAGCGAGCTATGAGACGTTTCACAGCTCTTGCTGCTGCCCTCTTCCTTTTCGCGTGCAGCGATGAGGTCGCAGGACCAGAGCTCGAGACCACCGGTATCGCCCGAGTCTCCTACGCCAAAGGTCACCCCAATGTGCACTACTGGCTGACCCTCTTGCACAACAACGACGGTGAGTCGCAGCTCATCAATGCCGGCACCGGGCTCGAGGACTTCGGCGGCATTGCTCGGTTCGCCACCGTGGTAGAGACCTTGAAGCGGGAGGCGAAGATGGGCCCGCGGGCCGGGAACGCCGGGCCCCAGCTCGCGGTCGCTTCGCTGGCTAACGGCCGGCCACCCGAGCTGGCGAACGATCCAGGAGGCGGGGCGATTCTGGTGACGTCGGGCGACAACTTCCTGGCCGGACCCGAATTCAACCTGAGCATCCAAAACGGGATTCCCTTCTTTGACGCGATCGGGGTCGACCTGATCGGCTACGACGCGCTCGCCATTGGGAACCACGAGTTCGATTTCGGGCCGGATGTGCTGGCCGACTTCATCCTCTCCTTCAGCGAGACGATGCCGCCTTTCCTGAGTGCCAACCTCGAGTTCGGCGGCGAGCCCCGTCTCCAGAATTTGGTCAACGCAGGCAAGATCGCCGCCAGTGCGGTGATAAAGAAGCGCGGCCAACGCATCGGAATCATCGGTGCGACGACGCCAAACCTGCCCTTCATCTCGAGTCCACGAAACGTGGTGGTGCTCCAAGACGTGGCGGGAGAGGTTCAGGCCGAAGTCCAAAAGCTCGAGCGCATGGGGGTCGACAAGATCGTCCTCATCAGCCACCTCCAGGGCTTGGCCGAGGATCTGGCCCTCATCGCCATGCTCGATGGGGTCGATGTGGTGGTGGCGGGTGGCGGCGATGAACTCCTGGCCAACCCCGGGACCGTCTTGATCCCTGGTGACGTCTCGGCGGGGCCCTATCCCTTGATCGCGACCGACATGGATGGCACCCAGATCCCCGTGGTCACCTCGACGGGCCAGTACAAGTATGTTGGGCGCTTGGTGGCCGGCTTCAACAAGGCCGGCGAGGTCGTGGCGATTGTGGACGGGAGCGGTCCGGTCCGCGTGGCCGGCGGCGCCAATCCCGATGCGGTGGCCCCGGACCCCGAGATTCAGGCGCGGGTCGTCGATCCGGTGGCGGCAGGCCTTGCTGGGCTGGCGGCCAATGTCATCGCGGACCTGCAGGTGGATCTCGATGGGCGGCGGAGCGAGGTCCGCTCACGGGAGACCAACGAAGGCAACCTGATCGCCGATGCGCTCTTGTGGCAGGCGCAGCAACTGGCCTCGAGCTTCGGCGTCGCCTCGCCCGACGTGGCGCTCCAAAACGGCGGCGGCATCCGGAACGATGCTATCGTTCCCACCGGCCCATTCACGGAGCTCGAGACCTTCAATATCCTGCCGTTCCCGAACTTCGTGAGCGTGCTGGAGAACATCCCCCGGGATCAATTCAAGGAGATCCTGGAGAACGCAGTGGCGCGCACCGCCGCGGGCGATCCCGGCGGCGGCACGGGGCGGTTTGCCCAGATCGCCGGGTTCGACTTCGAGTATGATCCGAATGGCACCGGCATCGTGCTCGATGCCAACCAGAACGTGGTGACCCCGGGCACCCGGATCAGAAACGTCACCCTCGATGACGGGACCCAAATCGTGGTGAACGGGGTGGTGCAGGCCGGGCCCGCGATCACCGTCGCCACCATCGATTTCCTCGCCAAGGGTGGCGATGAATACCCGTACCGCGGGGCTCCATTCACCACCCTGGGCGTCACCTACCAACAGGCGTTGTTCAACTACATCGTGAACGCGCTCGGGGGAGTCATCACGGCCGGGCAGTATCCCATGGGCGGTGAGGGGCGGATTATTCGGCTGTAGAGGGTCGTGAGTCGTGAGTCGTCAGTCTTGAGTCATCGGTCGTCGGAGATCGATGGCTCAGGGCTGGGGACTTTCGACTGACGACTGGCGACTTTGTTTCGAGCGGCGACGACCGCAGCCGCGAGGCCACCGAGCGGCGTGGACTGAGGCCGCCGGCATGCCCGGTCCATGATCGGAGAGTGAGCGGATTCGTTCCGAAGCCGCGAGGGCCACCGAGCGGCGTGGACTGAGGCCGCCGGCATGCCCGGTCCATGATCGGAGAGTGGGCGGATTCGTTCCGACGCCGCGAGGGCCACCGAGCGGCGTGGACTGAGGCCGCCGGCATGCCCGGTCCATGATCGGAGAGTGAGCGGATTCGTTCCGAAGCCGCGAGGGCCACCGAGC
>JBFGLJ010000083.1:0-11826 GCA_041576235.1 Gemmatimonadales bacterium | reverse complement strand
CGGAGGACGGGTTGGATGCGGCTCCTGACTCGCTCCCCGGGGCGGGGGCGGCGGGGGCGGGGGAGGATCCGTGACCGACCTCAGGCGGTCCCTGCCCGCGGTCAACACCGTGTTGGCCGACCCCGCGGTCCAGGCACTGCTCGCAACCACCCCTCGGCCGGTGGTCGTATCCGCGGTGAGAGAGGTCTTGGAGGAACTCCGTGCCCGAGGTGGTCCGCTCCCCGAGCGATGGGAAGACCACATCGGCGAGCGCCTCCGGTTGCGCACGGCCGAAACCCTCCAACCGGTGCTCAACGCCACCGGTGTGGTGCTGCACACCAACCTGGGTCGGGCCCCGCTGCCCCCCCAGGCCCTGGAGGCGATGGAGCGGGTAGCCCGTGGGTATGCGACGCTCGAATTCGACCTTGCCGACGGCTCGCGCGGCAGCCGCGCCGTTCACTGCCGCACGCTCTTGGCCGAGCTGACCGGAGCCGAGTCGGCCCTGGTGGTGAACAACGCCGCCGGCGCCTTGGTCCTGTGTCTCAACGAGCTCGCTGATGGGAAAGAGGTCGTGATCTCGCGGGGGGAGTTGATCGAGATTGGCGGCAGCTTTCGGATCCCCGACATCATCCTGAAGAGCGGGGCGCGCCTCCGCGAGGTCGGAACGACCAATCGGACCCACCTCGCCGACTACCGGGACGCGGTGGGTCCGGATACCGGGGCGATCCTCGCGGTTCATCAGTCCAATTTTGCCCAGACCGGCTTCGTGGCCTCTCCCCCACCCGCGGAGCTGCTCGCGCTGGCCCGCGAGCATGGTCTGCCGTTCTGTTACGATGTCGGCAGCGGGTTGTTGGTCGACCTGTCGCCGTGGGGTCTTCGGGAGGAGCCGCAGGTTGCCGACGCGATCCGGCTCGGCGCGGACCTCGTGGTGTTCAGCGGAGATAAACTCCTGGGCGGTCCGCAAGCGGGTTGCATCGTGGGGCGCGGCGACCTGGTGAATCGGTGCCAGCGAAACCCGTTCGCTCGGGCGCTCCGAGCCGACAAGGTCACGCTCGCCGCACTGGCCGCAACCCTCGCCCTCTACCGCGACCCATCGGCGGTGGGTCGGCACATTCCCGTCCTGACCATGCTCACCCTGAGCCCTGAGGAGTTGGCGCACCGCGCCCAGGCATTGGCGCACCTGTGCCCACCCGGTCTCGGTCCGACGGTGTTCCCCGGGGAATCGGCCGTGGGCGGCGGGGCGTTCGCCGGAGCTCGTCTCCCCACCAGCTTGGTCGGTCTCGCTCCCGTGGGGATGAGCGCTGACCGGCTCGCCAAGCGTCTTCGGGAGGGCTCACCTGTGGTGGTGGCGCGAGTCGCGGACGACCGCGTCGTGCTCGACCCTCGGACGCTGCCGCCTGAGTCCTTCGAGGACGTCGCCGCCGCTCTCGCCCGCGCCATCGGCGCGGGGGCCTGACCGCCCTGCTGCCGCCCCCGCCCCCGTCTTCCGCGCGGGTGAGGGCGGCCTTGGGCGCCGAGCGGCTTCTCAGGTGCGGACAGCCGCTGTAGGTTTCGCGCGATGTCGTACAAGGTGGCCGTTTGCGCGTCGGGCGGCGGAAGCAACCTCCGGGCGTTGCTCGAGCGTGTCGCTGGCGTATCAGGTATCGAGATAGCGCTGGTGCTCAGTGACCGGGGGCATGCAGGGGCGTTGGATCAGGCGCGCGGGGCTGGGGTCCCATGGGAGGTGTTCGCGGACCCGGCCGACGCGACCGAGTGGATCACCCGTCTCGGCCGGCGGGACATCGATCTCGTCGTCCTCGCCGGGTACCTCAAGCTGGTGCCACCGGGTGTGGTGGCCGCCTACGCCGGACGGATCATCAACATCCATCCGGCGCTGCTTCCACATTTCGGCGGGCACGGCATGTACGGGCGACGGGTCCACGAAGCGGTGCTGGCGAGTGGCGCGCGGGAATCCGGGGCGACGGTGCACCTGGTGGACGAGGAATACGATCACGGGTCCATCCTCGCCCAGGTCCGCGTGCCGGTCGAGTCGACCGACACCCCAGCCACCCTCGCGGCGCGGGTCCTCGAGCAAGAACATGGGTTGCTCCCCGCGGTCGTGTTGGCGGCCGCCAAGGCCGGGCACCCGGTGCCCATCGTCTTTCCCTTGCAGGAGATGTAGCGTCCTTCATGCCTCGAGCTCTCATTTCCGTCAGTGACAAGCGTGGAATCGTGGCCTTCGCCCGAGGTCTTGTCGATCTCGACTGGGAGCTCATCTCCACCGGGGGAACCGGGGCCGCGCTGGCGGAGGCCGGTATCCCGGTCACTCCCGTCCACCGGGTCACGGGGTTTCCCGAGATCTTGGACGGGCGCGTGAAGACACTGCACCCCATGGTGCATGGGGCGCTGCTCGCTCGCCGTGACCGGCCGGAGCACCTCAACACGCTGGCCGAACAGCGGATCGTTCCCATCGAGCTGGTGGCGGTGAACCTGTATCCGTTCCAAGCCACTATCGCCAAGCCGGACGTGCCGTTCGAGGACGCCATCGAGAACATCGATATCGGGGGACCGTCGATTCTCAGGTCGGCGGCGAAGAACCACGAGTTCGTCATCCCGGTGGTGGACCCGCACGACTATCCCACGGTGCTCGACTTGTTGCGTCAGGGCGGCGTTCCCCCTGACCTCCGGCGCGAACTCGCCGCGAAGGTGTTCGCGCACACGTCGGACTACGATTCGGCCATCGCCCGCTACTTGCCGGTCGAAGAGAACGGCCTGCCGAGCCGCATTGGCGGTGCGTTCGAGCGGATGATGTTGCTGCGGTACGGCGAGAACCCTGGCCAACGGGCCGCCCTCTATGTCTCCGAGGAGCCACGGGGCATTCGCGACATGCGACAGATACACGGCAAAGAGCTGTCGTTCAACAACCTGCTCGATCTCGACGCCGCCGTGAGCGCAGCCGCCGTGTGGCCCGTGCGGCCCGCCGCGGTCATCGTGAAGCACACGACCCCGTGTGGGGTCGCGCTCGGCCCGTCGGCCGAGAAGGCGTTCCGGAAGGCGCTGGCCACCGACCCACAATCGGCGTTCGGCGGGGTCGTGGCCATGAATACGGTCGTCGATCGGGCCGCCGCCGAGGCCATGACCGGGCTGTTCCTCGAGGTGGTGTCGGCGCCGTCGTTTCACGACGATGCGGTCGAGGCGCTCTCCTCGAAAAAGAACCTACGGGTAGTGGAACTCCCGGTCAGCCGCGGTGAGCGCGGTCTCGATTCGAAGCAGGTGCGAGGCGGCTTTCTCGTTCAAGACCGCTTCGTGTTCGATCCGAGTGAAGAGACCTGGACCGTGTCGACCTCGCGGGAGCCGACGGACGACGAATGGAATGATCTGCGGTTCTCTTGGGCCGCGGTGGCGTCGATCAAGTCCAACGGCGTCCTCCTGGCCAAGGACGAGATGGCCATCGGGATCGGCGCCGGGCAGATGAGTCGCGTGGACAGCACCTTCTTGGCTATCCACAAAGCCCGCCAGCAAGATCACGACACCGAAGGAAGTGTTCTGGCCTCGGATGGATTCTTTCCCTTCGCCGATAGCGTCGAGGAGGCCGCGAAGGCGGGGGTCACGGCGATCATTCAGCCGGGCGGCTCCATTCGGGACACCGAAGTCATCGCGGCAGCCAACCGACACCACATGGCAATGGTCTGTACCGGCCGGCGCCAGTTCCGGCACTAGAGACCTGATGGCCGAGCTCGACCCGAGGAGACCGCCGTATCGGTGGGCGGCGGCGGTTGCGGTCGTCGTCTTCGCCATCTACTACGTGACGCTCGCCCCCACAACGGCCTTCTGGGACACCTCGGAGTACATCGCCGCCGCCGCGGTGCTTGGTATTCCCCACCCTCCCGGCAATCCGCTCTTTACCCTGATGGCGCACGTCTTTGGACTCTTGCCCATCGCGGGATCGTACGCGGTGCGGATCAACCTCTTCGCGGCAGTCACGAGTGCCGCATCCGCCGGACTCTGGTTCCTGGTGGCGGAGCGCTGGCTCCGCGAAATCGTGCCGATGCGGTGGGGGCGGCTCGCGGCGGCGGCGGCGGGGACCATCGTGGCGGCGACCTCGTGGACCGTGTGGAATCAGTCGACCGTCAACGAGAAGGTGTACACCGTTTCCTTGTTGTCGATGGCGCTGGTCACCTGGCTGGCGGTGCATTGGGGCGACGACGAGCCCGGTCCGCACCGGAACCGGTGGCTCGTCCTGATCGTGTATATCGTCGCCCTGTCCTCCACCAACCATATGATGGGCGTGTTGGCCACGCCGGCGGTGGCGGTCTACGTGTTGTGGACCGACTGGCGCGCCGCGACCGAGCCCTGGGTCGTGCTCATGACCTTCGTGCTTGCACTCGCCATCACCGGGCAGTGGACCACCGTTGTCGGGAACCCTCCGACCACGTGGGGACCGTTGGTGTGGGGGACCCCGGTGGTGATTGGGTACGCGCTCTGGCGGGCGCCGGCCGACTTCCGGCGACCGCTGCTGTGGGTTGGGCTCGGCGCGGTGATCGTGGGCGTCTCGCTCAACTACCTCTATCTGCCGATCCGAGCCGGCCAATACCCGCCGATCAACGAGGGCGAGCCGACCTCCTGGTCGAGCCTCCTGAGCCTGCTCAACCGGGAACAGTACGCCAAGCCCTCGGTGTTCCTCCGCCAGGCAGACTTCGGCGCGCAACTGGCCAACTACTGGCAGTATTTCACGTGGCAGTTCGCTCGGGATTGGGGCAAGGTCGCTCGCATCGCGGCGGTGGTCTTCGCCGCGCTCGGCGTCGGCGGCCTTCTGAACCTGGTGCGTCGGGATCGCCGGGCCGGGCTCGCGGCGGCGGCGATGTTCGGCACCCTGACCCTTGCCCTCATTTTCTACCTCAATTTCAAGTACGGCTATTCGATGTACCCCGAGCGCGGTGAGCTCCTTCGAGAGGTTCGCGAGCGGGATTACTTCTTCGTCGGCTCCTTCGCCTATTTCGGGGTGCTGGTGGCGTTGGGATTTGGGACCGTCCTTCGAATGGTCGCGGACGCAATGGAACACCGGGTGCCTACCCCGCGGCGTTGGGTGCTGGGCACGCCGGTGCTCCTGCTCGGTGTGGTGCCACTCCTCGGGAATCGGTTGACCGCCAGCCGGGCCAATGAGACGCTGGCACGGGACGTCGCCTACGATCTATTGCAGTCGGTTGAGCCCTACGGGATTCTCGTGACCGCCGGCGATAACGACACCTTCCCCTTGTGGTACGCCCAGGAGGTCGAAGGGATTCGCCGCGATGTGACCCTCGCCAACCTCTCACTCATGAATACCGAATGGCACCTCCGGCAATTGCGGCGCCGATCGGCGCCGGCGTTCGACCCCGCCCGGTCCATCGCCATGTGGCAAGGCCGCGAGTGGCCCAGGCCCGAGGAGCCGGTGCTCTCCATGACGGAGCAGGAACTCGATGGTCTCCCACTCATCGTGGCGGTGCCGCGGGGGAATGTGATCCGTCTCGATAGCCTGCAGCTGCAAATCGGGGAGGACTACTTCGAGAAGCGCGATCTCGCCATGGTGGCGCTGATCCGCGACAATCTCGGCCGCCGCGGCATCTACTTCTCATGGAGCACGGCCGGATATCCCGATCAGACCTTGGGCCTCACACCCTACCTGATCACGCAAGGCCTGGTGCGGAAGCTCATGCCGCGCCGAGTGGCGCAGACGGATTCCGTAGTGTGGAGCCAGGGGGTGGGGTTCCTCGATGTCCCGCGGACCGAGGACCTGCTCTGGAACGTCTACCACTACCAATCGGTCGGCCGCGACCGCCCCCGCGGCTGGGTCGATCCGCCCTCGGGGTCCATCCTCCAGTTGTATCAGGCGATCTACGCGGGAACCGCTGCGACCCTGCTCGAGCGGGGCGATTCGGCCGGCGCCGCCCGTGCCGAGGCGGTGGCCGCCAGCGTCCGCCGGACGCTGGTCCCGACCGCTACCGCACCGGCAGCCAGTAACTGACCTTCACAGCGAGGAAGTTGTCGCCCTCGGCGGTGAACGAATCGAAGAAACTGCCGAGGCGCGCGGGGCGGGCAGGGTCGCCGGAGTCCGCCCGGTTCTGTTGCCAAACGAGGAACAAGGTGCTCCCCGGCCGCCATTCCCATCGGAGCACCAGATTGCTGCGGAACGACAGGAAGTTGAAGTTCGGCTGCAGGGTGAACGTGTCGGCGCCGTCGGTGATCTCGAAGAAGGGGTTGCCGTCGCTGTCGGCCTGCTCGGTAATCGTACTATTGTCCGTCCCGTACAGGCGCAGGTCGTTGGTCCGCGGTCGGGTCAACTCGCCGATGTCCGTGTACTGACCGCTCGCCACGAAGGGCTCGGCGTAGAGTTCCACCGTCAGGTCCGGGGTGATTGCATAGTTGAGCCGGAACTGGGTCGAGATGGTGTGGCGACTGATGCGGCCGAAGATGTACCGGGTTCCGAACGTCTCGGGCGGCCCACCGGCCAGCTGGTCGATATACTGCCGGGTATCGACGTGGCGGCGGAAGCGCGGCTCGACGGAGAACTCCCAGCGGCTGCTGGGCCGGAGGGTGAGCTCGGCCGAGGTGCTGAAGAACCAGCCACCGATCTCGTCCTGCAGATAGTTGAGGAAGAGTCTCCATTGCGTATTGGAGCTGAAGCTGCTGAACACCCCGCCGTTCACGCTCCAATCGTTCGTCGTCTTCATGAGCGGCCCGCCCCGGGTCAACCGGTCGCTCTGAGCCGAGGGGAAGAACTCGAAGCTCAAATGGGAGCTCATGAAGTTGTGAAAGGTCACATTGGTTTCGAGATCGAACCCCGTGTGCTGGCGGATCCCGCCGAAGTTCCAGCCCGCAAACGAGTAGAGCGACACGCTGTACTCGCGGAAGTGCCGTCCCGGTGTGGTTTCCCGGTAGCGGAGCATGCCGAAGGCGTCGATGTCGTCGGTCGTTCCCAGGCGGCCGGCATCGTTGATCTCAAACGCCGGCGACTCCGCCGCCAGGTGCAAGCGGTACAACCAGTGTTTTCCGCTTACTTTGTTGAAGCGCAGCGCAGCTTGGTATCCCGTCAATGACGTGCGTGTCGAATCGAGCGTCACATGGTCTTGATCGGGACGCTGGAAGTAGTGGGTGCCGTTTTGTTGGATCGCGAGGATCGACGCGGTATTCCCGTCGACATGGCTGAATCCAGCCGAGCCGGCGAGTTCGTAGGTGCCATCCTGAAAGCGGAGGTTCCAGTCCAGTCCTCCAGCAACCGCGCTGCGCGTGAAGATCTCCGCCAAAGGCGACGCGGTATCGAGATCGCGCCAGACCCCGGTGAGACTCACCCCAACGGTCGAGGCCGACGGGCCGAACTCCTGCTGGGCCCGCACCACCCCGTAGGCGGCAAGGGGCGCGATCTTGGTCCGGCCGAAGGTGTCACTGGCGAGATCGTAGGTGCGCGCCGTTTCGGCATCGGTCAGGGCCGCCAGGGTACCGATCGACAGGCCGGAGGCCAGCCGCCCAGTGATCTTGGCCGCACCGAGAATGGTGGCGGCGGGCGGACGGTCGACGAAGTCGCCCCCGGCATCGCCGCGCGGCGGCGCACCGATCCGGCGGGAGTAGAAGAAGCTCGGACCGTCGCCGTCCAGCAGCTGGCTGCCTTCCGTGAAGAACGGACGCCTCTCACGGAAAAAGGTCTCGACCGCACTCAGGTTGACCTCGGCAGGATCCGCTTCGACTTGCCCGAAATCCGGGTTGACGGTCGCCTCCAAGGTCAGATTGGGCCCCAGCCCCATCTTCACGTCACCGCCGACCCGACCGCTCAGATTGGCGCCGTCGTCGAACGGATCGTTCGGATCGGGGTTGCCGGACATGGTCGCGTTGGACGCCGCATAGGGCAGGAACTCTAGACGTCGGCTCGGCGTCACCTCGGTAATGCCGGCTAACTCGCCAAACCGGCTCGACCATCCCGTTTCGTTCTTCGGGATATAGACCCAGTACACATCTTCGTTGCGCGACGGGATGTAGCGGTTGATGTTGACGCCCCAGATCTGCTCGTCGGCTTGGTTGAACCGAACCTGCGAGAACGGGATACGCATCTCGGCCGTCCAGCCCGACCCGTTGACGTGAGCATCCGCCTGCCACACCGGGTCCCATGAGTAGTCGCGGTTGAACTCGTTGTCGGTGCCGTGGTAGTAGTCGACCCGCACCCCTGTGGCCGTCACCCCGAAGCTGTAGGCGGTTCGGCGGTCGCGATAACTGTCGAGCGAGACGATGATGCGCTCGGAATTTCCTGGATTGTCCCGACGGCTCATTAGAGCACGGATGTCCTCCGGACCCAGACTCTCCATGCGGGCACCGACGTAGAGCGCGTCCCCGTCAAACACAAAGGCCACTTCCGTCGAGGTCGTGGCCGGGCTCCCCTCATCGGGGTCCTTCTGGATGAAATCGCCGGTGAAAGTGGCCTGCTGCCAAATAGGCTCGTCCAACTTGCCATCGAGCGTGATGCTCGTCCCCGCGAGTCCGCTCGCGACTACCCGCTTGGTGGCGTCCTCGGCGGCCGTCTGCGCGTGGACGGAGCCGGCAAGCACAAGGCCGGCTGCGACCATCATCCACCCCACCACGGAGAAACGGCCGCGGGGTCTCAGGGTCCTCGACCTGCTGTGGGCATGTTCAACGCTTTGCATGGTGGTCTCGTGCAGCTTGGATGGTCCTCGAGCATGAGAGGTTGTCTTCGGAAGTCCACCGCCGGTCCCGGCGCCGGCTCTCTTTATGCTAGAAAACCAGCACACTGCTGCATATCTAGCATTACGTCCCCGCCACGTCAAGAGTTTCAGGCGGGGGGTCCATATCCGCCGGCCAAGAGGCCACACGGGTCTGCCGCTCGAGGGCCACACTCCGCGCGCGTCTCCCGGCGCTCGCCCCACCACCCGCGGGACCGAAACCCAGGGCTAGAAGGCCCGATTCTTGCCCCCGTCCGGTATCCTGTACCTTTATAACCTAAGGTCAAACCCGCACGGCCGGCCTCCTCGATGGGTCGGAGCACGTGCCGAGGCAGCCAAAGGAGCACCATATCGATGAACACCCTCAAGCGGGTCAAGCGCCATCTTCGCATCATGCGGACGAACCGGGACCCGTCCCTGCCCAGCCCGCCGTTTCTCATCCTGTTCATCAACTCCATCTGCAACATGAAGTGCGAGCACTGCTTCTACTGGCGGAGCCTCAACGGCAAAGACGATCTCTCGAAGGACGAGATCTTTGCCTTGTCTCGCTCGCTGGGAAAGATCGAGAACCTCAGCCTCTCTGGAGGGGAGCCGTTCATCCGAAAAGAGTTCGGTGAGATCTGCCGGCAGTTCATCCAGCAGAATGGGGTCCGTCAGATCTATGTCCCTACCAACGGCTACTTCACCGACCGGACGGTGGCCCAGGTCACCGAGACCCTCAAGGAGCCCGCGCTCGAGAAGTTCGTCGTCGAGCTGTCCCTCGATGGAATGGCTGAATTCCACGACACCTTCCGCGTGGCCAAGGGGTCCTTCAAGAAGGCCATGGCGACCTACGACGCCCTCGTAGAAGTGCAGGCCCGCGATCCGCGCCTCCGGATCCACTCCATCTCCACGGCAACAGATGTCAACATGCAGGAGATACGAAAGCTCACGACCTATCTCTTCGAGCGATGCCCCAAGATGGACCATCACAACCTGGCGATCATCCGAGGGGATCGAAAGAATCCCTCGCTCAAGGGGCCGATGCTCGAGGAGTACGCTGACCTCTATCGGTACATTCAACGGCTGTGGGCCCCGCGCGAACGGGGACGCTACGGTGCGATCGTCGAACCCATGCTGCAATGGGGCAAGCTCGAAACCATCAAGCAGGAACGGCAAGTGATTCCGTGCCGGGCCGGGCGATTGAGTGCGGTGGTCTACGCCAACGGCGATGTGAGCCTCTGCGAGATTCACAAGCCCCTCGGCAACCTGCGGGAGCGGAGCTTCCCGGAAATCTGGAAATCCAAAGAGGCCCACGAGCTTCGCCAACAGATCAGTGCCAAGGAGTGCTACTGCACCACCGAAGTGTTTATGTGGCCCAGCATCGTCTACCAACCCGTCCAACTGACCCGAGCGATGGTCGGCGCCAAGGTGTGGTCGCGTCCCACCCCGCTCGTCGCCGACGAGAAACTCGACGTGGCCGGCCCCGAGGAGTAGCCCGGCCGGCGGGTGAGACCATGCTCACGGTTCCCTACCCGTCAGACGAACTCGATGCCGCACGGTGGTGGGCAACCCGCTCCAGGCAATCCCGCACCTCGCCATCGGTGGTGGGCCTGAAGTCTCGGTACCAGAGACTCACCGCTCGAAAGTCCGCCGGGGTCATTACACAGACGATGTCATCGACCTCACGACGCATCCGCTGGACGCTGTCGCATGCACACACGGGAGCTCCAAACACCACATGGGCGGGTCGTTGGACCCGCACCGAGGCGGTCGCCGCCATCGCGGAGGCTCCGGTTGCCAATCCGTCGTCGATGAGGATCACCGTGCGTCCCTCTAGAGAAAGCGGCGAACGGTTCCCCCGGTAGAGACGCTCGCGGCGCTCCATCTCGTGCCGCTCTCGCTCGATGAGCCCGTCGAGTGCCAATGGTGAGATACCGTACAGACCCACCAGCCCCCGATTGATCTCGGTCACACCCGGAGCGAGAGCGCCGATGGCGAATTCGGGATTATCCGGCGCCCCGAGTTTTCGGACCACGATCACATCGAGGGAGGCCCCGAGCGCACCGGCCACTTCGCACGCCACCGGTATCCCTCCCCGTGCCATCCCTAGAACAACGGGCTGGCGGTCGCGGTAGCCTCGCAACGCGAGGGCAAGCTCCCGCCCGGCCTCGACGCGGTCGTCGAACATCTCACCTCCCACGACTCATCTCACGATGGGCCCCTCGGCTTGAACGGAGCCTGAACCCAGCATGAGCATTCCGGTCGCAAGGCCACACGCGCGGTCCCCCCACTCCTGCGGCGCGGCCGTCTCAGGAATATGACGAGATGCGCCGGCAGGCACCGGAATTTGGACCGAGGCTCTTGCCAAACCCGACCGGAGCCGCAGCCTGGCCCGGTGGGTGTGCTCGGAATGTACTCGAGGTCTACGCTGAAACTCATTGTTAGGAAGACACTTACGCAGATGAGCCGCACCACGGGACCAAGCACGCTGGCCTGGCCCAGCTTATGCACTGTGACAGGGTGTACGGGAACCGAGGAACCCGAATCGCGGGAGTGCACCGGATGGACGCCCGGAACATCGTGGAGACAGTCCAGGAAAAACTCCGCCAGGTGATCGCCAGCGCCGCCAGCGAGGGGCACGAGTATCGCTTTGGTTTTCTGTTGCACCGACGCGAGGACTTTGGCCAGATGCAGTTCGGGCTCATTACGCTCGGGGGGGAGAGCCTTCCCCTGACCCATCGGATGCTGAACGCCCTCCACGACGTCGTCTGTTGGGTCTATGGTGAAGTTCCGGCGAACCTGGAGACGTCCGACAAGGACCGGCACGCGGTGCACGTCGATGACGAAGGCCGCCCCGTCGATGCCCTAGCCCGCACCCTCACCGTGACCCTGCTGACCGAGGAGGGAAAGGCGCCGGACAGCTTTGCCCTGTGCCCCTCTCAGGGGACGCTGACCCCTGACGGCCTCACCGAGCCCCTCCTGCTCCTCACCGCGACCCGCCCTCACGGCTGGCCCCGCTAACCCGGCGAACGTGCCGAGGTCCTCTAGACTCGCGCCGCCCCCCGCTCCCGCTTCCCCTCGTTGCACACCCTGAAGTAAGCTTCATCTTTGGATCAACACGCCTTCAACGGGCGCGATACACTTATCAAGAGCCAGAGGTGTCGTCCCTTGGTATCTTCGG
>JBFGLJ010000082.1:0-12126 GCA_041576235.1 Gemmatimonadales bacterium | reverse complement strand
CCCCGCCGCTGGCCAGCCGCGGGGGCGACTTCGTAGATTCCTGGCTCCATGGACCACACCTACGACGTCATCGTCATTGGCGGCGGGCATGCCGGCACCGAGGCGGCCACGATGGCCGCTCGCTCTGGGGTGCGCACGCTTCTCTTGACCCAGAATCTGGAGACCATTGGCCAGATGTCCTGCAACCCTGCCATTGGTGGGATTGCCAAGGGAACAGTGGCTCGAGAGGTGGACGCCCTGGGCGGCATCATGGGGCGCGCCACCGATATGGCCCGGCTCCAATTCAGGATGCTCAACCGATCGAAGGGGCCGGCGGTCTGGTCTCCGAGAGCGCAATGCGACCGGGGGCTCTATCGCCGGGCGGTGCGGTTGCTCCTCGAGCGGCAGGCCAGCTTGGAATTCGCCCAGGGCACGGTGTCCGGCTTGATCATGTCGGGCGGCCGGGCGGCCGGGGTGGTGACCCTGGACGGCCGGCGTTATCGGACGAAGACCGTGATCCTGACTGCGGGTACCTTTCTCAGGGGCCGGATCCACATGGGACTGGATGCCGAGATCCCAGCCGGTCGGGCGGGAGAAGGCCCCGCCGTGGAACTTGCACAACTACTTGAAACACATGGACTTACAGTAAAACGCTTCAAGACGGGGACCCCGCCCAGGATCGATGGTCGGACGGTGGACCTCGGTCGGACCGAGGCTCAGGAGGGCGAGGAAGCGCCCTATTGGTTCTCCTTCTACGAGCGGGCCCGGCACCCACGCCAGCTCCGGTGTTACATCACCTGGACGGGGCCGCGGCTCAAAGAAGTCATTGCCCGGCATCTCAAGCAATCGGCACTATACGGGGGGGCAATCAGCGGTCGAGGCCCGAGGTACTGCCCGTCGATCGAGGACAAGGTGGTCAAGTTCCCCGCCGCCGAGCGGCATCAGGTGTTCTTGGAGCCCGAGGGGCTGGACACCAGCGAGATGTATGTGAATGGGCTGTCGACCTCGCTTCCCCCGTCGGTCCAGCTCGCGTTTTTGCGAACCGTGCCTGGGCTCGAGCGCGTGAGAATGACGAGGCCGGGCTACGCGATCGAGTATGACTATTTCCCGCCGACTCAACTCGACCCCACGCTCGAGGTCAAGGACCTCCGGGGCCTCTACTTCGCTGGCCAGATCAACGGGACCACGGGCTACGAGGAAGCGGCCGGCCAAGGGGTCGTGGCGGGGCTGAACGCGGCCGGCGCGGTGCGTGGGCGTGCGGAGGTCGTTTTCGGCCGGGACCAGGCCATGATCGGCGTCTTGGTGGACGACTTGGTGAGGCGCGGGGTGGACGAGCCCTATCGGCTCTTTACCAGCCGGGCCGAGTACCGGCTGCTTCTCCGGCAGGACAACGCCATGCGGCGCCTTGGCAATCTGGCGGAGGAGTTGGGGCTCTTGAGTGACGAGGAGCTTCGCACCAGGGACGAGCGGCTGGCTCGCGAGGATGAGGCGCATTCGCGCGCGGCGGATACTGCCTTGCCCCCCGACCTCGCCAATCCGATTCTGGCCGCGGCTGGCTCGGCTGCCGTCTCCGAGCCGACCAGGATCGCGGAGCTTGCCAGGCGACCGCGGGTTCCGCTCGGCGACCTGCTGGCGGCGGCCGGGATGGGATTCCCGCCGGAGGCGACCGAGTGGGCCGGCATCGAGATCCGGTACGAAGGCTACCTGGCCCGGGAACGCCAGGCGGCCGCGAAGTTGGCCGAAATGGATGGCTTCGCCCTGCCATCGGAGCTCGAGTACCGCACCTTTGCCGGTCTCTCGTTTGAGGCCAGGGAGAAACTGGCTGCGATCCGGCCGCTCAGCCTTGGGCAGGCCAGCCGCATCCCCGGGGTCTCGCCAAGCGATCTTCAGGGCCTCGTTGTTGAGGTGCTCCGCTGGCGCCGGCGGGCGCTCGCCGGAAACCAGGGCTAGTTCAGGGCCTCCACCCTTTCTCACGGGGGCAGTTGGCCCCGTCACGCCACCACCACCCGTTTCACGTGAAACATGCCCCCGGCGCAACCAGGAGGGCGGCGATCACCGGGTTCTCAGGGTGGATTCCCTCCTATCCCTCTGCCGGCGCATTGCCCCGACCTCGCCTTGCCGTATATTTCTCAATTCGCACACCGTGACGCTCAAGTAGCTTTTTCTTCTCTAAGTCGTTATACGACAATAGGTTAGTGTTCTTATGGGTCGGATAATTGCCATCGCGAACCAGAAGGGGGGCGTGGGCAAGACCACCACGGCGGTCAACCTGGCGGCATCCCTGGCCACCGCCGAGCACCCCACCCTCCTGATAGACGCTGATCCGCAGGCGAACGCCACGAGTGGGGTCGGCATTCCGGCCGAGCGCATTCGCTACTCGCTCTACGATGTCCTCATCGAAGGCCGGCCCCTTACCGATGCCATCCTGAGCCACCCCACCCTGCCGGCGCTCGATGTGGTGCCGGCCACGCAGGACCTGGTCGGGGCCGAGGTCGAGTTGGTCGAACGGCCCGATCGCGAGACGACCCTGAGGCGCGCCTTGGCCGGCGCGACGTCGGACTACGCCTTCGTGCTTCTGGACTGCCCGCCGTCACTTGGGCTCATTACCCTCAACGTGCTCGCCGCCGCCGATTCGGTGCTCATCCCCATCCAATGCGAGTACTACGCGCTCGAGGGCATGTCCCAGCTGCTCAACACCATTCGAGTGGTTCAACAGAACTTCAACCTGCTGTTGGCCATCGACGGCGTATTGCTCACCATGTACGACTCGCGACTCAATCTCTCCCGCCAAGTCGCGCGGGATGCGAACGAGTATTTCGGCACCAACGTGTTTCGAACGGTCATTCCACGGAACGTGCGGCTGGCTGAGGCGCCCAGTTTCGGGAAGCCGATTCTCCTCTACGATGTGCAGTCGGTTGGAGCGAAGAGCTATGTGGCGCTGGCGCAAGAATTGGTGCGCCGGCGTCCATCGCTGCCGCCAGCGGACAGCTCGACTCGGATTCCGGAGGTGACCCGATGAGTGAAACTCGGCGACTCGGACGGGGGTTGGAGGCCTTGCTTGGGCCCATCACCAAAGAACAGGCCGAGCGGGAAGGGAACCTGCGCGAGATCCGCACCACCGTGATCCGCCGCAATCCGTACCAGCCCCGCCGGGAGATCGACGAAACCGCGCTCCTCGAGCTGACCGATTCGATCCAGGCCTCCGGACTCCTGCAACCAGTGGTCGTTCGGCCCCAGGGGGATGAGTACCAGTTGATCGCGGGTGAGCGACGCTGGCTTGCCGTGCAGCGCTTAGGATGGCCCTCGATCCCGGCCGTCGTCCGGGAGGTGGATGACCGGACCCTGCTGACCCTGGCCCTCATTGAAAACCTGCAACGCGATGACCTCTCCCCCATCGATGAAGGCCACGGCTATCGCCGCTTGTCGGAAGAGTTCGAGATTCCGCTGGCCGAGGTGGCGCGCTTGGTGGGCCGGGATCGCTCGACGGTGGCGAACGCCATCCGGCTCCTCAAGCTGCCGGACGAGATCCAGACCATGGTGGCCCGTGGCGCCTTGACCGCCGGGCATGCCCGGGCACTCCTGTCGCTCAGCAGCCCCGCGGCGATGGTGCGGCTTGCCCGGACCGCGGCTAGCCATGAGTGGTCGGTGCGAGAGACGGAACGCCAGGTGCGCACCGGCCAGCGCACCGAACGCTCGCGGCGGGGCAAGCCCGCCAAGCCGCACGCCGCCACCGCAGAAGCGCGCCGAATTGAAGATGCCCTCCGGGCGCGGCTGCAAACCGACGTGCGGCTCACTGCCCGGCGCCGCGGCCGTGGCCTCCTGAGCATCAGTTACTATTCCAACGACGACCTGGCCCGCATCCTCGAGGCGATTCTGGGCGAGCCCTTTGACGGATGATCGACCCCAAGAAAGGGATCACCGTTGTCCTCCACCGCGATGGCGCGCTCGAGTCGCGAAGCGTGCGGTTCTCCCGCTGGGTGCTCATCGGGGCCGGGGTTGCCGGCACGGCCATCCTGCTGGCCCTGGCCGCCCTCTTGTTTTTCTATGGACCGATTGTCCGGGCTGCGGCCAGCGTCCCCGGACTCAAGCGGGACATCGTCCGCCTCGAGCAGGACACTGCGCAGGTCCGCGAGTTGGCCCGGGCCCTCAATGACGCGGAGTCGCGTTATCGTCAACTCCGTGAGATGATCGGGGCTGATATCATTCGCGAGCCGGTTGGCTTCGCGTCGACGACCCCGGTGGCCCCGCCCATCCGGGCGCGGCCACCGGGCGTGCCTCCCCGATTCGAGGTCGGTGCCTCCGCGCCACGGCACTGGCCGCTCGAGGAGCCCGGCTATGTTACCCGGGGGCAGGTCGGGCCGGACACCAGGGATGAAGCCCATCCGGGCATCGATGTTGCTGTGCCGATTGGGAGCCCGGTCCGGGCCGCCGGCGGAGGACGCGTCCTCGACGCCGGGTCCGACCCGGACGTCTACGGGCTGTTCGTCCTCCTGGAGCATCCGGAGGGATACCAGTCGATGTACGGTCACCTCTCCCGCGTCACCGCGACTGTGGGAGGCTTTGTGCCCGCCGGCGAAGTGATTGGCCTATCGGGCAACAGCGGGCGATCCAGCGCGCCGCACTTGCATTTTGAGGTTCGTCGTGACGGAAAACCACTCGACCCGATGACCTTGGTGCGGGAGGAGGTTCCCTAGATGGCCATCTTCAAGGAGGCTCCCCGGGAGAGTGGAGCCGAGCCGACTCGGCGCAGCAGTCAGCCGGCGTCGCTCTCGATCATTGCCAGCGACCTCACGGTCATCGGTGACCTCGAAACGGATGGGGTGGTGAAGATCGAGGGGCGGGTCCAAGGGGCCGTCCGGGCCGGGACGCAGGTGTTGGTCGCCAAGGAGGCGCTGATCGAGGGTGACATCCACACCAAGGATGCAGTGATCGGCGGGGAGGTCACCGGGGCGATCCGTGCCGACCAGCGCGTCGAGATCCAAGCGACCGCCTTGGTCAATGGCGACATCATCACCCAGCGCATGATCGTGCTCGAGGGAGGACGGGTGAACGGGGAGATCAAGATGGACCGGGCCGAAGCCGCCGAGAAACCGACCTCCGCCTCGCCGTCCGCACCCACCACGCCGAAGACCGCCATCGTCTCGAGTTGATCCGGCTGGGATCGGAGGCCATGCGCCGATTCACGTCCGTCGTCACGGCTGCGCTCGTTGGCCTGTCCGGGTGCACCGCGGGCGGCGGCGACGGCCTCGCCGACGCACTCCGGGTTGGGCTCATCACCCCGGGCTCCATCGCGGACGCCGCCTGGAACGCTGGGGCGTACCAGGGACTCCTCCAGATCCGCGACACCCTGCGGGTCGCCGTGAGTCACGTCGAAGCCAAGACGCCCGGCGCCCAAGAAGAGGCTCTCCGAACCTACGCGGCCCAGGGATACGATCTGGTGTTCGGTCATGGGTTCGAGTTTCAGGCCATGGCCGAACGGATCTCGCCCGACTATCCTGCCACCATCTTCATCATTACATCGGGCGTCCGGGCCTCCGGCCACGTGGCGCCCATTGTGTTCCGCCTCCAGGAGGCGAGCTACCTGGCCGGAATGGTCGCCGGCGGGATGTCGCAGTCCGGCATCATTGGATTCGTGGGTGGCATCGAGTTACCACCGATCAAGGCCGCCTATGAGGGCTGGGTCCGCGGGGCCAAGGCCGTCAACCCGAGCGTGGCTCCCCGGCTCACGTATCTCAACACCTTCGAGGATGCCGCCGCGGGCCGCGAAGCGGCACTGGCGTTGATCCGCCTCGGCGCCGACATGATCCATCACAACGCCGACGCCGCCGGCCTCGGCGTGTTTCAAGCCGTGAAGGAGAGCCCCGGCGTATACGCGTTCGGTGCCAACGCCGATCAAGCCCACCTCGCGCCGGAGCGGGTCCTCGGGTCGGCCGTGATCGATCTTCCCCGGGCCTTTCTCGCGGTGGCGCGGGACGTCCAGGCGGGTAGCTTCGAAGCCACCGTCCAAAGTTTTGGCCTCGAGAGCCGGGTGATCCAATACGTGCCCAACCCCCGCGCAGTCGTCCGCGTGCCGGCGAGTCTCCAGGCACGGCTCGACGCCGCGAGGGATTCCATCGCTGCGGGAACGCTCGATCCCGCCCCCCAACCGGCAAGTGGAGGGGGGCGAGACAAGGGGACCGCGAGAAGGGTCACGCCGTGACCCCGGCCTCGGGCGTTCCGCTGGCGGAGATCACCGCCTACCTCGACGGCCTGCTCAAGATCGGCGAGATTCCCGACGAGCCCCACGCCCTCAATGGCCTCCAGGTCGAGAACGGCGGCCGGGTGGATCGGGTGGTGGCCGCCGTCGATGCGTCGCAGGCGACGATCGACGGCGTCGGCCGGGACCGGGTCGAGGGAGCGCCGTTGCTGCTCGTCCATCACGGCCTGTTCTGGGATGGCAACATCCCGCTGACCGGCCGCCGCATGCGGCGGGTGCGCGCGCTGCTCCGGGGTGACATCGCGCTCTACAGCGCCCACATCCCCTTGGATGTCCACCCCGATCTCGGCAACAACCGCGAGCTGGCTCGCCTGCTCGATCTGGATGTGGCCGGTTGGTTCGGCGAGTATCGCGGGATTGCGCTCGGGGTGTGGGGCGAACTGGCCCTGCCCAGGGAGGCGCTTGTTGCCCGGCTCGACCAGGGGCTCGGGACCGAAGCGCGACTCTTGCCCGGTGGTCCAGAGGTCACCGCGCGGGTCGGTATCATTACCGGGGGCGCGGGCTCCATGATGGCGGCGGCGCGCGATGCCGGGTTGGATACCTACATCACCGGCGAGGGGCAACACTACACCTACTTCGATGCCATGGAGTGGGGGATCAACGCGATCTATGCCGGGCATTACGCCACCGAGCAGCTCGGGGTCCAAGCCCTGGCCCGGGAGCTGGCGGACCACTTCGGCCTGCCGTGGAGCTTCCATCACCACCCCACCGGTCTCTGAGGCGGGTCTCCGCGGCCGGCCGTGACTCCGATTCTCCAGCTTCGCGGCATCCATAAACACTTCGGTCCCGTCCACGCCCTCAAAGGGGTGGACTTTTCCCTTTCCGCTGGCCAGCTGCACGCGCTCCTCGGCGAGAACGGCGCGGGCAAGTCCACCCTCATGCACATCGCCTTCGGGCTCGTTCGCCCCGACCGGGGTGAGGTCTTCGTGGACGGGGCGGCGCGCGTCATGCGCGGTCCCCTCGACGCACGGCGCCATGGCATCGGCATGGTGCATCAGCATTTCACGTCGGTGCCGGCGTTCAGCGTGGCCGAGAACGTTGCGCTCGCCGCCGGCTGGACGCTCACCGGCAAGGCGCTGCGCCGGCGGGTCGCAGCGTTGGGCGAGCGTCTCGGACTCGCGCTCGATCCCGACGCCCCCGCCTGGTCACTGCCGGTGGCCCTCAAGCAGCGGCTGGAGATCGTCAAGGCCCTCGCCACAGATGTCCGCGTGCTCCTGCTCGACGAACCAACGGCCGTGCTGGCACCGGCCGAGGCGGTCGAGCTGTTGCGGGTCATCCAGCACTTCACCGAACGCGGTGGCGCCGCCGTCCTGATCACCCACAAGCTGGACGAAGCGCTCGACGCCTCGGATGAGCTCACGGTGTTGCGCCGTGGGCGAGTCACGTTTGTCGGACCGACGCAGGGACAAGACGTCCGTACCATTGCCCAACACATGATCGGCGGTGTCCTGCCCTCCGAGGACGGCCCATCGAAGGCCAGACCCGGCGAGGCCCGGGTTCTGGCACACGGAATGGATGTGGCCCGGGACGGGCGGGCGGGGACCGCGGTGCGGGGCGCGGCCTTCGACGTTCGCGCCGGTGAGATCGTCGGCATCGCGGCGATCGAAGGCAGCGGCCAGCGCGAACTGCTCCGGGCGGTTGCCGGGCTGCTCCCGCCCCTCCAGGGGCTGCTGGAAGTCGCCCAGCCGGTAGGGTTCATCCCGGAGGACCGGACAACCGAGGGCCTGATTCCGGAATTCTCCTTGACCGAGAACCTGGTCCTGGGCTTGGATCGTCGGACGGCCTGGATCCAGGGACGCCTCATGCCCAGGATCGACTGGCGCGTTGCGCGGCGGCGGGTTGCTCATGTGATCGAAGACTTTGCGATCGATTCGCCCGGGGTCTCCGCCGTGGCCGGCACCCTCAGCGGAGGAAACCAGCAAAAACTGGTGGTGGCCAGAGCCCTCGAACGCCGGCCCCAGGTGCTCGTCGCCGAGAACCCGACCCGCGGCCTCGACATTCGCGCCGCGGCGGACGTCCGAAGCCGCCTGCGCGCGGCCGCCGATGCCGGCGCCGCGGTGCTCATGCACTCGAGCGATCTCGACGAGGTTCTCGCCGTGGCCGACCGGGTCTTGGTCCTGTGTGAAGGCGTCCTCACCGAAGCCCCTCGCGGCGCCGACCGAGGCGCCGTGGGCGAGCTGATGCTCCGGGTGCCCGCCCGCTAACCCATGCAGCGCTCGAGGGCTCTCGTGTCGGCCGCGACCGTGGCGGCGGCCCTGCTGACCGGACTCGGCGTCCTCGCCATCGGCCTCTGGGTTGGTGGGTACGACCCGGGACTCGCCCTGGCCGCCCTCTGGCGCGGGGCCTTCGGGTCGTGGTACGCCTTCACCTCGGCCACGCTGCTCCGGGCGGTGCCGCTCATTGTCATCGGACTCGGCTTTGCCTTCGCGCTTCAAGCCGGTGCCCTCAACATCGGTGCCGAAGGCCAGTTCTATGCGGGCGCCATCGCGGCTACCTGGGTCGGACTCCATCTCGCCCACTGGCCGGCTCCCCTGGCCATCGGGGCGGCGCTCCTCGCGGCGACCGCGGGCGGGGCCGTGTGGATGGTGCTGCCGGTGTGGCTCAAGCTCCGGTTCGGGGTGATCGAGGTCATCAGTACCCTGCTCCTCAACTTCGTGGCCGAGTCGCTGGTGAGCCTGATGGTGCAAGGTCCGATGCAGGAAGCCACCGGCATCTTTCCGCAAAGCGACGCGTTGCCGGCCGCCGTCCGTCTTCCGCTCATCCCCGGTTCGCGGCTGCACGTGGGGATCGTGCTGGCCATCGGATTGAGCCTCCTTGTGTGGTTCATCATGTCGAAGACCGTGTGGGGCTTCCGTCTCCGGGCCATCGGCGCGGGGCCGCGGGCGGCGTGGGTCACCGGAAGAATCAACGGCCGACGCGTCTTGGCCATCGCCCTCCTCGTGTCGGGAGCATTCGCGGGTGTGGCCGGGGGACTCGAGGTCACGGGCGTGTCCTACGCGCTCTACCAGCATCTCTCACCCGGCTACGGCTTTACCGCCATTGCGGTGGCGCTCCTCGCGCGACTGCACCCCGCTGGCGTCGTGGCCGCCGGGATCCTCTTCGGTGCCCTCGAAGCGGGAGCCGGGGCGATGCAACGAGACGCCGGGATTCCATCGGTGGCGGTGTACGTCGTTGAGGCTGTGGTGATCGTGGTGATTGTGCTGGCTGATGCCCACCTGCGTAGAGCACCGCGGCAGGCCGCGGAGCCGACGCCCATCCCCGTTGGTGCCAGGGCTCCGGCCTAGCATGGATCTCGTTCCGCTCCTCGCCGGCTTCTTGGCGGCCGCGGTCCGTGTGGCGACACCGCTGTTGTTCGCTGCCACGGGTGAGACCCTCGGCGAGCGGGCTGGAGTGATCAATCTCGGGATCGAGGGTGGCATGCTGGGCGGCGCCTTGGCGGCAGCGATGGGCTCGCTCGCCGGCGGCCCATGGGTAGGCGTGGTGGCCGCGGCGCTCGCAGGTGCGGTCATCGCCGCGGTCTTTGCGGTTGTCGCGGTGGGCGCCGGAGCCGACCAGATCATCACCGGCACGGCCATCACCCTGGGCGCGTTCGGCTTGACCGGAGCCCTCTATCGACAGCGGTTTGGCGCCGAGGGAGCGGGCCTCTCGATTCCGACATTCGACCCCGTTCGCATCCCCGGGTTGGAGAGCATTCCCCTCCTCGGCCCCGCGCTCTTTGCCCAGCCGGCCCTCACCTACCTGGCCCTTGGCTTCGTCCCCGTACTCTGGTGGGTGCTGTTCCGCACCCGGTGGGGTCTTGCCCTTCGCGCCGTGGGAGAGGCGCCGGCGGCCGCCCGCGCGGCCGGCGTCCGCGTCCGCACGGTGCGGGTGCTGGCCACGGTCATCGGAGGGGCGCTCGCCGGATTGGGCGGGGCGAGCCTGGTCCTCGCTCAGGTGGGCACCTTCGCCGAGAAGATGACCGCCGGCCGTGGCTTCGTGGCGATCGCCATCGTGGTCTTGGGGCGGTGGCATCCCGTCGGGGTGTTGATTGCCGCGGTGGTCTTCGGCGCCGCAACCGCGCTTCAGTTTGTGTTTCAGGCCATGGGCCTCGCGGTGCCGTATCAGGTGTTCCTGATGCTGCCCTATGCCCTCACCCTGCTGGCGCTAGCCGGTGTGGTGGGACGGGTCGAGGCGCCCGCCAGTCTGGGCCGGGCTCTGGATGGAGACAGCTGAGGCCGTGGCTAGAAGATCCCCGCCTGTTGCTGGAGCCACCGGACAAACGAGGTGATCCGGGCGATCCCAGGGGGCTCGATTCCCTCGACCGGTTGCATCGGTCCGAAATTCCAATGATGGGCCTGGACCCCGAACTCCACCGCGCGCTGAAAGGTGATGTCGGCGTGGTGCGCGGGCTCGTAGATGCGATGCACCAGCGGTGGTCCGCGGGTGGTCCCGACGGCCAGCGTGCCGTGGCAGGTTGCGCACCGCGCGTTGAACAGCCGTTCGCCCTCACGATACTCGGCCGGGACCGGACCCGGATCGAACGATGATAAGTCGGCTGGCGGGGGCTGCGACTTGCATCCCAGTCCTAGAGCCACGAGGACGGCACATCTCGCCACCGATTGACCGCTCACGAGATCCGCTCTACGAGGTCGTTGCGCGCGGCTTCGATCAGCCCCCGCACCCGGTCGCGCAGCCTGGCCGCATCCGTGACGGCGAGGCCTTCGGTCTCGACAGGCTCCAACACGGTGACCTCAGCCACGGCGCGCCCGAATCGCCAATCGTGCTTTGGAAGTGCGGTGCCGGTCCCCGCGACCGCCAGCGGAAGGACCGGTACCCCGGCCTCGATAGCCAGGCGGAAGGCCCCTTCCTTGAAGGGCAACAGTTCGCCGGTTCGCGAGCGGGTGCCCTCCGGAAACATCATCACGGAGACCCGCCGCTCGAGCGCTGTGCGGGCGAGATTCATGGCCAACAGTGCGCCGGTTGGCGACCCGCGCTTCAGCGGAATATCTCCGGCCAATCGCATTTCCCAGCCCACGAAGGGGATGCGAAAGAACTCGGCTTTGGACATCCACTTCATTTCCCACGGCAAGTGGCTGATGAGCAAAATGTCCGCGAACGACTCGTGGTTGGCCACCACCACATAGGGCCGACGCGGGTTCGCGATCCGGACCCCCGAGGTCCGAAACCGCCAGAACGGATTGGTCTTGGCCACCGACATCGCGGCCACGCGGAACCACCGGCCTACGACGTAGCGGCCGCGGTCGAACGGGACGGTCACGAGAAACAGCAGCACCATCATGGGCAACCACGCAATCACGATGAGTCCCGTGGTAAACCACGCCCACGCGGAGGCTATCGATCGCCACATTCCGCTACGCCCCGAGCAACCGAATGACGACGGCCCCCAACCACACCAGTCCCGCCAGCGAGACGCCCACCAGAATCGCGAGTCCGCCGAATACGAGGGCGAGGTACGTTCGGCTCGCCCGACTGGCGGCTTCGGGCTGCTGCAGGTGGCGCTCGAGCAGGCGCAGGTTGCGCGTGTTCGACTTCCACACCGCGTCGAACACGTCGCCAATCCCCGGCACCAGACCCACCACGGCCTCGAGCCCGACGTTGGAGAGCATTCGCAGCAGGAGCGACCTCGAGCCGCCGAAGCGCGCGGCCTCGATGATGATATACCCGGAGAGCGCCGTGCCCAGCGCGTCGCCGAGGCCGGGGATCAGGCCGATCACCGGGTCGAGTCCGAACCGGATCGAGGTGCCGGGGATGCGAATGGAGGTATCGAGGATGTGGCCGAGCCCTTGGATTCGCTCGAGCCTGCGGCCGCGACGCGCGTCACCGGCCGCGGCCGGCTGGGGCTCTGATTCTCCGGGGACGCGGTGGGACGGGAGAGGGGGAGGGGGAGGGGG
>JBFGLJ010000081.1:0-12656 GCA_041576235.1 Gemmatimonadales bacterium | reverse complement strand
GCGGCCTCATGGCTGCTCCCACCACCGCCACTGCCCAATTCGATCGCATCAAGAAGAAGGTGGAGCGGAAAATCGACCGGGCAGCGGACCGCGAGGTGGACGAGGCCCTCGATAAGACCGAGAACGCGATCCGCTGCCAGGTGGGCGATTCGGTGTGTATCGAGAAGGCCAAGAAGGAGGGGAAGACGGTCGTCCTCACCGACGAACAAGGCAACGAGATGGCGGAGGGGATGGACGCCTTGAAGCCCGGAGAAGGCGTGTGGGCCAACTACGACTTCGTACCGGGAGAGAAGATCCTGTTCAGTGATGACTTCTCTCAGGATCGGGTGGGCGATTTCCCGAAGCGTCTGGAGTGGTTGCGTGGCAACATGGAAATTGTGGAATGGGAGGGACGACTATTGCTCAGGGCGACGGGCCCAAACAGCCAGTTCGCTATTCTGGTACCGGAAGGTGTGCCCGAGCGCTTCACGCTCGAGTTCTCCGTCCACGACCCGACGAACGCAGGCGGCACAATGATCGTTCCGACCTCGGTGCCCGACAATGGGCACTACAAGCCCGCTCGCTTCAACTTCGGCAATTGGCGTGGCAGCGGGATCTGGCGCGAGACCGAACCGCTCTCCACGGTGGTTGACAAGCGGATCCGGGAGGAGATGGTGACCGCGCGAATCATGGTGGACGGCACTCATGCCAAGGCATTCCTCAACGAGAAGCGCATCGCCAATGCCCCTCGTATCGAACTCGAGCGTGGCGATCGGATCACGTTCGTGATGATGCATGCGCGCGATGATCGGCCGATCTACCTCGGTGACATCCGTCTGGCCGCTGGGGGTCGGGATCTCTACGACGTGCTGGAGGCCGAGGGGCGGGTCACCACCCAGGGCATCCTCTTCGACACGGGAAGCGATACGATCCGTCCCGAGTCGACGCCGACCCTCGAGCAGATGGGCGACATGCTGACATCGCACCCGGATCTCCGGATCGCGATCGTAGGACACACCGATAGCGTCGGAGACGATGATTCCAATCGCAGCCTGTCGGAACGGCGAGCGGCCTCGGTGCGCCGGTACCTGATCGACACCTACGGCATCGACCAAAGCCGGCTGGAAGACCGGGGGATGGGCGAGACCGAACCAGTGGCTGCCAACGATACGCCGGAGGGCCGGCAACAGAATCGGCGGGTGGAGCTGATCAAGCTCTAGTCGGCGCCGAGTGGATGAGAATGGAGCGGGGCGTCACTTCCATGTGACGCCCCGCTCCGTTTGTGGCTGTGCAGCCTACCCGGCGCGCAGGACGGCGAGGCCCAGACAGAGCCATCCCGCGAGAAAGGCAACCCCACCGAGCGGCGTGATCGCGCCGAGCCAGCGTGCGCCACCCAGGGCCAGGGCGTAGAGGCTGCCCGAGAACAGCACCGTCCCCAGCACGAACAGCCAGCCAGCCGAGGAGGCCAGCCCTCCCGGCCACTTGGTCACGGCCCATGCCGCGGCAAGCAGCGCCAGCGCGTGGTACATCTGATACCTGGCCGCGGTCTCGAAGGTGACCAACGCCTCTGCCGTGAGCCGTGCCTTCAACGAATGGGCTCCGAAGGCCCCGGCGGCCACGGCCAGGAACGCCGATGCTGCCCCGAGCACGGCGAAGACCCTCTCGCCCCCGATCACGACCGCACCTCGCGACGCTGGTCCACCCACGCGGCAAGCCCGGTCAACCCGAGCAGCACGATGAGCGCCGTCGTGGCCACGGTGTTCATGGACGAGGGAACTGGCGCGAGCAGGTTGGCTGCGCCCAGGGCCAGAAGTACAACCGTCAGGACGGCGACCCGCCCCTTACGGGGGCGGCGCCGCTTGACGGAGATGGAGAGATAGAGCCCCAGCCCGATCAGCAACACGACCGACTCCACCGCGACCGTGGCAGGAATGTTATCCCACAGGCCGAGGCCGATCTTGGCGGATGCATCGCCGACCAAGGGGAGATCGTTCCGGTGGACGATGGCGTCCAGGAACCAGTGGGACGCAACCGCGGCACCCACCATGAGCGTGGCCGTACGGTGGCGTGCGGTATCGCGCGTGGGCCACGAGTAATAGACGGCCGCCACGACGGCCGCCCAGGCAAATGCGGCGATCAGGCTGTGCGACAGGGGGAACGCCAGGAAGTTGATGGGCGTGGCTTCGGTGATGCCGGGCTCGATGCGAGCGCGCTCCCAACCCAGAAAAATGAAGGTTCCCCAAAGCACGTCGACGAATTGGGCCGCGAAGAAGAGCGTCCCGAGCGATACCTTGGGTTCCGCGCGCTTGAGGGCAAGCGCCACCCCGTAATGGCCAATGAACATTGGTCCTCCCCGGTCGACCTGCTAGCTGCGGCCACCGGCGAGCCACGACCCGCCGTCGACCACGAAAATCGATCCAGTGATCCACCCTCCGGCCGGGCTCGCGAGGTAGGTGACCATCTGCCCGATGTCCTCGGGGGTGCCCCACCGTCCAAGCGGGATGGCGCGCTTGGCGTGCTCTTCCATCCGGAACACGTCCGGGGTCTCTTCATTGGGGCGGACGAACGCCTTGAGCACGCCTTCGGTGGGGATCGGCCCGGGCGCGATGGCGTTGACGGTGATCTTATCCGGGGCCCATTCCACCGCCAGGGTTCGGGTGAGGGCATCGACCCCAGCTTTGGCCGCCGTTGCATGGGACATTTGCGGCCAGCCCCGGTAGTGCAGCGTCATCGAGATCGAGATGATGCGTCCGCCGCCGCCGGCTTGCATGACGGGGTAGACGGCCTGGGAGCAAAAGAAGGTGCCATACAGGTCGGTTTCGACGACCGCCTTCCAGCCATTTGGGCTGAGCGTCGCCGAGGGCGCATAGAAGTTCCCTGCCGCGTTATTGACCAAGACATCCACGCGGCCGAAGTCGGCTACGGCCTGCTCGATCATCGACTTGACCGACTCGGGGTCGCGCACATTGGCCTCGATGGTGGCGATCGTGGTTCCGTGCCGCCGCAGTGTATCGGCTGCGGGTTCCAGGTGTTCCGGCTTGCGACTGGTGATCACCACATCGGCTCCCACCGCTGCCAGGCAGTCCGAGATGCCATAGCCGATCCCGGTGCCGCCTCCGGTCACCACGGCCACCGTCCCCGCTAAGAGACCGGGACGAAAGACACTTTCGGGCGCGTCGGTCATCCCGATGCCTCCATGTCGATGGTGGTGAAGCCGGCCAGCGACATTCCCATGGCGTGGTAGCCGTTGTCGACATACACCACGGTGCCGGTAATGGCCCCGGCGAGTGGGCTCAGGAGAAACGCGGCGGTGTTGCCTACATCGACCGCCTCGAGTCTCCGTTGGAGCGGGGAGTTGGCCTCGTAGTAAGCGATCATGCGCTCGATGAAGCCGATGGCCGAGGCGGCCCGCGATGCCCAGGGACCCGCCGAGATGGTATTGATGCGGACCCCGTAGCGCCGGCCCGCTTCGTAGGCCAGGGTCCGGGTGTCGGCTTCGAGCGCCGCCTTGGCCGTTGACATCCCGCCGCCGTACCCTGGAATGACTCGTTCCCCGGCCATGTAGGTCAACGACAAGAACGCGCCGCCCGGGCGCATCATCGGAGCCAAGGTACGGACGAGGGACAGGTTGCTGTACGCGCTTACGCTCACCGCTTCCAGATATCCCGAGCGGCTGGTGTCGATGAGGGGTGACTTGACCTCCGGTGCGTTGGCCAGACTGTGAACGACGATATCCAAAGGCGCTTCCCCGAAATCGTTCCGAAGACGATCGGCCACCCCTGCGATGCTGAAATCACCCGTATCCTTGTAGCGCTTGTGCTCTCGAATCTCCGCCGGCGCCTCCTCGAGCGTGTCGTACGCGGCATCGAGCGGGTAGATGCGCTCGAATGCGAGCTTTCCCCCGGACGAGAGACGGAGCGACGCATCCATCTTGCCGCGTTCGAGGAGCTTCTCGAAGATGCCCAGCGCGGGCGGCCAGGTGCCGACGCAGATGCTGGCGCCGGCCTCGGCCAGACGCTTGGCGATGGCGAATCCGAAGCCCCCGTCGTCGGCCACACCGGCCACAAAGGCGCGTTTTCCCTGAAGATCGATGGACAGCATGCCACCTACCCTTACTTGGAGTCGAGATGAGCGGTCGGATAATGTATCGCCGAGGCGGGGTCCGCACTACCGGAGAGAGCAGCCCTACTCGGCGCGGAGGACTTGGAGCGGTGGGGCGCGGAAGAGTCCTAGGCTGTTCCACACTCCGACCACCATGGTGAGGAGCGCCATACCGCCGGCCAAGGCTGCCAGGTGACCGAGCGGGATGCGGTACGAGGTCTCGAACACAAAGATCATGAGTCCCCATCCCGCGACTCCTGAGAGGACGATCGCGACGACGGCCGCCAAGAGCCCCAGGGCGGCATACTCGGTGAGCACGATCCGCACGATCTGGCGGCGGGTGGCGCCCAGGGTCTTGAGGAGCACGCCCTCGCGGAGCCGTTGATAACGGCTGGTCGCCAGCGCGCCGACCAGCACCACGATGCCGGTCAGCACGCTGAACACGGCCACGAACCGGACCGCCCCGATCAGTCGGTTGATGATTCGATCGACCGCCCGCTGCACCACCGAGAGATCCAGGGAGCTCACGTTGGGAAAGCGCTCCGCGAGGCGGCGCTGCAGGGTGCCGCGGGAGGCCGGATCGCCGACCCGCGTCTCGGTGACGAACATCTGTGGTGCGTCCTCGAGAGCGCCCGGTTCGAACACGGCGAAGAAATTGGTCTGGAATCGGGTCCAATCCACCCGGCGAATGCTGGTGACGGTCGAGGGGAGGGCGATGCCCTGGACATCCCAGACGATGTCATCGCCGATGTCGACATCGAGCATCTCGGCGATATCCTCTTCCAGTGAGACGCCCGCGTCGCCCGCCCCCGCCCCCGCCCACCAGGTGCCGGCCACCAGCCGCTCGGTACCGACCAGGGTGTCTCGATAGGTCGACCGATACTCACGGCGGTGGGCCCAAGTCGACCGGGCTGCGGTGTCGCCATCCTCCTGCTCGACGTCCGCCAGGCGGACCGGCTCGCCCTTCACCGACGCGATGCGCATCGGGACGATCGGGACCGGGTGGCCGGGTGGGAGACCGGCCGCCGCCAGCTCCTCCAGCACCCCGTCGAGTTGATCGGGTTGGATGTCGTAGATCAACAAGTTCGGACGATCCTCGCGAGTGTCGACCCGCAACTGTCGCAAGAAATTGTGTTGCACCAAGAACAGGGTGCTCACCAAGAACGCGCCGAAGCCCAGGGCGAGAATGACCGCCACGGTTTGATTGGCCGGGCGAAAGAGATTGGCCAGGCCTTGCCGGACGACATACGGTGATCGCTGTGGCAGCCAGCGGCGGACCGCTTTGGTGAGGCCCACCGCAGCTCCCCAGAGCACCAGCAGGCCGACCCCGATGGCGCCGGCGAAACTCAGACCATGGAGCACATGCCGGGCTTGGATGAGGGCCAGTAGGATCACGCTTGTGGCCAGCGCGGCGCGGGCTACCCAGCGCCAGCGATCGCGGGGGAGACGCTGCGCGACCTCAAACGGCTCTCGCAATGCCGCCAATGGAGAAACGTATCGCGCTCGCAAGAGCGGCAGGAGGGAGAAGATGGTCGCCACCCATACCCCGGTTGCGAGACCCAGCCCAATGGCACTCCAGGACAGTTCGGCTTCGAGCCCTACCGGTAAGAGGTCTCGAACCATGCTCGGCAAGAGCATCTGCACCCCGACACCGAGTCCGACCCCGAGCACACCACCCAAGAGTCCGATGGCGAGAGCCTGGGTCAAATACGTTCGGAACACGGTTCCCGCTGGCGCCCCTAGACAGCGGAGCACCGCGATGGTCTCGCGCTTCTGTTTGACGAAGACGTGCACGGCGCTGGCGACGCCCAGTCCACCGAGGAGCAGCGCCATCAACGCCACCAGGCCTAGAAAGCGGCCAAAGCTCGTGAGGGCGCCGCCCAACTCTTCCCGATCCGACTCGACCGTGCGGAGCCCGATACGCTGGCGGCGGAGGGCCGACCGGTTGGCATTGGCGATGGCCTCGACGTCCATGGTCGGTTCGAGCTTGAGAAACAGGTCATAACTGATGCGCGCCCCGAACCCGAGTAATTCGGTTTCGTCCAAGTACTCAGCGGGGATGAAGACCCGCGGCGCAAATACGTTCTGGAAGCCGATGTCGCCGGGGATGTTGGAGATCGTTCCGATGACCACGAACCGGCCTTGCCCGATCGCAAGCGTATCTCCCACCCTGGCTTCGAGGGCGGTCAAGACGGCCGGATCGACCAACGCGTGCCGGCCCGACTGGAGCACATCCCACACCCCGATCGGCTCGGTATCGACCGCCCCGTAGTAGGGGAACGGTCCCTCGAGCGCAAAGACCCGGACCAAACGGGTGCCGGCGGTGCGGGCGACGTAGGCCATCGCCCCAAACTCGGTGGTGCGTGAGATTCGGTCGTTGGCCGTGAGGCCGCACGGCCGGACGGGCGAGACCGAGTCGCAGGCCTCGCGTGCGACCGCCTCTCGACTCAGCGAGTCGAGGAACGCCAGAACCGAGTCGGGGAAGGGCTGCCGGCTCGACAGCGCCAGATCGGCCCCCAACAGCGAGCGCGCCTCCCGGTCGACGGCGGCGGCGACATTCTGGGTCACCGAGTTGATGGCGACCAGGGCACCGACCCCGACCGCGATGGCCGCAATGAGGAGGGCAAGACGCCGACGTGCCGCCCGGCTCTCGCGCCACGCCATGCGGGCGGGGAAGGGCACGCCGCTCATCGCGCGCTATCGGAAATGATGGCCCCGTCGCGGAGGCGGATGGTGCGACTGGCCCGCGCTGCCAGCTCTGGATCGTGGGTGACCAGGACCAACGTGGTCCCCGATTCCCGATTCAGCTCCATCATGAGGTCGATGACGGTCGAGCCGGTACTCGCGTCGAGATTCCCGGTTGGCTCATCGGCGAACAACATCTTCGGACCGTTGCTGAACGCGCGCGCGAGCGCGACTCGCTGCTGCTCGCCGCCCGAGAGTTGCGCCGGGTAGTGATCCAGACGATCGCCGAGCCCAACGCGTTTGAGTAATTCGGTGGCGCGCGCTGTCGCCGGCTCGGCGCGCAGCTCGAGGGGGACCTGCACATTCTCGAGTGCCGTGAGCGTTGGAATGAGCTGGAATGTCTGGAACACAAACCCGACTTTCTCGCCCCGGAGCCGGGCACGGTCATCCTCAGTGAGATCATTCAAGTGCTGGCCATCGAGATGCACCGTGCCGCTGGTCGGATTGTCGAGACCGGCAAGGAGTCCCAACAACGTCGACTTGCCGCTTCCCGAGGGGCCGACCACGGCGATGGCCTCGCCGGCCGGTACCTGGAGGGTGATATCTTTCAAAACCGTGAGCGGCTTTCCACCGGACAAATACGTTTGTGTCAACGATTCGCAACGGATCACAATGCACTCCTCATGGGATTCGAGATCGACACCACTCTACGGGGCTACCATCGCTCTGGTTACAGTCCTCGTCCTTGGCTGTGCCGGGGATGAGGCGCCAGGGCGGAACGCGGCCAGGCCCCGCTCCGACGCCCCCCGCGCCGCATCCCCGGCTATCGTGTTTCTCGGTACCAGCCTCACCGCCGGCTACGGGCTCGAGCGTGACCAGGCATTTCCCCAGCTCATCCAATCCAAAATAGACTCGGCGGGGCTGGGATATCGGGTGGCCAATGCCGGGGTGAGTGGAGAAACGTCGGCGGGAGCGCGCCGCCGGGTCGATTGGGTTCTTCGACAGCCGGTCGGCATTCTGGTCATCGAGACCGGGGCGAACGACGGGTTACGCGGCCAGGATCCTAGGCAACTCGCGGCCAACATTCAGGCGATCATCGACCGGGCCCGCGAGCACGACCCGCCGCCCATGATCATCCTTCTCGGCATGGAGGCCCCGCCCAATCTGGGCCGCGACTATACACGCCGCTTTCGTGTGGTGTACCGGGAGCTGGCGGAGAGGAATGGAGTGATCCTGGTGCCGTTTCTCTTGGACGGGGTGGCGGGCGTCGATTCCCTGAACCAACCCGACGGCATCCACCCCACCGCGCGCGGCCAGGAGATCATCGCCGGGACCGTCTGGCGGGTTCTGGAACCGCTGCTCGGCCGTGGAGGAGCGGGTGGGAAGTAGGGCGTCGGCCCCCCCTCCATCTGCTCCGCCCGCCCCCCGTCTAGAAGTCCGGTTCGTCTGCCGTGGGCCCCAGGGTCTGCGGCACCGGTACCTCGTTGAGTCGCAAATAGACGGTGAGCTGTCCCCGGTGGTGAATCATGTGATTCATCACGAACCGGCGCAGTACTCCGACCTTTGGCGCGGAGAAGATCTCCTCGCCGCCCTTCTTCAGGGCCCAGGACCGCATGAACTCCTGGTCGCTCGTCGAGGCGATGGCCTCGCGTGCCGACGCGCTGTGCTGATCGAACATCCCAAGGAGGTCGGACGTGGACGTGACGGTCGGCGGCTTCCATTCCTCGCCGCCGGGCGGGGCCATATCGAACGCGTCTTGTTTGAGCGTGATTTCCGTCCAGCTCAATAGGTTGGCGGTGTGAATAGCCAGGTCATGCAAGGTCATCGACTTTTCGTGCGGTCGCCACTCGAATCTGTCATCGGGCACCCGCTCGAGAACCTTGCGGGTGGCTTCCATTTCCTGATCGAATTCCGGCAGAAACGAACGCGCGATTGACATCCACACCTCCAGGCGGTCAGGCGGATTGGGACTCGAGGCCGCGCGCCAGGCGGATGTAGCCGTCGAGCGCGCGGATCAGCCGCTGCTCGAGCTGCGCGTCCTTGAGCATCCCGGCGTCGGTGAAGGCGTCTTGCGCCCGGGCCAGCGAGAACATCGCCGGGTGGATCGTGACGCCCAGCACCTCCAGAGGAACGCGAAGGGCCCAGAGGGCTCGGTTGCCTCCGACCAGGGATGGTGACGCAGACAAGAGGAGTCCGTGCTTGTCCCTCAGCGGCATGGGCCGGATCCGCGACACCCAGTCGATCAGGTTCTTGAGGGGACCCGGCACCGAGTTGTTGTACTCGGGGGACGAGATCATCACCCCACTCACCTCCCCGAGCAGTCGCCCCAGTGTAGCGGGCCCTTCGGGGATCCCGGTGGCCTCCTCATCGTCGAAATTGTAGATGGGGGCTCTGAACTCGGCGAAGTCCCTGAGGTCGACCTCGAGGCCCCGCTCTCGGGCCAGCGAGGATGCAATGGTAATCAGCTTCTTGTTGTAGGAGCCCTTCCTGAGCGAGGCGGCAAAGGCCAGAATCTTCAACGTCGCCTCATGCCTTGTGCCCCAGCTTTTGTTCCACCCGCTTCCGCGCGGCGTTCAGGGGCGATTCGCCGGCCCGTTTGGCCTCGGTGAGAATCGCGTCGAGGGAATCCGCAATCTTGGCGACGCGGTCCTCGACTTCCTCGTCGCTCAGGCGGCCCTCGTGGAACAGGCTGAACGCCATGGCCCCGCCGGCATTCACGATGTAGTCGGGGGAATAGAGAATGTCGCGTTCGTGCAGGCGCTGGGCATCGGCATCCTCTTCCAACTGGTTGTTGGCGGAGCCGGCGACGGCGCGGCACTTGAGCTGGGGAATGGTGTCTTTGTTGAGTGTCGCTCCCACGGCGCACGGGGCCAGGATCTCGCACTCGGTATCGGGAACGTCTTTGGCGTCCACCGTGGTGGCGCCGAGCTCAGACGCCACCGACTCAGCCCGCTCAGGTCGAAGATCGCTCAGGATAAGCGTAGCACCGGCTTCGTGCAGCATCCGTGCGAGCGGCACGCCCACGTCGCCGACGCCTTGGATCAGCACCGAGCGGTCGGTCAAGTCGTCGGTGCCGAAGGCGTGGCGCGCCGTGGTCTTCATACACGCGAAGACCCCGAGGGCGGTGTAGGGGCCCGGGTCTTCATGGCCCTGCCCGCCGAATACGTAGAGCCCCTCCTCCCGCACGATGGCCATGTCCTCGGGCGAGGTGCCCAGGTCGACGCCGGTGGCGTAGGCGCCGTTCAGGGTCCTGAGCATTCGCCCGAAGCGGCGGAGGACGCCCTCGCGTTCCACCCCTTCGATGGGATGCGACAAGGCGATCACGGATTTCCCGCCGCCGAAGTGGTGATCGATCGCGGCCCACTTGTGGGTCATGCCGCGCGCTAGGCGCATGGCATCGCGGAGGCCGTCGGCCGGGGTCGGGTACACCTTCATCCGGCACCCGCCCGCGAGAATGCCCAGGGTCGGATCATGGAGCGCGATGAAGAACCAGGTGCCAGTGGGCTTGTCATGGTGCATGACAACCGCTTGGCCGTCCCAATCGCGGATGAGCTTCACCAAGTCATCGGTCATCGGGTCCTCAAGGTTCGTCGGACGGTGGAATCGCGACGGTGCCGAACCGGGCATCCGGGTCGGTCGCGTAGCGAACGTCGATCAGAACAACGACCGGGACACCTCCCCGGTCCGCCGGAACATAGGTCGGAAACCGGGCCCAGCGAAGGAACCCCCGGCCCCGAGCGCTGACTGCGGCCTGGTGGACGGCCGGAATCCCCATGCCGGTGGCCAGGGTTGGGAAGTCCTGATCCAGCTGTTGCCATCCACCGCGGATCCAGCGGTACTCACCTGCGATGAGACGATCGGCTGTCTCGATCACCACCCACCGGCGCAGAGGATTCGCGGGCACCGGCGCGGCCATCACCCGGCGCGGCGGTGCCCCGGTTTGCCTCGTGTAGGCCGCCTCGATGCGACGTTCGGTCGCGAGACCCAGGCCCAGCATCGAGAGGATATACCCGAGAACCACGACGAGCGCCACTTGCGCCGGGCGTGACTCGGCCGGCGCCTTGTGGCGCTCGCGCCGCATGCTCCACACGATGCCCGCGGCCAGGGCCACCCAGAGCCACGGATCGACAATGAACAGCGCATCGCCGTAGGACCAACGGTCCGAGAACGGGGCCAGCCAGCGCATCCCGTAGACGTTGAGCCAATCGAGCGCCGGGTGGCTCCACACGGCGACCCCGGATAGTAGCAGCAGCTGTTTCGAAGAGGCCGGAATCTTCTCTGAAGATCTCTTTCGGACGATGTGGTCCCAGGCGAGCATGAGGCCGGTCAGGAGCACCGGGAGCACCGCCAGGGCCACCACGCCGTGGGTCCAGCCGCGGCGGAACTCGAGCATGGGCACCGTGCCCCACCCGAGGGAGACGATGTCCAGGTCCGGGAGGTTGGCCCCGATGACCAGGGTGGCGGTGCCGAGCGCGGTCTTGTGCTTGAGACCGGCTTGGGCGAGGGCAGCGCCGGCCAGGGTATGGCAGACGGGATCCATGGGCCGGGAAGGTAGTCCTCGGGCGGGCCCATGCCCGCGATGGGGCCGGCACCGATGGCGCCGGCCTCAATGCGTCAGTCGAGCGCCGCCTTACTCGCGCCGGTAGATCGCGGCCTCCATGGTGCTCGACTCCTGGAGACCCACCGCGACGCCGTTGACGGGGTTCAGCATATGGACGTCGTTCAAGGTCGCGAAGTTCGCCCCCGCTTCATCGGCCCACGTCGCTCCCCCGTCGTCGGTCCGGAAGATCGTGCCGCCGATGCCCACCACGGTGCCGCTCATGGCGTCGACGAAGGAGACCCCGGTCAGGGCGGAGCTACCTGCGGGCTGCGTCGCGGTCGAGTCCCAGGTGGCGCCGCCATCGGCGGTCATGATGACCCAGGGCCCGCCCGCCACCCGCCGGCCCACGGCCCAGCCGCGCATGGCATCAATAAAGAAAACGTCGAGCAATTCCGCGGTCCCGGTCGGGGCCTGGGCACCCTGATTGATCCAGCTGGCCCCGCCATCGGACGAATAGAGGATGGTCGGGCTGCCGAAGAACGGGCCGACCGCCCAGGCATTGGCCGCGTCCTGGAAGTGGACGGCGAAGAGGCCGGCACCGGAGGGATCCGACTGGCCCACCCAGTTGGCACCGCCGTCGTTGGTGGTGAGGATGGCCGAGTCCGCGGCGACTAGGGGCGCTCCGACGGCGATGCCGTTCAGGCCGTCGATGAAGGAGACTCCGTTGAGCGTGGTCTGGAAGGTCGTCGGCTGCTGGGCCCAGCTGGCGCCGCCGTCCATGGTCTGAAACACCCGTCCCAGCCCGCCCACGGCCCAGCCGGTATCGGCGTTGGCGAAGGCGACCCCGTGCATCGCCACGTCGCCCCCGGTGCCGGGCGGCGGGCTGATCGAGTCCGCCATCCACGTCATGCCGCCGTCGGTGGTCTTGGCATAGTAGGGGCGGTCGGGCGAGCCGCCGCCGCCCACCGCGTAGCCCGTCACGGCTGTGGGGAAGGCGAGGTCCAACAGCTGGGGGATGTCGCCGGTGACGGTGCTCGACACCAGGGTCCAGGTCCCGCCCACGGGCGGCCCGGTCACGGTGAAGTCGGGGCCGATGGCCGCGTCGCCGGTGCCCAACACCGTGACCATCACCGGGCCGGTGGTGGCTCCGGTCGGGACATCGGCCTCGAGCTGATCGTAGGTGGGTGACGCGCTCGCCACCGGGGCCGGGGTGCCGTTGAAGGTGACCGTGTTCTGCGACGGCGTCATGCTGAAGTTGGTGCCGGCGATGGTGACCCGGGTGCCCACCGGGCCGCTGTTGGGGGTGAGTGTCGTGATGGTGGGCGGGCTGGAGCGCACCACCACGGTGGTG
>JBFGLJ010000080.1:0-12660 GCA_041576235.1 Gemmatimonadales bacterium | reverse complement strand
TCAAGGAGCTCTTCGAGGAGGAGATCAAGAAGAGCTGGGATGAGTACGAGGACCAGGTGGGGGCGGAGCTCGCGGAATCGACAAGTTATTTCAGCGACGCCTTGAACGAGATCCTGGGCGACGGAAGCCAGATCTTCTAGACCGAACGGCGGGGGCGGTCTGGGCCTCACCGTGCTATATTTCCCATATTGGTGCGGCACGAGCCGTTCCTCCGCCACCGGCGGACGGGCGGCTCGTCTATTACCCAAGGAGAGGGACGATGGCGGACCTCCGTGAGCGACTCGACGATCTAGATCAGCGGCTGACCGAGCTCAGGGGTTTCCTTTGACCTGCCGGCGAAGCAGCGCCGCATTGCGGAGCTGGAGGCGAGGCAGGCGGAGGCCGGATTCTGGGATAATTTCGACCAGGCCCGCGTCGTGGTGGAGGAGGTCAAGCGTCTCAAGGCGGTCGTCACGCCGGCGGGGGATCTGGCCCAGCGGGTAGCGGACGCCCGCGGTCTCCTGGGACTCCTCGAGGCCGAGCCGGACGAGACGCTTCTCGCTGAGCTGGAGCGCGAGGGTGCGGCGCTTGGAGAGGCGATGGCGAAGCTGGAGCTGAGCACCATGCTCCAGGGTCCCGACGATGCGCGCGATGCCATCCTCACCATCCATCCTGGGGCGGGCGGGACAGAATCCCAGGACTGGGCGGAAATGCTGATGCGGATGTACACCCGGTGGGCGGAGCGCCGCGGCTACGCGGTGACCGTACTCGATCTCCAGCCGGGCGAGGAGGCGGGAATCAAATCGGCGTCGCTCCAAGTCACCGGAGAGAACGCCTATGGGTTCCTCAAGGCCGAGAAGGGCATCCACCGGCTGGTGCGCATCTCGCCGTTCGACGCGCAGGCCCGGCGGCACACGTCGTTCGCTTCGGTGTTCGTGTATCCCGACATCGACGACACCATCGAAGTGGAGCTTCGAGAGGAAGACATCAGGATGGATGTCTTTCGAGCCTCCGGCGCCGGCGGACAGCACGTCAACAAGACGTCCTCGGCCGTGCGCCTCACGCACGACCCGAGCGGGATCGTGGTCTCCTGCCAACAAGAGCGCAGCCAAACCAAGAACCGGGCGACGGCGATGAAGATGCTGCGCGCGGCGCTGTACGAGAAGAAGCGTGAGGAGCAGGAGGCCGCTCGGGCCGTCCTCGAGGCGACCAAGAAGGACGTTTCCTGGGGCAATCAGATTCGGTCGTACGTCTTCCAGCCCTATACCATGGTGAACGACCACCGCACTGAGTTGAAGATCGGCGACGTGCAGCGGGTCATGGACGGCGGGATCGATCCGTTCATCGAAGCATTCCTGAAGCGCTTCGGAGGCAAGGCCGCGTGACCACAGCGGACGCTCGCACGTACGTCGAAGAAGCCCGGCGGGAGAAGCTCGCCGCGTTAGTCGCGCGGGGCATCAACCCGTTCGCCTATGGCTTCGACCGGAGCCACACGGCCGCCGAGGCCATTGCCGCCTACGACGACGCCATGGGAGACGCAGGGCCCGAGGTGACCGTCGCGGGCCGGGTGGCGTCGATGCGCGGAACGGGGAAGACCACCTTTGCGCACATCGAAGACGCAAGCGGCCAGATCCAACTGTACTTCCGTCAGGACCAACTCGGCGACGAGTACGACGTGGTGAAATTAGTCGACCTCGACGACCACATCGGGGTCGCCGGGCAGCTGTTTCGCACTCGGATGGGCGAAATCACGGTCAAGGCCACGAGCCTGACCATGCTCGCCAAGTCGTTGCGGCCGCTGCCCCGCGGCAAGACCCAGGTCACCCAGAGTGGCGAGGCGGTGACCTATGGTGGACTCCAGGACCCGGAGACACGCTACCGTCAGCGCTACGCCGATCTGGCCGTCCACCCTCCGGTCCGAGAGATCTTTCGAGTGCGGGCCGAGGCCATCGCGTTCATGCGCCGCTACCTGGACGACCGAGGGTTCCTTGAAGTCGAGACCCCCATTCTCCAGACCCTCTACGGGGGTGCGGCCGCCCGACCCTTCGTGACCCATCATCGCACGCTCGACACCCAGCTCTACTTGCGCATCGCCGACGAGCTCTACCTCAAACGCCTCTTGGTGGGCGGGCTCGAGCGGGTGTACGAAATCGGCCACAACTTCAGGAACGAGGGCATGGACCGGACCCACAATCCGGAATTCACCATGCTCGAGTACTACCAGGCCTACGCCGACTACAACGACGTGATGGAGACGCTCGAAGACATGATCCCGCAACTGGTGAAACACTGCGCGGGGAGCCAGCAGATCGAACGCTTTGGGATCACCTTCGATTTCGCTCCTCCCTGGCCGCGAGTGCCGTTCACCGAGGCCCTCGGGCGGGAGATGGGTGGGGACCTCGATGTGCTGACCGCCGGCGACGAGGCCCTCCGCGCGCGTCTCCGGGCGGCGGGGCACGAGGCCGACGCGGTCGCCGCCCTCGCGGGCGGGAAGCTGCTCGACACCCTGTACCAACATTTCGTCGAGCCGAAGCTGGTGCAGCCGACGTTCGTCATCGATTACCCCAAGGTCCTCTCACCGCTGGCGAAAGAGCACCGGGACGACCCCAGGCTCACCGAGCGGTTCGAGCTGTTCATTCACGGGCGGGAAATAGCAAACGCGTTCAGCGAGCTGAACGATCCGATTGATCAGCGACAGCGTTTTGAAGACCAGATGGCCCAACGCGCCGCCGGCGACGATGAAGCGCATCAACTGGATGAGGATTACATCCGCGCGTTGGAATACGGCATGCCGCCCGCAGGGGGCATGGGGCTCGGGGTCGACCGCCTGGTCATGCTCCTCACCGACCAGGCGTCGATTCGCGACGTGATCTTGTTCCCGGCCATGCGACCGGAAACCGCGCCGTAGGAGGAGGGGTGTGACGGAGCCCAAGGTGCAGATGCCAGACCAACCCGGTCATCGGGTGCCCAACCGCCTAGAGCGGCGGGTGGCCGTGCGCTACCTGCGCAGCCGGCGAGTGTCCAAGCTCGCCTCCCTCACCACGGTCATCGCCACCGGCGGAGTCGCCGTTGGGGTGATGGCGCTGGTCGTCGTCCTTGGCGTCATGAACGGCCTCCGCAACGAACTGCGCGAACGCATCCTGATCGGCAGCCCCCATCTCCGGGTGCTCACCTACGGGGCCGGCATCCGGATCGACGCGTGGGAGGACGCGCTGGCGGTGGTCCGAGCCGACCCGGACGTCGAGGCGGCCGCGCCGCAGGTCCTCACGGAATCGGTGATCTCCGCCGGGGCCGACTACGCCGAGGGGGTCATGATCCAAGGCATCGACCCCGACAGCGGCACGGAAAGGGGCGCGGTCGTGACCTCGCTCCCCGATGCGCTCACCGAGGGCGACCTCACCTTCCGCCCCAGCCTCGACGATGTGGACGGCGCCGTCCTCCTCGGTGCCAGGCTTGCCGGCCGGCTCGGGGCCTACCCGGGCGACGTCGTGACCCTGGTCTCCCCCAATCCCCAGGTCAGCCCGGTCACGGGATACCCCACCGCGCGGTACTGGCGGTTCGAGGTCACCGGGCTCTTCGATACTGGCATGTTCCAGTACGACAACAAGCTCGTGGTGATGCCTCGCACCATCGCCCAGGAGTTCGCGGGCTTGGGCACCGCGGTGAGTGCGCTCGAAGTCCGAGTGGCCGACCCGTGGCACGCGCAAGCGGTCGGCGACCGGCTGGTGGAACAGCTGGGGTACCCCTACCGCGCCCTCGATTGGCAGAGCCAGAACGCCGCCCTCTTCAGCGCCCTCCAATTGGAGAAGCTGGCCATGGGGCTGATCATCTTCTTCATCATGATCGTGGCCGGGTTCAACATCGTGGGGACGCTGACCATGATCGTCTCGGAGAAGACCCGGGAGATCGGCATCCTCCAAGCCATGGGCGTCACGCCGCGGGGCATCGGGCGTATCTTCCTCATTCAGGGGACGATCATCGGACTGGTCGGCGTGGGCCTGGGTCTCCTCGGTGGGCTGTTGGTGGCCGCGGCGGTGGACCGGTGGCGGTGGATTCGAATCGATCCGTCGATCTATCTGATTGATCACCTGCCGATCAGGATCGAGCCGTTCGATGTCACGGTGGTGGTGGTGGCGAGTCTGTTGCTGGCGATTCTCGCAACCGTCTACCCGTCGCGCTCGGCGGCCAAGCTGACCCCCGTCGACGCGATTCGGTACGAGTAACCCCATGCTCACGGCCACCAACCTCCGGAAAGTGTACATGGGCGGCGACGGCAACCCGATCGAGGTGCTCACCGGCGTCGACCTCGAGGTGCGCCGTGGCGAGGTCGTCGCCATCGTGGGCGAGAGCGGGACGGGGAAGAGCACGTTGCTCCACCTGCTGGGCGCGCTCGATACCCCCACCGGGGGTACGGTGAGCCTGGACGGGGTCGGCTACGCCGACGCCACCGCGGACCAACTGGCGGCGCTGCGCAATCGGAAAATCGGTTTTGTGTTCCAGTTCCACCATTTGCTGCGTGAATTCACCGCGCGCGAGAACGTGGCCATGCCGCTCCTCATTGCCGGTCTCCCCGAGTCCGACGCGCTCAACAAGGCCGACGACTTGCTCACGCTCGTCGGTCTGGGCCCGCGGGTCACCCATCGCCCCACCCAACTCTCCGGAGGCGAGCAGCAGCGGGTGGCATTGGCGAGGGCCCTCGCGGCGGATCCCCTGGTCGTGCTGGCCGACGAGCCGTCGGGCAACCTCGATCACCGAAACAGCGAGCGGCTGCACGATCTCTTGACGGAGATGGCCCGCGATCTCGAGACCGCTCTGGTGGTGGTCACCCACAACCGGCTCCTGGCCGCCCGGGCGGACCGGGTGCTCACGCTCGAGGACGGCCGGTTGGTGCCCTTGGCCGGGCCCGGGGTGGAGGCCATGCCGTAATGGACTGCCAGCAGTGCCACGAGCGGGAGGCGGTCGTTCACCTCACTCAGATCGTCGACGATGCCGTCACGACGGTCCATCTGTGCGAGCGTTGCGCCGCGGAGAAGGGGATCGAGAGCGCCGAAGAGGTCGCCAAGAGCCCCCTCGGCAGCCTCCTGGCCACGGTCGGAAAGGACGTGGGTGCCGGCATCCCCGAGACCGCCGGCCTCGGGCATCTCGAGTGTCCGGAGTGCAAGGCGACGCTGCAGGATTTCCGGGACCTCGGCCGGCTGGGGTGTTCGGAATGCTACGCGACCTTCGCCCGGCCGCTCAGGGAGTTGCTGCGACGGCTGCATGGCTCCACGCATCATCTAGGCGAGCATTACACCCCGCCCGGTGTCCCGGGACCCGTGGACGCCGACGCTCGGGTGCGGGAGTTGCGTGAGCAGCTCAAGCGGGCGATTGAGACCGAGAATTTCGAGCGCGCCGCCGAGGTGCGCGACCAACTCCGGGCGCTGGAATGATCGACCTGACCCTGTTGAGCGACGGCGGCATGGGCTGGCTCGATGCCAGCGGGCCCCACAGCGACCTCGTTCTCTCGACCCGGGTGCGGTTGGCGCGGAACCTGGCGGGACGGGTGTTCGGGGTCCGCAATGCCGCCGAGGACCGCTCCCAGGTGCTGGAGACCGTCTCCGGGGCGGCGCGCGAGGTGCCCCAACTGGAGCGGGCGATGCTCTTCCGGCTGGACCAGCTGACCCCGACCGACCGCCAGCTGCTCCACGAGCGGCACTTGGTGAGCAAGGAAATCGCCGCGCTCGAGGGGGCGGGGCATCGCGCTGTGCGCACTAGCTCGGCGCTGCTCGTCCAAGACGATGTGGGGGTGATGGTCAACGAGGAGGATCACCTCCGGCTGCAGGGGCTCAAATCGGGGTTCGACTTGACCGCCGCCTACCAGGTGGTCGACGGGGTGGACAATGAACTGGGGCAACGACTTGCGTTCGCATTTCACCCTGAGTTTGGTTACCTTACCTCGTGTCCGACCAACGTCGGAACGGGCCTCCGCGCCTCGGTGCTCATTCACCTGCCAGGCCTGGTCCTCACCAAGGAAATCTCCAAGGTCTTGCAGGGCCTCTCGCAAGTGGGGCTGACGTTTCGGGGGTTGTACGGCGAGGGAAGCGAGGTGGTGGGCAACTTCTTCCAGTTGTCGAACCAAACGACCCTCGGCAAGAGTGAATTCGATCTGCTGGATCACCTGAGCAAGATGGTGCAGCAGGTGATCGCCTACGAGGAGCAGGCGCGCCAGGTCCTTCTGCGCGACGCTCCAGCGGTGATCGAAGACAAGGTGTGGCGCGCGTACGCGCTCTTGCGATATGCCCGCTCGCTCTCCTTCGAGGAGACGATGAACCTGTTGAGCGGCGTTCGCCTCGGGGTCGGGCTGGACCTGATCCCCGGGCTGAGTCTGTACGCGCTCAATAAACTGTTGGTTCACACGCAACCCGCGCACCTGGTGGCCTCCACCGGCGCACGCGCGAGTGCGGAGGTCGCCATTGAACGGGCGACCTATGTGCGAACGATTCTGGACGCGGAGGCCGACCGGCTGTCGGCGTGAGGGCCGAGAGGTGCGGTCGACGCGTAGGGCGCTGCCATGAACGGCTATAATTTCACGGATCGTGTCCGCAAGGTGCTGCAGATGGCGCGGGAGGAAGCCGCGCGTTTGCACCACGAGTACGTGGGCACCGAGCACATCTTGCTGGGGTTGATACGCGAGGGCGAGGGCGTGGCCGCGGCGGTGCTCACCAACCTGAACGTCGAACTCGACGACATTCAGCAAAAGATCGAAGAGACCGTGAAGAAGGGGAAGGCCGCCGCCGGGACGGGGCCGGACTTGCCGTACACGTCGCGCGCCAAGAAGGTGCTCGAGCTGGCCATGACCGAAGCCCGCGAACTCAACCACTCGTACGTGGGAACCGAGCACTTGCTGCTGGGATTGCTCCGCGAAGAGAAGGGCATCGCGGCCCAGGTGCTGAACGACGCCGGGGTAACCCTCGAGCAATCCCGCGCGGAAACGCTCCGGCTCCTCGGCAGCGACATGCCGCCAAGCGCCCCGGCGGGCGCACCGGCCGGCGCCAGCCCCAAGACCGAAAAAAAATCCAAGACCCCCGCCCTCGACCACTTCTGCCGCGATCTGACCCAGCTGGCCGCCGAGGGGCAGCTCGATCCGACCATCGGGCGCGAGAACGAGATCCAGCGCGTCATGGAGATCCTCGCCCGACGCAAGAAGAACAACCCGGTCTTGATCGGTGAGCCAGGGGTGGGGAAGACCGCGATCGTCGAAGGCTTGGCGCTCCTCATTGCCAATGGCAACTGCCCCGACGTGCTCCGGGATCATCGCGTCTTGTCCCTCGACATGGCCGCGGTCATCGCCGGGACCAAGTACCGGGGTCAGTTCGAGGAACGGCTCAAGGCGGTGATGAACGAGATCGCCCAGAACAAGAACGTGGTGCTGTTCATCGACGAACTGCACACCTTGGTAGGAGCCGGCGCAGCTGAAGGGGCCATCGACGCGTCCAACATGTTGAAGCCCGCGCTCGCGCGCGGCGAGCTCCAATGTGTGGGTGCGTCCACGCTCAACGAATATCGGAAGTACATCGAAAAGGACGGGGCCCTCGAGCGCCGCTTCCAAACCGTGGTGGTGGAGCCGCCAACCATCGAGGAGACAATCGACATCCTGAAAGGTCTCCGGAACAAGTACGAGGACCACCATCGCGTGTCGATTCCGGACGCCACCCTCGATGCGGCCGCCGTGCTGTCCGAGCGCTACATCACTGACCGGTTCTTGCCGGACAAGGCCATCGATGTGATCGACGAGGCGGGAGCACGCGCCCGGTTGGCCTCCCAAGCCCCGCCGCCGGAAGTGGCGACCCTCAAGGACGAGTTGGAAGGGGTCAACGTCGACAAGGAAGAGGCCGTTCGGGATCAGAACTTCGAGCGGGCGGCCGCCCTGCGCGACCGCGAGCGAGATCTCCAAAACCAGATCCGCCAGCGACAGGACGAGTGGGAGCAGGAGCGCCAGACGCACCGCCCGGTGATCGATGAGGAGGACGTGGCGTTCATCGTCTCCCGCTGGACGGGCATTCCGGTCACCCGGCTGCAGGAGGCCGAGGCCTCGCGTCTGCTCCGGATGGAGGAGGAGATTCACCAGTCCGTGGTGGGCCAGGACGAGGCGATCAAGGTGGTGGCACGAGCTATCCGGCGTTCGCGGGCCGGGCTCAAGGACCCCAACCGTCCCATCGGGTCGTTCATCTTCTGCGGCCCCACAGGGGTGGGCAAGACCGAACTGGCGCGCGCCTTGGCCAAGTTCCTCTTTGCGGATCCGGCCGCGCTCATCCGGGTCGACATGTCCGAGTACATGGAGAAGTTCTCGGTCTCCCGGCTGATCGGCGCCCCGCCGGGGTACGTGGGCTACGAGGATTCGGGCACGCTCACCAAGTCAGTTCGCCGCAAGCCGTACTCGGTGGTGCTGCTCGATGAGATCGAGAAGGCCCACCCGGATGTGTTCAACATCCTGCTGCAGATTCTCGATGAGGGGCATCTGACCGATAACTACGGCCGGGTCATCGACTTCAAGAACACAATCGTCATCATGACGTCGAATGTCGGCGCGCGGGATATTACCCAGGGCAAGAGCCTGGGCTTCCATACCGACGACTCGGAGACCTCCTTCGAGCGGATGTCTGAGAAGATCAAGGACGAACTCACCCGGGTCTTCAACCCCGAGTTCCTGAATCGCTTGGACGACACGATCGTCTTTCATCCGCTGACGCGGGAGCACATCGCCCAGATCGTCACGATTCTCTTGGAAGAGGTCAAGCGCCGGCTCGGCGACGAGGTCCGCCTCACCCCCGCCGCGGTCGAATTCCTCGTGGAGCACGGGTACGACCAGAGCTACGGTGCCCGTCCGCTCAAGCGGACCATTCAGCGCTACATCGAAGACCCGTTGAGCGAGAAGATCTTGCTTGGAGACTTCGGTCGCGGCGAGGAAGTCGAAGTGGATCTCCACCCCGACGGCGACCGGCTTTCCTTCCGTGCCTTGACGGGGTCGGAGGCCTGACAGGTTGTCCCAGGTGAGGCCGGCCGCCCCGGCTCGGCAGGTCCCGTGGCTCCCGATGTCTCTCCCCTCCTGGGTCGCCCGAGGAGCGTTGGTGATCGGCGCGGCATTGCTCGGCCCGCCGGCCCTTCCCGCCCAGGTCGTCCCCTCGACAACCGTCGATAGCATCACCGTCGAAGGCGAGCAGCGGCTCACCGACGCGCAAGTGATCGGGACCGCCGGCATCGCCGTCGGCCAGGCAGTCAACTACCGCGACATTCAGCGGGCCGTGCGTGCCTTGTTCGAGACCGGCCAGTTCGATGACGTCCGGGTCGAGCAGCGCGAGGCGGGCGAGAAGCTCGTCCTGGCCTTTCGGGTCACCGAGCGTCCGCTCCTCGAGCGCTGGATCGTCACGGGCACGAGCCGGGTCTCCCAGCGATCGGTGAAGGACCGGGTCCGGCTCCGAGAGGGGCGGCCCATCGATCGGAATGCGCTGGAGCGCGGCCGCCAGGCCATCGATTCCCTCTACTCGGACCGCGGCTACTACGCGGCCAGGGTGGAGGTCAAGGAGCTCCCGCAGCCATCGGGCGCGGTCCGGGTCGTCTTCGCCGTCTCCGAGGGGCAGCGGGTGGCCGTGAGCCAGGTGGTGGTGGACGGGAATACCGCCTTCAGCGACAAGACGGTTTCCAAGAACATGTCCACGAAGCCGGAAGGCTTCTGGTGGTTCCAGAAAGGAGAGTACGAGGAGGAACGCCTCGAACGCGACGTCCGCGAGCGACTGCCCCGGTGGTACGCCGAGAAGGGCCACATCGACTTTCGGGTGCTGGAGCACGACCTGTTTCCCGACTCGACCACCGGCAAGGCGCTGCTCCGGCTCTCGGTCGACGAAGGTCCGATCTACAACGTCGGCACGTTCCAAATCTCAGGCAATCGCCGGTTCTCGACCGAGGATCTGGCCACCCGGTATCCCTTCGGCGGGAAGGACGCCATTGGCGTGCCCGGCCTGCCGCTTCCCGTCGCGGACACCCCGTTCAATCGCACCGCGTGGGGGGAGGCAACCGACGCCATCCGGGACCTGTACGCCAACAACGGCTACATCTACGCGGTGGTCAATCCGCGGGAAACGCGGCGCACCGCCGCCGACGGCACTCCGCTGGTCGATTTGCGTTGGGAGATTCGCGAAGGGTCGCCGGCCACCGTCAGTAAGATCAATATCGTCGGCAATGACGTGACCCACGAACGGGTGATTCGCGAGGCCATCCTGCTGGCTCCGGGCGCCCTGTTCAGCCGCGACCTCTTGGTCCGGTCCTACCAGCAGATCGCCAGCCTTGGCTTCTTTCAGGAGCCGCTGCCCCCACCCGATGTGGTGCAGGCGGCCAACGGCGTGGACGTGGATATCACCTTCAAGATCGAGGAGCGCCGAACCGGCAACATCAACTTCGGCGCCTCCTTGGGGCAGGGCACCGGCCTCGGCGGCTTCCTGGGGCTCGAGGAGCCCAATCTGTTCGGCCGGGGCAAGCGCGGCCGGTTGCAGTGGCAGTTCGGCCGAAACATCAACGACTTCACCCTGAGCTACACCGATCCCGCCATCCGGGAGAGCCGGATCTCGGGAACGATTACGCTGTTCAACTCCCGTCAACGATTCACCATCGAGGACCTGGGCCGGCGGCGCCAAGTGGGCGGCAGTATTCGCGTGGGCTTCCCGTTCTTCGGCTCGCGATTCACCCGGGTGTTTGCCGGGTATGGGCTCCAGGTGATCAAGTTCACCGAGGGGTCTGAGGATCTCCGCAGCGCCTTTACGTGCACCAACTGCACCCGTTCCAGCCTGAGCGGGAGCATCCTTCGCGACACCCGGATCGGCCTGCCGTTTGCGGCCGCCGGCGCCTTGGTGAACACCACCCTCGAGTTGAACGGCGGGTTCTTGGGCGGAACGGGGGAGTATCGAAAGGTGGATCTCGAGGGCCGCTGGTACGCGCCACTCGGCCGGCTCGGTGGCGAGGAGGGTGAGTTCGGCGGAGGCATCCAGTTTGTGCTCGGGCTGACCGCCAAGTCTGGGTTCATCTTCGGCGACGCCGGGCCGTTCTTCACCGAGTTGTACTCGATGGGCGGGACCCAGTTCGGCGTGCCCCTCCGGGGCTATGAGGAGTTCGCGATCACCCCAGACGGCTTCGACCCCACGGCGGGGGGCAACAACGCCCAGCCGGATGCGTTCGGGAAAGCCTATTCCGCGTTTACCGTCGAGCTCGGTGCCCGCATCAGCCAGTCCCTGTACGTGAGTAGCTTTCTCGATGCCGGGAACGTGTATCGCCACCCACAGCAGTTCGACCCGACCCGGCTGTTTCGGGGGGCAGGATTCGGGGTCGCACTGATTTCGCCCCTGGGTCCCATCGGTGTCGACCTCGCCTACGGCTTCGACCGAAAGGACTTCGATGGTGAGCCCGATCCGGCATGGAAGATCCACCTCAAGATTGGCAACTTCTTCTAGATGAACAATAGACAAGCACACAGTGAACGGGAGCACACGATGAGGCATTTCGTTGTAGGACTTCTTTCAGGCGTGATCGCCATTGGAGCGGGGGCGCTGGCGCTGCGTTCCACGAGTCCCATGGTCGCGCAGCAGGCGGCGGGGAGCCCCACCAAAGTCGCCTTTGTCAACGCGCGCCTCATCCTCCAGGCGACACCGGGGTACACGGAGGCGGAATCGGTCTTCACGCGGGAGCTGCAAGGCTACCGAAATGAAATTCAGCGCCTGCAAGCGAGCCTGGATTCGGCCGCGCGAGACTTCGAGCAGTCTTCGGTCGTGCTGAGCCCGACCGCACGGGATGCCAAACGGCAGGAGCTGGTGAAACAGCAGAACGACCTGGAGCAGCGCACCCGTGACTTGGAGCAGCGCGCCTCCAGCCGGCAGCGCGAACTGCTCGATCCGATTGAACAGCGCGTCAACGCCGTCATCGACGGGCTGCGTGCAAGCGGCAACTACGCCATTATCTTCGATGTGAGCGCCGGCAGCGGCATCGTCGCCGCCGACCGGGCCCTCGACCTGACCCAGCGTGTCATCGACCAGCTGAAAGAGAGCGGCAGCTAGGGACGTGGCTTCTGAATCCCTGACAGCGCAGGCGGTCGCCGACTTGGTCGGTGGCCGCCTGCTTGGCGAAGGACAAACACCGCTTCGACGCGTTGGCTCGCTGGAGCAGGCCGGCCCGGACGCGCTCGCCTTTCTCGCTTCCCGCAGGTATCTGCCCGAATTCCGCCGAAGCGAAGCCGGCTGCGTGTTGGTGCCCCAGGATCTGGCCGGGGAGCCGCTCGGCCCCAAGACCCGCATCGTGGTCCCCGATCCCCACCGGGCCCTGCGCGAGGCGCTCATGGCCCTGGTGCCCGAGCCGGCCGCGATCCCCGGGGTCCACCCCACGGCCACCCTAGGCCGGGGCGTGATGCTCGCCCCGGAGGTGGTCATCGGCCCCCACGCCGTCCTCGGCGAGCGGGTCGAGGTGGGCGCCCGGTCGAGACTCGGCGCGGGCGTGGTGGTTGGGGACGGGGTCAGCATCGGCGAGGACACCGTGCTCGACCCCAATGTCGTCTGCTATTCGGGGACCGTCATCGGCAAGCGCGTCTGGATCAAGGCCGGCGCCGTGTTGGGTGGCACCGGTTTCGGGTTCGTGCCCGCAGAGGACGTGCACCTCCGCATCCCG
>JBFGLJ010000079.1:0-12714 GCA_041576235.1 Gemmatimonadales bacterium | reverse complement strand
TAGCCCTCGCCGACAGGCGAACCACACGGTTCCTCCAAGATCTTCTAAGACACCATGGACAACGGCGTGCGGCAACCCGTCCGCCGGCGTCACAACAGTCCAATCCGCCCCATCGTACCGTGCCGCACCGCCATTAAACCCTAACCAAACAACCTTCGAACGCGGCGTTTCAAACACGTCGTACACGACATTGGGAGTATGGGGCCCAATGGCGTGCGTGGCGGCCCATCGTTCATTTTCGAACCGGCTGTACCCGCGACCACCGACCGCCCACAGCACGCCGTCCGCTGTCTGCACGAGATCGAGCACCCCGTTTGACACTAATCCATCGGCCTGAGTGTATTGGGTCCACGCACTACCATCCAGACGAACGACGCCCGCATTTCGCGTTCCGAACCACATGACGCCCTGTCCATCTTCATACACAGTCCGGATGTCATTCTCAGGAAGCCCATCGCGCGTCGTGAGCACATGCCAGTCAGCGAAACCGACGTCTTGCACCGTAAGCGTGAGCGCGGCAAGTAGCAGAATTGTCATAATGCGTCAATAACCCCGATCCTGACCGAAGCCGGTCGCTGCTGTCTAACGAATTCCGCGTCAGTGGCGGGCTACATGCCCGCCGCCAGTCAAATCAACGACTTCCTTCAAGACCAGCAAGGCCCGGCCACTGCACGCGGCCGTTAGGGGGACGAACTGGATTCGAGCATGGCCCCTCGATGTGATGACACGACCCATTGCCGGTCATGGGTGCCTGCACACGGACAACGGGTCAGCCAGCAGGATTCGGGTCCTCGTTCGCGAACTTGGGGAGTCCGCAATGAACACAGGCCCTCGTTAGAGGGGTCCAGCCAAACCACCGGCCACTCATGGAGAAGACCTCGTGGCACCGGGGGCAGCGCCAAAGCAGGACCCGGAGGATCAGCAGGCCCGTGGTGATCCAGTAGGCCGATAAAGCAAGGACGATTATTAGAGGGTCGAGGCGAGGGAAGAACATACCGAGGAAGGATCCAGCAGCAAGGAGCGGCAGAAGCCCAAGGAACATCAGCACCGCGCGGCGCCGCTTCGATCGATAGCTTTCCCAATCGGAATCAAGGGCAGCGCCGGCCAAGTCCAACGGAGGTGGGAGATACTGTGCCATATCCGCGAACGCTTTCCGGCCCACGACGATCCCCCTGACACCTTCCACATTCAGCCGGTACGAGCCGCCAAAGAGCCCGCGATATGGGCTGACCTCGTTGAGGTCCTCCCATGGGATGAGCAAGGGTCGCCGCCCTGGGCGCACCAGGAAAATGGGGGTGAGGTAGAGGCCCTGGGGCGTGACCATGAGTTTCGTCACCGCCTGTTCCGGTACCCAACCGACTCGGTAGACCTGGCCGCGGAGCACCCGACCCTCGGGCTTGATGTCAGTACGAAAGTGGAGTGCAAGCACGCGCCACCCGCTCAACTCGGCCAGCAAGTAGCAATTCAAAATCCAGATGCTGGCGAAGCCGACCGGAAACAAGAGCAGCATTGCTAAGTCGGACATCGAGGGCACTCGAGCTCCCAATGGAGCTTGCGTTTGCCTATTGCCGCCTAACGAGTAATAGACTGCTGAAAAATGGCCCATTCCTGCCAGCCGCGCCATGTAGCCAGAACGAACAGCCCCCCGACCAGACGCCATCTCGCCCAACCACCTCACGCGATAGGGATTGTCCTAGGAGGTAGACTGCGCGGCGATGGGCTGCGAAAAAGGCCGACTGGCCCGGCCTACCCCTCACAGCCCGTCCACCGGGCTCCGGACCCCGCTGCCGCTAGCGGACCCCGGCCTTTCCCTGTAGTTTCGGCCCACCACATTCCTGGCACACCAATAAGGAGAGAGACTCGATGTCCGCGATCTGGAATCGCTTGACCTGGCTTACCCTCCCCGCGCTGGCCCTGGCCGCCTTGGCCTGCCAGCCCGCGGCCGAGCCGGCGCCCGACTACGCCGCCATGCAGCAGCCCGTGATCGACGCGTACCTCATGGGCTGGAACGCCGGCAATCTGGATGGGATGGACGCGGTGTTGGCGACCAACTTCACGCGGCGCGCGCCAGGCGAAGGGATGAACGCCTCCAATCTCGAAGAACAAATGGCGGTGATGAACAATCTCCGGACCGCCTATCCCGATGCCAAGGTGGTGGCCGACGAGACCATCCACATGCCCAACGCCGCGGTGGTCCGCTGGACCTTCACCGGCACCAACACCGGCCCCGGCGACGCGCCGCCAACCGGAAAGAGTGTCACGCTCTCGGGCATGACGCTGCTTCGCTTCGCGGAGGGCAAGATCAGCGAGGAGCTGGTGTACTTCGATGCCGGGAGCTGGATGACCCAGCTGGGCTACACCATGACCCCGCCCGAGTAGGCCCACCCACGACCCACCTCCACGCCAGGAACACCTATGGTGTTCCTGGCGTAACTCCTCCGCATATCTTAGCTTCGAGCCCGAGGGTGTTCCTCACTGCCCCCCCCAACAGGTAGGGACGTCCATGGCTCGTTTTGTGTGGAATTTCCAGACCATACTCCTGTCCAGCGGACTCGCCGTCGCCATCGCCGGCCTGGGGGCGGTCTTGTACTTCGTGGAGAGCCCCGCGGTTCGGGTCGGGGCCGGTCTCCTGTTCCTGGCCGTCATCATCTGGGCCTCGGGCCGGCTCCGGGTGGTGGAGACGGTGCTCGAGACGGTGAGCATCGAACCGGCCGAAGACCGGCGGCGGCACCGCACCATGCGCGCCACCGTGGACCGGCTGATCGATCTGGTGCGGCGGATGAACGGCCTGGCCCTGGACGTAGGTCGCGGGTTCCGGGAGCGCAATTCGGCACTCACGGAAATGGACGCGCTCGAGAACAAGATGGTGGCTCTGATCAAGGACATCCGCGGCATGGCCGGCCTCACCGACCAGCAGCTCTCCGAGCAGAAGACCAAGAAACCGGAACCGGCAAAGGAGACAGGCCACGGCGGACGCGAGCCCGGTTCCTAACCAGCCCGGGGCGACGCCCGCAGGCGAGGTCCTTCGCGCCGATCCGGCCCACCGGGTCCGCATGCTCATCGTGTTTGCCGCCCTCATGATCGCCGGGGCGGTGATGTTCCTCTTTCTCAACAGCTGGATCGAGGAAACCCGGGCCCTGGCGCTCCGAGACCCGGACCAAGCGGCCCGAGAGGCGGCGGGGATGCTGATGCTGCTGGGTGCGGTTGGCGGGGTGAGTGCGGTGGCCTTCGGCGTCTACTGTGGGCTGCTGGGCCGGCGCACCCTCAGGTCCAGCCGGTTCCCACCGCCCGGCACCAAAGTACTCCTCGAGACCAAGGTGATAACCGGGGATCCAGCGCGCCGGCGCGGCACGTTGTTCGTCGTTCTTGCCGGCACGCTGGTGATGGCCGGAGCCATCTTCCCCTTCGTGGTGTGGCGGATGGTGCATGTCCTGGGACAAACGTCGTGAACGATGCGTCCGATTCCCAACCCCACGCCGTAGAACGGACGCTATGCGGGACGGGCCGGCGGACGATGCCCCCGCACACGGCGGGGCCGGTGCGGGTGGTCCCGCCGGTCGCGCCGGTCCTCGAGCCGGTCCCTCCGGTCCTCCCGCCGGTCTAGGACATCCTCGCGTGAGAGCGGAAACGGTACTGATTACCGGGGCCTCGTCCGGCATCGGCACGGAGCTGGCCCGGCTGTTCGCCGCCGACAAGAGCAACCTGATCCTCGTGGCTCGGCGGGCGGCCGAGTTGGCACGGCTCGCGGCCGACCTCATGCGAGACCACGGGGTGGAGGTCCGGGTCCTGCCCAAGGACCTGGCCCGGCCGGAGGCGCCCCGGGAGGTCTTCGAGATCCTGGCCGCCGACCAGGTTGCCGTCGACGTGCTGGTGAACAACGCCGGTTTCGGCGCCGCGGGCCCGTTCGCCCAACTCGACCGCGAACGGCAGCTGAGAATGGTGCGGCTCAACGTCGTGGCCCTGACGGAACTGTGCCGCCGGTTTCTCCCGGGTATGCTGGAGCGCGACCGCGGCGGCATCCTGAACGTGGCCTCCACCGCGGCCTTTCAACCGGGACCCTACATGGCGGTCTACTACGCCACCAAGGCCTACGTGCAGTCGTTCACCGAGGCGATGGCCCAGGAGGTCAAGGCAACCAAGCTCCAGGTCACTTGCCTCTCGCCGGGTCCCACCACCACGGAGTTCGCCAAGACCGCCGGGACCGAGGCCGCGCGGCTCCAGCGGCTGGGGTCGATGACGGCAGGGTCGGTAGCCCGCTCAGGCTACCGTGGCTTCCGGCGGGGGCGGGTCGTCGTGGTGCCGGGGCTCGTGAACAAACTGGGCGCGTTCTCGGTGCGGATGCTACCCCGGCCTCTGGTCCGCGGGCTGGTGGGCGGGCTCAACCGATGAGTCCCGCCCTGTGTCGACGGCTCCGATCCGGTCGTCTTTTGCGCTCGGTGATCCTCGTTCCCGGTCCAGCGCTCGAGGTCCTCGGCGGGATACGGTCGGAGGTGTCTGTCTCTGTCGGAGGTGTCTGTCTCTGATGACCAAGCTTCTCCCAGTTCTGCTGGCGTGCGTCTTCGCCGCTGGATGCACCACCGCATCGGCCGATGGGTCCGGTCTCGCGGGCACGGTGCTGCGGGGTCCCATCCAGCCCGTGTGCGCCGCCGGCGAGCCCTGTGATGAGCCGTTTGCCGCGCTCTTTCATGTAACCCGCGGGGGACGGGAGGTGGGCAGGTTCAGAAGCGATGCGGCTGGTCGCTTCGCGGTCACGCTCCCCGCCGGGGACTATCTGGTGGTGCCCGATGCGGGGGCTCCGCTCCTGAATCCTACCCAGCAGGCACGCGCCGTCAGGGTGGAACCCGATGCCATAGCCCAGGTCCAATTGGAGTTCGACACCGGCATCCGCTGACCCCTCGCCACTCCCACACTCCTCCCGCCTCCCTCCTGGCTCTTTCTTGCGGCCGGCATTTGTTTTCTGTAACACCGGTCCACTCTTCTCGAGGAGTCCATGAAGGCTACCACGCTTGCGATTGCCACCCTGGTGCTGTCGGTTGGGTGCGACCTCCCGACCTCCCGGCAACAGGAAGCGGATCGGCTGTCGCTCTTCCGGGCCGATAGTCTCTTCGCCTACGAAACCGCCGAGCGCGGTGCCGAGGGCTGGGCCAGCCACTTCGAATCCGATGGGGTGATGTTCCCGCCGAGCGGACGGGTCGACGGCCGCGACGCGATTCGTGAGCGTATGCAAGGCGTCTTCACCGAGGGCGCACCCAGTCTCGAGTGGACGCCGACCGAGGCGGTGGTCTCGGCCGGCGGCAACCTGGGCTACACGCTGGGCCGCTGGGAGAGCAGGGCCGAGACCGCCGCGGGCGGCGATAGCGTCATCGCCGCCGGGCATTACGTCACGATTTGGAAGCGTGACTCGACCGGGCAATGGCGGGTCGCGGTGGACATCGGCAATCGAGACTGAATGACCATTCCCTCGTTCGATCCGTCCAAGGAAGAGTGCGAGTGCGCCTGTCACCGCACGCTGGGGATCGTGCACGTGGCGCCCTGCTGCACGCCGTGTCCCAAATGTCTCCGCCGCGTGGCCAATCACGCGCTGGCCGAGCACCTCAAACGCTGCAGCTCTGGAGCCCGGCCGTTGTCGCGGGGCGCGTCGTAGCCCGTTGACCGATCAGGCGCGTGCGCTCGAGCCGCTGTTCGACGGCCACTTTGGCACCGGGCTGCCCACGTCGGCCGCCCCGGCCGGGTTTCTGGTCCGGGCCCCGGGCCGGGTCAACCTGATCGGCGAGCACACCGACTACAACCTGTTGCCGGTGTTCCCGATGGCCATCCAATACGGCGTCACCGTGCGGGTCAGGACGCGGGACGACGCGCTGGTCCGTTTCGCCAACGCCGACGAACGCTTCGGGCCGGTCGAGTTCCGGCTGGCGCCGTGGATCGCGCCGTCGTCACCCGGCCACTGGGGCAATTACCTCAAGGCAGCCGCTCAAGCGGTGGTGACCAATCACGGGGCCACCAAGGGTATCGACGCCATGGTGGCCGGCGACATGCCGGTGGCCGCCGGGCTCAGTTCGTCCTCGGCACTGGTGGTCGCGGCCGGGCTCGCGCTGCTCGAGGCCAACGGTGTGACGGTCGAGCGGCGCCAGCTGATGGACGAGTTTGCCGCCGCGGAGGCCTATGTCGGTACCCGGGGCGGCGGCATGGACCAGGCCATTTCGCTCGCCGCCCAGGCGGGCATGGCCTGCCGGATCGACTTCGCCCCGCTCCGGCTCGAGCCTGTCATGGTGCCTGGCGACTGGGCGTTCGTGGTGGCGTCGTCCCTGGTGCCGGCCCAGAAGTCGGGCGCAGCCCAGGCGACCTACAACCGCCGCACCACCGAGTGCCGCGAGGCGCTGGCACAGATGAACGAGGCGCTCTCGGGCACAACACCCCGGAGCTACCAGGGCTTGGTGAAGGACCACCAGGCGACCAAGCTCGTTGAACGCGCACGCGTGGTGCTTTCGCGTCCCCTGCTCGAGCGCTTCCGCCATGTAGTGACCGAGGCGGAGCGGGTGGAGCAGGCGGTCGACGCCATGCGAGACGCGGATATCGACGAGTTCGGCCGGCTGATGCGGGCCTCGCACCAGAGTCTCCGGCACGACTACCAGGTGAGTGCCCAAAAGCTCGACCAGCTTGTGGATATCGCGATGACGGCGGGCGCCCGCGGAGCACGGCTTACCGGGGCGGGGTTGGGTGGATGCATCGTGGCCTTGACCACCAAGGCCAAGGCGGCCGTTCTCCTCTCGGTGTTCCAGGAGCGCTTCTATTTCCCGGCGATCGGTCGCGCCGGCTCGCCACGCGAGCTGTTCGTGGCCGCCCCCTCGGCGGGCGCGAGCGTCACCACCCTCAGCCGATGAGCCCCACCTTGGGGAAGATCTTGACCAGCCAGAACCCGGCGGCTGCGAGCACCAGGTAGGCCGCGCCTGCAGCGGCGCCCTGGCCGTAGAGCAGGAACCCGGTGCCGAACAAGGCCGCATACACTACCACACACCCCAAGAACCAGCTCACGAGCCCGGCACTCAGGCTTCCCGTCTCGGCGTTGGGGTCGGTCTTCACCACCTTCTCCCAGCCGCGACCCAGCGGGTGGATCAGGTCGTAGAACGACTGCAGGGTCCGCAGGTCGGTGGCCGGCGTGAGGAGGGTGACGCCGATCCAGGTGAGGGTGGTGATCGCGACGCCGATCACCAGCGTGAGTGACGGGTCGAGCGGTGCCATGCCAATCTGCTGGTGCACAAACTGGAAGTAGACCGCGACCAGGAACGAGACCGTGATCGCGGTGATCTCGCTCCACGCGTTGACCCGCCACCAGAACCAGCGCAGCAAGAAGATGAGTCCGGTGCCCGCTCCCACTTGGAGCAGGATCTGGAACGCTTGCAGCGCGTTCTCGAGCTGGAGCGCCACCAGCGAGGCGAGAGCGATCAACACGAAGGTGGACAGCCGGCCCACCAGCACGTAGTGCTTGTCGCTCTTGTCGCCGGCGATGAACCGGCGGTAGAAGTCGTCGACGATGTAGGACGAGCCCCAGTTGAGATGGGTGCTGATGGTGGACATGTAGGCCGCCGCCAGCGAGGCGACCGCGAGCCCCAGGAGTCCGTGCGGCAAGAACACCAGCATGGCGGGGTAGGCCAGGTCGTGGCGAACGATGGACGGATCCAAATGCGGGAACCGCACCATGATCGAGTCGAGCGTCGGATAGACGATCAGCGAGCAGAGGGCCACGATGACCCATGGCCACGGGCGCAGCGCGTAGTGGGCGATGTTGAACCAGAGCGTGCCCAAGAGCGAGTCGCGCTCGTTCCGGGCGGCCAGCATGCGCTGGGCCACGTAGCCGCCGCCGCCCGGCTCGGCCCCCGGATACCAGGTGCTCCACCACTGGACGGCGATCGGCACGATCAAGACGGCCAACACCGTGCTGGTATTGGAGAAGTCGGGGAGGAGGCCGAGCTTGCCGGCCAATTGGGGGTGGCTCACCATCCCGGCTAACCCGCCCACTTCGGGGAGGCTCACCGCGTAGTACGCGGCGGCGACCGACCCGATCATGGCGACGGCGAAGAGCAGGAGATCGGTGACCACCACGCCCCAGAGCCCGGCCGTCGCCGAGTAGAGCACCGTCACGCCGCCGGCCAAGAGAACGGTGGTGTACTTGTCGACACCCAACAGCACGTTCCCGATCTTGATGGCCGCGAGGGTGACGGTGGCCATGATCATCACATTGAAGAACACGCCCAGATAGAGCGCCCGGAAGCCGCGCAGAAAGGCGGCGGGCTTGCCGGAGTAGCGCAGCTCGTAGAAGCCCATGTCGGTGAGCACGCCCGAGCGGCGCCAGAGCTTGGCGTAGATGAACACGGTGAGCATGCCGGTAATGAGGAATGCCCACCAGAGCCAGTTCTGGCTCACCCCGCCGCTTCGGACCAGGTCGGTAACCAGGTTCGGCGTGTCGGTGGAGAACGTGGTGGCCACCATGGACGTGCCCAACAGCCACCACGGAAGTTTCCGGCCCGAGAGGAAGAACTCCTGGACACCTTGGCCGGCGCGGCGAGCAAACAAGAGCCCGATGACGAGCGCGACCATGCCGTACACGGCGACGACCGTCCAATCCAAGGCATCGAGTTGCATGGCTACGCTCGCTGGAACAGCGGGGAAGGGTATTGACCCTTGTTCACCAACGATTGCAGATGTGCCATCACGCGCGTCCGGTCTCCGGGATGGGTCAACCCGACCCACTGGGCGGCGGTTGGCACAATCTCGACCCTGAGGTCCCCCGCCGCAATCAGGCTGTTGACGACGGTGCTCAGCCGAAACTCACGATCGGGACTCCGACCGTAGCGCTCGAGGAAACGCTCGAACGCTCGCTGGAGGAGCCGAAAGAAGGCATCGGGGAACGCCCAGGCATTCATCGACACGATGCCGTCGTCCTCGAGGGCGAGCTCGTTCCCGGCTTCATCTCGGCCGCGGAGTCCGGTCGGGGTGTCAGCGATGTCGCCGACTTCGGTGAGCCGGGTGAGCCACCGGCCGTCGGATTCACACACCGCCCGGGAGACCCCGCCCGACGGCGACAGCGTGTCGCGCAGGCGATAGCCCGCCCCCGCGATCGCGAGGGGACTGGTCCCCGGGTGTACCCGGCCGAGCCACCCGGCCAGCCGGGTGAAACAGTCCCGCCCGTAGAAATCGTCGGCGTTGAGGGCAAGATAGGGCCCCAGGCCGCGTGCCTGCCGCGCGGCCAGGATCGCGTGCGCCGTGCCCCACGGCTTCGTCCGGCCCGGCGGCAAGCGGTCGGCGGGCTGCTCCAGGACGGAGACCGGCACTCCCAGCGACGCCAGACGGGCCTCGATGGCCGACCTGAGCTCGCCGCGGGTCACGACGATCAGGCGGTCGAGCCCGGCGCCCACAGCGTCGGTGATGGCATATTCCATGAGCCACTCGCCGGCGGGCCCCACCGGGTCGAGCTGCTTCGGAACCGCGGGTATGCGGCCATAGCGCCGCGCGAGGCCTGCGGCCAGAATGACGAGAGTAGACACGGTCGCCTCCAACCTTTCGCCGTGGGGCCAGCGGCGCAATTCTCGAGGGAGTCATATGAGTCTCACAACCAGTAGCCTGAGTGCCCACATCGATCTGACCGACGCCCTGGCCAAGCTAGCCGGCAATGAGGCTCATTCGGTCAGCCTCTTCACCCACGGCACCCTCGAGCTCAAGCTGTACGCGCCGGCGGGCCGCGACATGCAGTCCCCCCACCGGCGCGACGAGCTATACGTGGTGGCCCGCGGCCGCGGGGTGTTCTTCGACGGCGATGCTCGGCGTCCGTGCGCGGTGGGCACGGCGCTGTTCGTTCCGGCGGGGAGGCCCCACCGGTTCGAGGACTTCACCGACGACTTCGCCGTCTGGGTCATGTTCTACGGGCCCGATGGCGGCGAGGGGCAGGGGTAGCCGCATGCCCCGGCTCCTCGTGCTCGGGGTAGCGGCCGCCATGGTGCTGGCGGGATGCCGGTCCCAGGATTCCGCGCCCAAGGATCAATCGGCCGCGGTCGATCACCAGTCGGTGACCCAATCATTGGCGGGCACCGACCCTACCGGCGACCCGTGCGACGATGGCGAGGGATACCGGGCCCAATACGGCCGCCGTGACCGCGGCGATCGCGGCATCGGGATCCTGTCCATTCTCGACACGATCGTCGGACGCCGGAGCGATACCCTGGTGATGCACGCCGACTCGACCCCATCCTCGCCGGTGGTTGCCCGCTACATCCTGCGGAGCATTCCGGAGTACTCGTGGTGTTACCGGCTCGAGGTGTACGAGCCGGACATCGCCGACAACTCACTCGAGGTGGGCTACGAGACCGCCGGCCTCCCCATCGCGGCGCTCGGCTCGAGGGGCCGCTGGACACAGGTGATCTACGGCATCACCAAGGAAGGCCGCCCCCGCCCCCGCCCCCGCCCCCGCATGGGCTGGACGCTCGTTGAGGGCAAGCCGGTCAATCAGGTGTTGTGGCCCCAGCATTTTCAGGCCATGGGCGGTTTTCTTTGGGCCGACGGCAAGACGCCCCCGGACTTTCGGGATGGGCCGCGGGGCGCCCCCGTCGACCTTGGTCTCGCCCCCGATCCCAACGGGAACTACCACTTCGAGGTCCAGATCCTCGAGGCACGGGGCCGGTGGCTCAAGGCACATATCCGGTTCCCCTCGCTCTGCGTGGCCGACTCCGTGACCCATGAAGGCGTGGTGTGGTTCAGGTACCTGACCGACACCGGCCGGCCCGCGGTGTGGTACGCTACCCGCGGCTGCTGATCGGCTGGGATGCGTCTCCTGCGATACCTCTGGGCCGGCCCCACCACCTTGGTCGGGTTGGTCTTGGTTCCGTTGGCGCTGGTCGGCCAGGGCGGAGGCCGTGTCCGCGTTGTGGACGGCGTCGTCGAGGTGACCGGAGGCTGGCTCGCGTGGCTGCTCCGGCGGGTGTCGGTGCTCTCGGGTGGGGTGGCCGCCCTGACCCTGGGGCACGTGGTCCTGGCCCGCGACCAGGCCTGTGCCAACGACACCCGCGCCCACGAGCGGGCCCATGTGCGCCAATGCGAGCGCTGGGGGCCGTTCTTTCTCCCGGCATATCTGGCAGCGAGTGTCTGGGCGGCGCTCCGCGGCGGGAACTTTTACCGCGACAATTGGTTTGAACGAGAGGCGAGAGCCGCGGCCAGCCCTGATCGCCTGAGCAAGAGATCTGACCAGACGCGATCCCCGATGTCGGGGACACACAGGAGTGAACGCGACATGGCGCTAGCGACGTTTGGAGCGGGCTGTTTCTGGGGTGTAGAGGTGGCGTTCCGCCAGGTCCCCGGGGTCACTAACGCTACGGTGGGCTACCTCGGCGGGCATCTCGAGAACCCCACCTACCAGGACGTCTGCACCGGCACCACCGGGCACGCCGAAGTGGTGCAAGTGGAGTACGATCCCGATCGAGTGTCCTACGAGCAGCTGCTCGACGTGTTCTGGAAGAGCCATGATCCGACGACCTTGAACCGTCAGGGCCCGGATGTCGGGACCCAATACCGCTCGGCGATCTTCTATCACACGCCCCGCCAAGAGGCCCAGGCCCGCGTGTCCAAGGAAGCGCTCGAGAAGAGCGGCCGGCTCTCGGGCTTGGTGGTCACCGAAATCACCCCGGCGTCGGCGTTTTATCGTGCCGAGGAGTACCACCAGCGCTACCTCGAGAAGCGGGGCCTGGCCAGCTGCCACGTTCCGAGCAGAGACGAGCGGGAGGCGTGACGGCGGCGTTCCGGGTCGATGTGGCGCTCGACGTCCTGTCGCGCACTCCGGCCGTGTTGCGGGCGCTCCTCTCGGAGCTGCCCGACGAACTGAGCGCGGCCACCGAAGGCCCGGATACCTGGAGCCCCTACGACATCGTGGGGCACCTGATCCACGGCGAGCGAACCGACTGGGTCTCACGCGCCCGGATCATTCTCGCCGGCGATGGGTCGAAGACCTTCGAGCCCTTCGACCGGTTCGCCCAGTTCACCGAATCCCGGGGCAAGTCGCTGGGCGATCTCTTGGACGAGTTCGAGACTCTCCGCGCCCGGAATCTCCAAACCGTGCGCGATTGGGCGCTCGGACCCGACAGCTTGGCCCTCGGGGCCCGGCACCCAGACTTCGGGCCGGTGACCCTCCAAGAGCTGTTGGCCACCTGGATGGTCCACGATCTCAACCACTTACGGCAAATTGCCCGGGTGATGGCCAAGCAGTACGGCCGGGAGGTGGGGCCCTGGGCACGCTACCTCCCGGTCCTCGCAGAACCCCAAAAATAGAGGCTTCCGGCTGCGGAGCCCCGGTTAACCCTGAATTGACGGGCCAAACGGCGGGGGTCTGGTGCGGATCCTCTGGCTTTTCTAGCTTGTCGGACGGCCTCTCGGGGGGTTTGAGGGCCCCGGGAGGGGGCGACAGGCAGGCCACCAACTCTCAGCGGGAGGGGTTCAATGACGACCAAGCTCGACAAGACCATCAAGCGGGAACTCGGGATCGGCGACGCGACCTACACCATCCAGATCTCGCCCATGGGGATCAAGATCACCCCAAAGGGCGGCCGGAAGGGCACCGAGTGGACGTGGACCCGGCTCCTGCGCGGCGACACCATGGGCGCCGGCATGGGGGGCTGACCCCGCCCCGCCTGCCCCCCCCTTTTTCCGTCTCCTCCCATCGAGTGAGGTGAGGTG
>JBFGLJ010000078.1:0-12805 GCA_041576235.1 Gemmatimonadales bacterium | reverse complement strand
GCCCCCGCCCCCGTCGCACCGCCACCTGCTGCCTCCCCTCCGGCTCGGGCTCTCCCCCCCGGTGAGGTTGTCCCGATCAGCGCCCTCGCGCCGGATGAGGGCCAGGAAACAGAGCGGGAGCGCCCAGGCGATTTGGCTGCGAGTTTCGTGACCTTCGCGAGACTCCTCCAGCAGCGGCCGGCGGGTCCGGCTTCGCTGGACGCCTTCCTCGAGGGAGGGAGCGGCCAGTCTCGCGGCGGGGAACAGGAAGCGGGTGCTGGGGAGAAGGTTGTCGCCATCACCTCGCTGCTCTACCACGGGCGAGGAGCGCTCGATAGGGCGGCGGCGGTGCGGGCCGAGATTCACGCGCTGCTGGCGGGTGACACACCGTGGGAGAGCGTGCGTCCGCTGGTCGAAGAGCTGCTGGACCTGGTGCCCCTGGCTCAGCAGCAGCGCTAGTGACCGAGCCGCCCGCGCCACCTGTGGCTCGTCCCCGAGGGTCCACGTGGCGACTCGTCGTGGCCGGGGTCATTTCCCTCGCCCTCTTGGCCTGGGCCGTGAAGGGTGTCGAGCTGAACGCGTTCACTGCCCACATCCGACACGCACGGATCATCCCCCTGCTCGCCACGGTGGCGCTCGCGACCCTCACCTTCCCGATTCGACTCGTTCGATGGCGGCTGCTCCTTCGACATCCGAACGATGAGCCCATTCCCTACACCCCGATGTGGCATGCCATCGCCATCGGATTTACGGCCAATAACCTGCTGCCCTTTCGCGCCGGCGAGTTGGTGCGCACCTACACCGTCAGCCGTCTCGGATCGACCCGGCTGACCAGCGCGCTCTCCTCGATTGCCGTCGAGCGGGTGTTCGACAGCCTAGCCGTCGTGCTCTTGCTGACCCTAGCACTGTTCCTCCCGGGCATGCCAGAGGACGTCAGGGTTTCTGGCATTTCGGTGGCTCGCGCCGCCGTTTTCGTAGGGTTGGCCTCGGCACTGGCGCTGGTGGCTGCGGCGATGGTGGTTGCCTTTCCTGTCCGTGCCGAGCGCATGGTGCGGCGGGTCCTGCGCCGGGCCTGGGCCGACCGCATCGTCGACCTCATCGAGGGGTTCCGGCACGGTCTCACCGCGCTTCGTCACCCGGGCAGGCTGGCCGGCGTCGTGTTCTGGTCGCTGACCACATGGCTCGTCAACGGCTTAGCGTTCTACGTTGGATTTGCCATTTTCGACATTGACGTCAATTTTGCCGGCGCGCTCCTCCTGCAAGGCGTCCTCGTCTTCGGCATTGCGGTCCCGGCGGCACCGGGCTTCGTCGGTGTCTTCGAGGCCGTGATCCGAGCTGTTCTCACGCTGTACGCGGTGGCGCCCGATCGCGCGCTCTCGTTCGCCATTACCTATCATGTCACCACGTTCGTGCCCATCACCTTGCTCGGGGTCTACTCGCTCATGACCACCGGCATCCGCCTGGGACAGTTCCGTCACGGGCCCCCGCCCCCAGGTGGGTGAGCCGGGAGGAGGGCGCGTGGTCCGAGCCGCGGCCCACGCCAAGGTCAATCTCTTTCTCCGGGTGTTGGCCCGTGACGAGGGCGCGTTTCACTCGATCGAAACGCTGTTCTGCTTGCTCGATCTCGCCGACGAGTTGGTGATCGAGCGCACGGAGGAATCGGGAGTGGCGCTCGATGTGAATGGGACCTTTCCCGGGCTCGGCGCGCCTGAAGACAACTTGGCCACCAGGGCGGCGGCCATGGTGCTCGAGGCCACGGGGAATCGATTCGGGGTGCGGGTTCGGCTCACGAAACGCATCCCGGTTGCCGCCGGCCTCGGCGGGGGATCGAGCGATGCCGCGGCGACCCTGCTGGCGGTCAACGTGCTGGCCGACCAGGCCGTGCCCCGGCACGAGTTGCTCCAATTCGCCGCCCGGCTGGGGAGCGATGTCCCGTTCTTCCTCCTCGGGACACCGTTGGCCCTGGCCTGGGGCCGCGGCGAGCGGCTCTTCCGCCTTCCGGGTCTCCCGGCCGCGCCGGGGCTCGTGCTGTGCCCTCCCCTCATGATCTCTACGGGCGAAGCCTATGGCTGGATCGACGAGGCGCGGCAGGGGGGGGGAGCCGGCCGCCGTGGCGGATTGGCCCTCGGTCAGCAGGCCGTGTCGACATGGGGGGATGTGGCGCGGATGTCGGGCAACGATTTCGAGACGCCGGTCTTCGAGCGACGGCCGGCGATCCGGGCGGCGTTTGAGGCCTTGGCCGGGACGAGGCCGTTCATGTGCCGGCTCAGTGGGTCGGGCTCCGCGCTGTTCGCCCTCTACCGGAACCCGGCCGCGGCGGACGAGGCTCGCCTGACGCTGGGCACGAAGCACGGCTCGGTGTTGCCGGTCTCGACCCTGGCCGGTCCCCCGGCCGAGCCCCGCACGGCGGGACGTTGACGGCCGCGGGTCCCGTTTACCCCCCCAGACGGATGGGTTACGTTGTAGGCGTCAACTGGCCCTTCGTCTAATGGCAGGACATCAGATTTTGGATCTGAGAATGGTGGTTCGAATCCACCAGGGCCAATGCCCAACCGTCATGGCCGCACACCGGCTGTGGCGGTTGACGCTTTGGTCTGGGCAGAGGTAGCTTTCCGGGCTATCGTCATGACGGAACTCTCGCTGTCGCACAGCCACATGCTCCTCATGAGCGGCTCGGCCAACCGCCCCCTTGCCGAAGAGGTGGCGCGCCACTTGGACGAGCCCCTCTGTCGGCTCACGCTCAAGCGGTTTGCCGACGGCGAGATTTTTGTCAAGATCGACGAGAACGTGCGCGGGCGGGACGTGTTCATCATCCAGCCCACCAATCCGCCGGCCGAGAACATGATCGAGCTGTTGCTCCTCATCGACGCGGCCAAGCGGGCCAGTGCTGCGCGGGTCACCGCGGTGATTCCGTACTTCGGTTACGCCCGGCAGGACCGGAAGGACCAGCCACGGGTGGCGATCAGCGCCAAGCTCATGGCGAACATGGTGAGCATGGCCGGGGCCGATCGCGTGTTGGCGATCGACTTTCACCAGCACCAGCTGCAGGGCTTCTTCGATCTCCCGGTCGACCACCTGTATGCGGCACCGGTCTTCACCAGCCACTACCGGCAGAAGGCGCTGAAGGATCTCGTCGTGGTGGCGTCGGACGTGGGTGCTGCGAAGATGGCTCGCGGATTCGCAAAGCGGTTGGACGCATCGCTCGCCATCATCGACAAGCGGCGGCCGTCCGCCAACGTGGCGGAGGTCGTGAACGTCGTCGGGGAGGTCGCCGGGCGGGATTGTCTCATCCCGGACGACATGATCGATACCGGGGGCACGATGAGTGAAGGGATCCATGCCCTCAAGCGGCTCGGGGCCCGCGACATCTATTGTTGCGCCTCGCACCCGCTGTTGTCCGGACCGGCCGTGGACCGGCTGGCCACGGCGCCGGTCAAGGAAGTGGCAGTCACCAACACGATTTGCCTGCCGGACGAGCGACGGTTCGACAAGCTGACGGTTCTGTCTGTCGCTGGCCTGTTGGCGAAGGCCATACGGTATACCCACAGCGACCAGTCCGTCAGTTCGCTGTTCGATTAACGAGGGTTTGAATCATGGCGCACAGCGCAGAGTTGGCAGTCATGCGGCGAGATACGACCGGGAAGGGGGCGGCCCGGTCGCTCAGACGGCAGGGCATGCTCCCCGGAGTCATCTACGGCCGCGGGCGCGACTCGGAGGCCATCGTGTTAGAAGCCGCCGCCCTCCAGCGGTTGCTGACCAAGGTGAGTGCGTCCAGCACGCTGGTGGAGGTTCGCGTCGACGACGGGGAGCCGGTCACGGCGCTCATCCGAGAGCTGCAGCGGAACCCCATCCGGCCCGCTGACATTCTCCATGTCGACCTGTATGAGGTTCACGCCGGCGAGGAGATCGAACTCGCCGTGCCCATTCACCTCGTGGGCATTCCCGAGGGCGTCCGCAACGCGGGCGGCGTGCTCGACCATACCTTGCGCGAGCTGGACATCAAGGTGCTTCCCAGCAACATCCCCGACTCGGTGGAGCTGGATGTGACGGCGTTGGAGATTGGTGACGCCCTCTATGTGCGGGATATCGAACTGCAGAACGCCGAGATTCTCAACGATCTCGAGGTGGCTGTCTGCTCGGTGGTCGCGCCGCGGGCCATCGAGGAACCGACCCCGGTCGAAGGGGAGCTCGAGGCAATTGAGCCCGAGGAAGTGGCCGAGCCGGAGCTCATTCGGAAGCCCAAGCCCGAGGAAGAGCCTGAAGAGCCGAGCTGACCGCTGCACATCATCGTGGGGCTCGGCAACCCCGGGCCAGAATACGCCGCCACCCGGCACAACGCCGGTTTTCTCCTGCTCGATCACGTGGCCGCACGCTGGGAGGCGGGGCCCTTCAAACGGCACGGGCGCGCCAAGGCAGTCACCGTTCGCCGACACACTCGGGCGTGCCGGTTAATCAAGCCGACGACCTACATGAACCGGAGCGGGGCAAGCGTCTCCCCGCTCCGTTCACATCCGGACTTCGCGCCCGCTGAGGAGCTCCTGGTCCTCGTCGACGACGTCGCCTTGCCGCTGGGCCGGTTTCGGTTGCGACAGCGTGGCAGCGCCGGGGGCCACAACGGCCTCAAGAGCATCCAAGGCGTGCTCATGCGGCAAGACTATGGCCGGCTGCGGATCGGCATTGGTCCGGTCCCGGAGACCGTGGTCGACTTGGCCGATTTCGTCCTGAGCCCGTTCACCCCCGAGGAGCGAGGGGCGCTCGACGACCTCATGGACCCCATGGCCGATGCGGTCGACATGTGGCTGGCCGAGGGGATCGACCGCGCCATGAACACGTTCAACCGTTGACGGAGGAGTTGTGACGGCACTCGCCCAGTATGCCCTGTATTCAGTTGGAGCCGGCCTGGTAGGGCTGGTGGTGGCGTTCGGGATCTACGCCTACATCAAGCGTCAATCGGCAGGGTCCGACGTGATGCAAGACATCGCCCTCGCGATCGAAACCGGGGCCATGGCGTTCCTGCGACGGGAATACTTGGTGCTGTTCCCATTCCTCGCGGTGGTGGCCATCCTGCTGGGCGTGGCGGTGGGCCAGCACACCGCTCTCGCATACGTGTTCGGTGGGATCTGCTCCGTCGGCGCCGGCTTCTTCGGCATGAAGGCCGCCACAAAGGCCAACGTCCGCACCGCTGAAGCCGCGCACACGAGCGGCGAAGCCAAGGCCTTGCGCGTGGCCTTCAACGGTGGGGCGGTCATGGGTCTCGCGGTGGCGTCTCTCGGGCTCCTCGGCATCGGGACCGTCGCCTATCTCCTTCTCGATGACGCCGTCGTGAGCGCGGAGGCCTTCAAGTCATTCAGCGAGGTCATCAGCGGCTTCGCCATGGGCGCCTCCTCGATCGCCCTCTTCGCCCGCGTGGGCGGCGGCATCTACACCAAAGCGGCCGACGTTGGGGCCGATCTGGTCGGGAAGGTCGAGGCCGGCATTCCGGAGGACGACCCCCGCAACCCGGCAACCATCGCGGACAACGTCGGCGACAACGTCGGCGACGTCGCCGGCATGGGGGCCGACATTTTCGAGAGCTACGTCGGCGCCGTCATCGCCACCGTGGCCCTGGGAGCCACCAGCCCGGTGATCCCGCTCGAGTACCGCGCCAACGCTATTGCGCTCCCGCTAGCCATGATCATTGCCGGGCTCATCGCCTCCCTCGTCGGCGTGGGATCGATGAAGCTGCTCGAACGCGGGGGTCCGGCAAGCGCGCTCCGCCTCACCACCTTCATCGCCGCGGGGCTCTTCATGGCCGCCGCCTACTGGCTTGCGACCCAGCTGCCGCTCGGCATGGTCGGGAAGCCGGTCATCGGGGCGTTCTATGCCGTCGTCGCCGGCACCGTGGCCGGTGTGTTGATCGGCTTGGTCACCGAGTACTACACCGCCGCCAAGCCAATTCGCGACATCGCCAACGCATCACTAACCGGACCCGCGACCAACATCATCGCCGGGCTCGCCGTCGGCCTCAGGTCCGCAATCCTGCCGTTGTTGCTGATCGCTGCGGCCATCTTCGTATCCTATCGCTCGGCCGATCTATACGGCATTGCCATCGCAGCCGTCGGCATGCTCGCTACCGTGGGCGTCACCATGAGCGTCGATGCCTACGGTCCCGTGGCAGACAATGCGGGAGGCATCGCGGAGATGAGCCGGCTGGGACCCGAGGTCCGCAAGATCACGGACGGCCTGGACGCCCAAGGCAACACCACCGCCGCCATGGGCAAGGGGTTTGCGATCGGGTCGGCTGCGCTGACTGCCCTCGCCCTGTTTTCGGCATTCGCGACGGCGGTGAGCCCCCCGGGCGAGGTCCTGTCGCTGGACTTGGTGAATCCGATGGTGGTCATCGGGCTCTTCGTGGGAGGAACCCTCCCCTTCGCCATCGGGGCCATGACCATGACCGCCGTTGGACGGGCGGCCGGCGGGATGGTCGAAGAAGTCCGGCGTCAGTTCCGAGAAATCCCGGGCCTCATGGAAGGAACCGGCACCCCCGATAGTGCGCGGTGCGTCGACATCTCCACCCGGGCCGCCCTGCGGGAAATGATACTCCCAGGCGTGACCGCCGTGCTTGCCCCTGTTCTCGTCGGGTGGCTCCTCGGCGTCGAAGCGCTGGGCGGCCTCCTCGCAGGCGCCACGCTGGCTGGGGTGCTCCTGGCCTTGTTCATGGCCAACGCCGGCGGCGCGTGGGACAACGCCAAGAAGTACATCGAGGGTGGCAAGTTTGGCGGCAAGGGCTCCGATCCCCACAAGGCGGCCGTGGTGGGCGACACCGTGGGCGACCCGTTCAAGGACACCTCCGGCCCCTCGATGAACATCCTCATCAAGCTCATGTCGGTGGTGTCGCTGGTGCTGGCCCCGTGGTTTGCGAGTCTCTGACGTGAGTCGTGAGTCGTGAGTCATGAGACATGAGACATGAGTCATTGGTCGTCAGTCATCGGTCGTCAGTCCTGCCCAGAGGACCGAAGACTGAAGACCGAAGACCGAAGACCGGCGACTGACGACTCACACCATGCTCCGCCTCGGGATCATCGGCCTTCCCAACGTCGGCAAATCGACCCTCTTCAATGCGCTCACCTCCGGCGGCGCCCTGGTCGCCAACTACCCCTTTGCCACCATCGACCCGAATACCGGGGTGGTGCCCGTCACCGATCCCCGCCTCGATGCATTGACCCGTCTCGTCGAGCCTAAGGCCAGGGTTCCGGCAACCATTCAATTCGTGGACATCGCGGGGCTGGTCGAGGGCGCGAGCGAAGGCGAGGGCCTCGGCAACCAGTTTCTCGCGAACATCCGCGAGGTGGATGCCATGGTCCACGTGATTCGGTGTTTTGAAGACGAGAACGTCCAGCACGTGATGGGATCCGTCGACCCGTTGCGCGATCGCGGTGTGGTGCTGCTCGAGTTGGGACTCGCGGACCTTGCCACGGTCGAGAAACGATTGGACAAGGTCGGCCGCGCCGCCCGTACGGGGGACAGTGCCGCCCAACAGGAGGCGGATGTCCTCACGCGGCTCCAGGCCGCGCTGGCTCAGGGGAAGCCCGCTCGCGCCGTGGTCCCCTCTCCCGAAGAGCAAGTGGCCTACCGTGCGTTGAATCTGTTGACGGCCAAACCGGAACTCTACGCCGCCAACGTGGCCGAGCCCGAACTCGCCGGCGGCAGTCCGGCGGTCGCCGCGCTCGAGGCGGCCATCGCGGCGGACCACGAGCCCGCCGAGGTGGTCACCTTTTCAGCCCAGATGGAAGCCGAGTTGGTGGGACTCACTCCCTCCGAACGCCGTGAGTATCTGGAGTCCATCGGCGTCGACGAGTCCGGTCTCGACCGGCTCACCCACGCGGCGTATCACCTGCTCGGACTCCACAGCTTCTTTACGACCGGCGAAAAGGAAGTCCGCGCCTGGACGATCCATCGGGGGGACACCGCATACGTCGCCGCTGGCGAGATCCACACGGACTTTCAGCGGGGATTCATTCGGGCGGAAACCGTGGCGTATGAGGACTTCGTCCGCGCCGGCGGGATGAAAGGGGCCCGGGAGCAGGGACTCGCGCGCTCGGAAGGGCGGGACTACGTGGTTCAGGACGGCGACGTGATCCTGTTTCGGTTCAACGTCTAGTCAACTGACGGGGAGCCGGCTCAGGCGGTCCTTCCAGTCCATTGACAGGGCCGGGCACTGGGCCAGGCGCGCGGCGCCGGCTGAATCGCGTCCCCGCGTCTTATACGCCCGGGTCGCGTCGCGAATCGTCCATTCCGGGTAGGGGCGGGCCAGGAGCGTGATCCGTTGGCCGGCCTCGAGCCAGCCTTCGTTCAGGACCCGCAAGTACCAGCCCCCCCGTCCCAGCGCTTCGACCCGCTTGACCATGTCCCGGACTTTCAGCTTTCGCGCCAAGTTCTGGCATGGCATCCTGGGCTGGCTCACCTCGAGCACCACACCCGCTCCCACCGCGAGCCGGTCACCGACACAGACGGTGGCCTCGGTCACACCGGCGATGGTCAGGTTCTCGCCGAAGGTGCCCGGGCTGAGGTCATCCCGCTCCAGTTCCGCCGCCCACGCCGGGTAATGGCTCGCGGCATACGCGAGGACAGCCCGGTCAGGACCGCCATGATACCGACGATCGACCTGGGCGTCTCCCTTCAAGCCAACCGCCCTCAGCCACACCCGCCCATCGACCGGCTCTTTGAAGATGGCACTGGTCCAGGGTCGGTCGAGGGGGTCTTCCGCGGCGGCCTGCCCAAGCTGCTGCGGTTGCCCGATTTGAATGGAGACGACTTCGATGCGTGGCCCGGCCATCCGCGTCCCGACGTTGAGGTCCCCTGAGTTTACGCCGTAGTAGGTCGACGTGTCCACAGCTCACACCGGCCGCGATCGATCCCCGGAGCGCGCCGGCCGCCTGGGCCCGCCGGGCTTCCATCGCGGCCCGATTGCCCTTAAGTTTCGGTGTTACCGACAGTTGACCTTCTCGGTCCGCTCACCTGGACCGGGGCGACTAGACCAAAGGAAGGTGGCATGGCCCGTCAATATGAGGCGGTCTACATTTTCGATTCCGCCCTCGAAGAAGCCGCGATCAATCAGCGTCTCGAACAATTCCACACCGTCTTGGGGCTCGCCGCGCCTCCCCATCTCAACCACTGGGGCAAGCGGACCCTTGCGTACCCCATCAAGAAACACGAGACGGGGTACTACGTGATCGCCCAATTCGAGGCCGCGCCGGATGCCCTACCCGAGTACGAGCGGGCAGTCAAGCTCGACGATGGCGTCCTACGATTCCTCATCGTTGCCAATGAGGGCGTGCCGGCGGCAGCCGCGGAAGCCGGCGTCGCCGAGGAGGCTGGATCATGAGACGCCGCCACAAGACTTGCACGATCTGCGAGGCTGGCATTCGGGTGATTGACTACAAGGACGAGCGCACCCTGTCTCGATTCCTGACCGAGCGTGGCAAGATCCTCCCCAGCCGCCTCTCGGGAACCTGCGCACGCCATCAGCGCCAACTCGGCGTCGCGATCAAACGGGCCAGGGAGCTCGCCCTCGTTCCCTACATCAAGGGCTATAGCGGCTGACGGTTGGCGGAGTCATCCCTTCCCGCCCCTGCCGGCCCGGCGCGCATCGGGCTGGGCTCGTTGGTCGTGTTGGGTGGGTATCTGCTCCTCGCGTGGCCAGTGATGGTGGTCTTCTTCCTCGGACCCCTTGCTGGCCTGCTGCTTCTGGAGCGGCCGGCGAGCCGCCGCGAGTGGCTGTGGGTCGCAACGATCGGCGTCTGGGCCATCTTCTGGTTGTTCGACCAGGGCGGTATCGCGGATCAAGCCCTCCGGACCGTCGGCGTTCTCTTCACCGGTGGGTTTGTAGCCATGGCCGCGACCGGACGAGGCACGGCGATGACCCAGGCACTCTGGGCCGCGGCTGCAGCCGTCCTGGGCACCGCCGTCTTGTCCATGGCGCTGGGGATGAGTTGGAGCCAGCTCGAATTGGCCTTCAGCCATAAGGGGTGGGCCAGTTATCGGGCGCTGGCAGCGCAGTTCGCCTTGACCGCCCCGGCGAGTCCGGGGGCCAAGGCCCTCCTCGAGCGGTTCGCCGCCGGCGTCGAGCCGGCGGCGGCGTTGACCCCGGCGGTCGCGGTCGTCATGGCCCTGGCCGGGGCGGCCCTGGCGCGGGCATGGCACCCCAGAATCGCCGCGCGGGGTAAGGCACCCCGGGCCTTTCGGTCGTTCGAGCTGAGCGACCATCTGGTCTGGGGCGTCATCGCCGGCTTGGGGATCGTGCTCCTCGATCGAGGGCCGGCCGCGACGACGCTCGCCTGGAATGGGCTCGCGGTCTTGGGGGTGCTCTACGCACTCCAGGGCACCGCGGTCTTGTGGGCCGTGGTGTTTGCGCCTGGAAGGCGGACGATGGTGCTCATGGCTGCATTGGCGGCGGCGGTGTTGCTGCCCGTCGCCCTCGGAGCAATGATTCTGGTTGGAATCGCCGATACCTGGTTGGACTTTCGACGGCGGCCGAGGCCCCCGTCACGAGGAGGCGTTCGATGACAGAAGTGATCTTGCGGGAGGATGTGAAAGACCTGGGCCGGGCCGGCCAACTGGTCCGGGTCAAGCCCGGGTACGCACGCAACTACTTGCTGCCCCGAGGGCTCGCCTATCCCGCCACCGAGGGGAACAAGAAGCGGATCGAAGCCGAGACCAGGGCTCGGCGGGTGCGTCTGGATTCGGAGCGGGGCGATGCCGAACGGATGGCCGAGGGGCTGCGGGAGGCCACGATCACGCTCGCCGGCAAGGTCGGCGAAGGCGACCGGCTGTTTGGATCGATTACGGCCCAGTCGATCGCCGACGCTCTGGAGACCCAAGGCTTCGCCATCGATAAGCGGCGGGTCGAACTCGACCAGCCCATCAAGACCCTGGGCGACCACACCGTCCCCATCAGGCTCCACCCGGATGTGGCGGCCGAGGTGCGGGTGACCGTCGTTCCGGAGTAGGCGGACGCGTGACCGTCGGAATCGCGTATTTGGACGGCCCGAGGCTGGCCCGTTCCATGTTTGCGGCCTCGGACTGGGTGGCCGCGGGTCGCGAAGAAATCAATCGCATCAACGTTTTTCCCGTCCCCGACGGCGATACCGGCACCAACTTCAGTCTCACCCTCCGGGCCGTGGCCGATGCGTTGCAGGCGAAGGGCGACGCGACCCTGGGCGATACCGCCCAGACCATGGCCCGCGCCGCTGTCCTCGGCGCCCGAGGCAACTCCGGGATGATGCTCGCCCACTTCCTGCTGGGCGTCTCCGACGCCATCGGGAGCCGCGCGAGCCTCACGGCCCGCGACCTGGCCCACGCCATGCGGCGTGGAGCCGAGAACCTGTATCACGCGATTGATGACCCCCGAGAGGGGACCATTCTCACCGTGGCACGCGACGCCTCCGCGGCCGCCCAGCGAGCGGCGGCTGATTCACCGGATATCGGCGTCTTCATGCGGCGCATGCTGAGCGGCGGGCGGCGGGCGCTTGCCAGGACCCCGGAACTCCTCGCGGTGCTCAAGGAGGCCGGTGTGGTCGATGCCGGGGGCAAGGGGTTCGTGTGCATGATCGAGGGGATCGTGCGGCTCATTGACGGGGATCCGATCCTCCCGGTGAAGCGTGTTTCTGAGGAGGAGATCGCCACGCTGGTGCCGGCGGCGGCGGCCCTCGTCGAGGCGGAACGCGATTACCGATTCTGCACGGAGGTTCTGGTCCGAGGCAATGGCTTCCCGGCCACGAACGCGATTCGGGCCAGTCTCCGTCAATTTGGAGGCTCGATCGTCGTGGCCGAAGCCCTGGATATCCTCAAAGTCCACGTGCACACGGACGACCCAGAAGCGGTGTTCGCGCATGCGGGGCGCTGGGGGACCATTCAGGAGAAGAAGGCCGAAGACATGAGGGTGCAGCACCGGCGCCTGTCTCACAAGACGACGCGGGCTGTCGCCGTGGTTGCCGATAGCTCGGCCGACCTGGCCGACGAGATTCTCGACCGCCATGGGATCACGCTGATCCCGCTTCAAGTCATGTTCGGTGACGAGACCTTCCGCGATCGGGTGGAACTCTCGCCAAGTGAATTCTACCGGCGGCTGCGGACCAGCAGGGATGTTCCAACCACCTCCCAACCGGCCCCCGCCGAATTCATCAACGTGCTGCGAGACGCCCGGACCGAGGCCGACGAGGTGGTCACCGTGCTCCTCTCGTCCGGGCTGTCGGGCACCTTCCGCTCGGCCCAAGCGGCGCTCAAGGCCTCGGGAATCGAGGGCGTTCACTTGTTCGACAGCCGGAGCGCTTCCCTCGGGGTCGGCCTCTTGGCCCTGCGGGCGGCGGAGCTGGCCGAATCCGGATGGACGGCCGATCAGATCCTCACCGAGTTGGCCCGCATTCGGCGTCGCACGGGGCTGTTGCTGACGGTGGATCAGTTCGACAACCTGCTCCGCAGCGGCCGGGTCAGCCGCGGCAAGGCCTGGCTCGCTGGCATGCTGGATCTCAAGCCCATCCTCGGGCTCGACCAGAGCGGGGCGATTGTCCCGGTCGACCGGGTACGCGGGCGAGCGAACCTCTTGCCCCGGGTGCTGGATCATCTCGAAGCCCCGCTTACGCCGCGGCCCGAACGGCTCCGGATGGGAATCGTCCACGCCGATGCGCCGGAGGTGGCGGAGGACATCGAGAAGGCCCTGGTGGCCCGGTTTGCACCCCGCGACTGTCTGGTGTCGCCGGCCACACCGGCCCTCGCGACCCACGTGGGGCCCGGCGCCTGGGCGGTGTTCTACCAGGTGGAAGACGGCGAGCGCCAGGGCGAGGGTCGT
>JBFGLJ010000077.1:0-12846 GCA_041576235.1 Gemmatimonadales bacterium | reverse complement strand
GGCGGCCGGCAGGGCTTCCTCGCCGGTATCTAAGAAGACCAGCCCTCCCGGCCCCCGGCCGGCGCCGGGAGCGCCGTCGCTCTGGTCCTGCACGTCGCCGCCAAGATCCGCGGCCAGTTTCTCCAGCCCTTCGGCGGAATCGGCACCGCGGGCCGCGGCCTGGACGAGTTCCCGCAACATGTCGCGGATCTCGACTTCCCCTCTGAATTGATCGGCGAAGTTGCTGACCTCGCGGAAGGCCTCATCTCGCCGCTGCGCCTTGTTCATGCGCTCCAAGTACTCGAGCAAGTTCTTCTTGGCATCGACGACGAAGTTCTTCCGCGCGTAGAGTTTTGCCAGGGTCAGGTAGGTCTGGACACGACCGGGGTTCACCCGCAGGACCTTCCCGCAGAGCGCAATGGCGTTGTTGGCGAAGCCTTGATCGGCGTAGAGATCCACGGCCCGCTCGTAGGTCTTCACGGCGGCGGCCGTATCGTTGACCTTCATGTACAGATCGCCGACACGATTGTAGAGCGACAGGTCGGGCACGGCTTCCACCCCTGCGTCCGAGGCTTCGATGGCCCGCAGGTAGACCTTGATGGCCTTGTGCCACTGTTCCTTCTGCTCGTGTTTTCTCGCCGTTTCCTTGAGCTTCTTGAGGTTCATTCAGCTCACGGGGTAGAGTGGAAGGGGCGTTGTAGCTTGAACTTAGCCTCGTCGAGCGTCCGGGTGCGAAAGATAGGGGTGGCCCGAAACCGGAGCAAGCCAGCCGGCGCCGTTTCAGCCCATCGATAGAAGATAGTCACCGGGGTCGAGTCCTCCCTGGGCAATCTTTGCGGCCAAGGCCTCGATGTCCGGTGTGGGCGCCCGATCCTCGTCGAGCGGGGGAATCGCACCCTTTCCCGTCCTGATCCGTCGGTAGAGCTCCCCCACACCCTTCCCGGGCGTGAGCGGCAGGAGCAGGTCCAGCCCCTGCGCCGCACACAGGAACTCGGCTGCGACCACCCGGCGGGCGTTGTGCAGAATGCGCCGCGTCTTGTACGCCGCGGCCATGCCCATCGGCACATAATCTTCCTGGTTGGCGTCGGTAGGAATCGACTGAATGCTCGCTGGTGTGGCCAGGGTCCGGGATTCGGCGACCAATGCCGCCGCCGTGATCTGGACCATCATATAGCCGGAGGACACCCCGGCGGTCTTGGTGAGAAACGCCGGGAGCCCCTGCGAGAGTTGGGGATTGACCAGGCGCTCGATGCGCCGTTCCGACAGGCCCTGCAGGGTGGTGAGCGCAATCCCGAGGACGTCGAGAGCCTGCGCCACCGGTTGGCCGTGGAAGTTGCCTCCGGAGACCACGTCCCCGTTGTCAAAGACCAGCGGATTGTCGGTCGATGCGTTGAGTTCCACGACTGCCGTCTGTTCCGCGAATCGGACGGCGTCGGCCACTGCACCCAGCACTTGCGGCGCACACCGCAGGCTGTAGGCGTCCTGGACTCGAGCGTCATCGTAGCGGTGCGATTCGCGAATGGCGCTCCCCTCTTGGAGCGCGCGGAGCACGGCGGCCGCTCGCTGCTGACCCGGGTGGGGGCGGGCGTCGTGAATTCGGGGATCGAGGCTCGCGGGGGTGGCGCGGAGCGCCTCCATGCTCATGGCGGCGGCCCCGAGAGCACTCCGCCACAACCCCCACGCCGCCTGGACGGCCAACGCCAGGAACGCCGCCTGGACCTGAGTTCCGTTGATGAAGGCAAGCCCTTCCTTGGGCGCGAACCGGTAAGGAACAAGCCCGGCTTTCGGGAACACGGTGCCGGCATCGACCCGGCGTCCGGTCCCGGGGTCCACAACCTCCCCTTCGCCCATCAGCACCCGGGCGATGTGACTGAGTGGGGCCAGATCGCCGCTCGCGCCTACACTTCCCTGCTCCGGCACGACCGGCACGACCCCGCTGTTGAGGAGTGCCACCACCGCCTCCGGTAGCGCGGGTCGCACCCCGCTGGTGGGCCGCAGCAGGACGTTCGCGCGGAGCAGCAGGACGGCGCGCACCACCTCGGCCGGCAGCGGATCGCCCACGCCGGCGCAGTGGCTGCGGATCAAGTTTTCCTGGAGGCGGTCCAGATCACCCGGACTGATGGCCACGCTCGCTAGCTTGCCGAACCCGGTATTCACACCGTAGATGATCTCGCCGGCGTGGATGGCGCTCTCGATCCGCATGCGGCTCTTGCGCAACGTGTCGCGGGCGCGGGGGTCGATAGCGACCCGAGACGCCGGGTCTCGGGCCACACGCGCAACGTCATCGAGCGTCAGCGAGGCGCCGTCGAGGGTGACGGTGAGGGGAGGCATCGGAAAATGAAACTGCGGGATGTCCCCGGCGATAACAAGGGCGGTGCGCGGGCCTCCCGGGTCCCCGTGGGACGCCGTTCCCGAGGCGCTGGGGTGGGAGTTTGGCCCCCGCGAACCGCCTTGTGCTCAGCCGGTTTCGTGGCGCAACGGCTTACCGACCTCCCAGCCCGCTGACCACCAGTTCGGGATTCCCGGGATCGGTTTGGAACGCCCAGTCGAAGATCACGAACTCTTGGCCGACGTGGGCGGCGCGAATGGAGCCAAAGCGCGCGAACCCATCGCCGCCGTCCATCTCGAACACGTAGCCCTGGCCTGGTTGGATCTCGATGGGCGAGGTTCCATACACCCCGGTCGGCGCCACATCGATGCTGGTCAAATCCGCCACCGGCCCGGTTCCAACCACACCAGTCCCGGCGCGAACAGGGGTAAAGAAGAACCGCCCGCTGCCGTCGCGTTCGACCGAGAAGTCCACGTCCAGCGCGGCACCACTGCCGATCTGCCCGAGTTCGGCCCGCTCCGTGAGGCCGTCTTGATTCTGGTCGCGCCAGAAACGGAAGCCGCTCTGGGTCACATCGACTTGCCTCGCGAACATCACCACGTTCCTCGCGTCAGGGCGCGGGGTATCGTCCCGAATCGGAGACCACAGGCTCTCCCATCCCTCGATGCTGACCGCGGACACGCCAAAACACCGGGGCGCTCCGTTGGCGAGCGCGCCCGCCAGGAACTCCGGCGCCACCGTGGTCCCCTCGAGCGCCCAATTGATCCCACAGAGGCCCGCGTCGAGGTCGAAGTCCACGCTGTACACCCGGTATTGGCTAAACCCTTGAGGGTCCGACGTAAACGGGTTGTCCGACCAGAGCAGCGCCACCGCCCCGTCGAGCGAGGTGCTCGAGAGCGAGGTCGGAGCATCCAACGCCAAGCGCTCGTCGACGACGACCACATTGCTGGGCTCGGATTCGAACCCTCCCTGGTCCTCGGCCGTGACGTAGTACTCGAGATGGGGAATCCCGTTGTCATGAAAACTGTTCGATGTGGTGCTGCCCCGGAGGCCAAAGGCGCCCGAGCCAGCATTTCGGGAGTATACGTGCCACACGGCGAGATCCGGGTCTCCATCGTCGTCCCAGGCAAGCAGCACTCCCGCAGGCGATCCGGACGTCCCGCTGGGCTCGACGGCGTAGGTGAGGTTCTGAGGCGGGGCAAGCGTTGAGCCGCCCAAGATGCGGTCGTCCGATTCGCACGCCGCGAGGACGACCAAAGGCACGATGAAGAGGAGGCGCTGCATACCCAGTGCTCCATGACAGGGACGCTCCCTAGCAGGGCAGAGAGCGTGCCAGCTGGGCTCGCATTCTATCTCATTGCGAATCAAGCAGATAGGATCGGGGCCCATGACAGGGCTGTCCTGCTGGGAGGACATCAGTTGTCGATGGTTCGCTGATCGTAGTCGAACTTGATATCTGGGAGGTGGGTGAGGAATATCGAGAAGAAAAAGGCGAAGTTGCCGTTCGCGTTGCGGATGAACTCAAAGCGTGCCCGCCAATCGTGCAGATCCCGTTCCAGCCGCACGATCTGCGACTCGAATCTCCCGTCGGTAATGTTGTACTGCGTTGCCCAGGAGACGCCCCAAAACGGCGTCGGAGAGAAGCTGGTGCTGAACCCCAGGTTCTGCCGGTCCGGCAGCGTGGGGAGCCCCGGAACGGGGCGGGTTCGGGACAGGGTGAAGTTGACGTTCGCGGTGAATGGCCGGCGACGGGTCCCGATCGGGGAGTCGGTATTGAACCGTCCGCCCCGGCCAAGGCCGCGCCCGGCATCGGCGATGTAGCTGGGCGGTGGCTCGCGGTCCTCGGGCCTCCTATCGTCGGCCTCTCCCGGGCCGAGTCCCAACAACCCTAGAAACGAGGAGACGGTTCGGTTCGAGAGGGCGAAACTCAGGCTCACGTTCTGGAGGAAGGGATCGAACTCAGCCGTATCCGACCCCACCGTGCCGAGCCAGAGATCGTGGGTCGTGCTGAGACTGAAACTCGGCAGGAGATCGGTTTGCAGGGTGTTGGTCAGTGTCGACGTCACCCACCCAGTGCGACCGGGCTTCTTGGCCTGCTCAAAGTCGTAGGCGATCGGGCTCGTCGCGATGCTCAAGATCCGGAACTTGCGGGTAGCGGGAACAGCGCTCGTGTCTCCGGCATCCGGGCGGCCCTTGCCCTCGAAGTTCTGCGATAATCCAATGCTCAGGCGTTGCGTGGCATCGCTGGTGAGGACCGGTTGGGCGCCGCGCGGGGTGATGGCGCGGGCGTAGGCCTCCGGAACACTCGCCTCGGGAGAGTAGGAAAACGAAATGATGGGCGACACGCTGTGCCGAATCCTGGCGATGGGTCCGAAGCCGGGAAAGAAGCCGAAAAAGGTCGGCGTGACGTTCACCACCAACGAAGCGCGCTTCCCTTGACTCACGAAATCGCCACTCGTGCGGCTATTGCGAAGGAGGAATGGCCCGCTGGTCGTATTGGTGATGCCGACGGCGGGTTGGACCTTCCAGGTGCGACGGAACAGCACGGGCAGATTGATGCCGGTATCCCAGTTGATCCCCGTCTCGAAATCGCCGTCGGCGACGCGGGAGACGTCCACCGAATCCGCCGGGTTGCTCGAGGCCGGGTCCGGGATCCTGAACGTCTCCGTTCGCCGCCCCCTGGATTCACGATCGGACAGCGTCACGCTGTTGCGCCAGTTGAAATCTCCGATCCGAAATGGGGTTGTAAGCGAGAACGACGTTGCGGTGCTCGACCCGGTGAGCTCCAGCGTGTCCAAGGTGCCATTGGGCTGCGTCACCAGCAGGGTGCCCAGGGGCGTGTTGGAGGCGCGGTCCTGCACGAAGCTGACCGAAGGCGACCACGTGATGTTCGACGCGATGTCCAACGGCTTCGGCGAGATCGTCAGCGCAGGAAACTGTGTGGTGGCACTGTTGTCGGAAAGGCTCTGCCGGCGATTCCCACCCAAGGTGACAGTGCCCCACCGGTAGCGCTTCGAGAGATTCAGGGCGCTGGTGATCTGCTGGGTGTTGAGCAAGGGATCGATGGCGTTGCGATTGGCGATGACGGTGTTGCTCACGTAGTTGAAGTTCAGGCTCAGCGTCGTGCTCAAGTCGAACCGCTGCTGATGATTCCACCGAATGCTGTTCGACGATCCACCGCCGCTCTCGGACTGGCGGCTATACACCACTTCACCATTGAGAAACCGATCCAACCAGCGGTATCGCGCCGTCGCCCCATACTGGAGGTACCGATCCGAATACCAATCGAGCCGCCCCGTGAGGTCAAAGTAGTCATTCGGCGCCCAGTAATAGCCGACATTGGTCACTTGTCGGTTGTATCCCGGGCTGGTTCTCACGAGATCATTGAGTCCGAACTGGGGAATGAGAATGCCCGACCGCCGTCCCGGACGCGTGTCTTGAAACACGAACGGAAGCCACAGGATCGGGACGTCGCGCACGTAGAGCACCGCCGGACGGGCGATCAACACCGACTTCGAGATCCACTTGACCTCTTTGGCGGCAAAATGGTAATGCGGCTCGGGGAGGTCGCAGCTGGTGATCTCGCTTGATGCCGCATAGATCCGACTCGAACTCGAGTCCTGAGCCATGTTCCCCCGCAAGAACCACACGGTTGAGCCCTCCTCGAAGCTGGTGAGCGCATCCGTCACAAAGCCCCGGCGGGTACAGGTGTTGTACCCGATACCCTTGCCCACCAAGACGCTCCCGGCATCGAAGAGGCGTGGATCCCCGCGGGCGTCGAGCAGACACTCCGCGTCGCGATAGCGGATGTGATCCGCCTCGAGCGTGGTGCCCTCCCGCTCGGTCAAGGCGCGCCCATCCAGCACAATGCGACGCTCCCCGACGAACACCGTCGCGGTATCCGCACGGTAGCGGGTAATGCGATAGCCCGAGCGCCGCAATAACGCCTGCACGACCGAATCCGGCGCGTCGAATTGCCGGCTGGGACCGGTCGGGAGCCCCACCCGCCGGGCACTGGCCGTATCGAGCGCCTGTCCCGGACGCGGCTGCTTGACGGGGATGGTGTCCTGGGCGGGGGCGGCGGCGGAGGGGGGCCGAGCGGCTGGCTTGTCACGCGTGGGACGCGGCTTGTCTTGACCGTCGAGCGGAGAGGCCCCCGCCGTCAGCGCAATGACCACCAGCGCCGCCAGGCCCGCCGCAGCGCGGGCCCGTCGCTTTGCGACAACGACCGAGCCGAGCACACCGACTTCGTAGAGCACCACCAGCGCCGAGGATAAGATCACCATGGAGGTGACGTCAGCCGGCGTGAGCAGCGCACCGAGGAACAGCGCCAACACCAGGGCGTAGCGCCGGAACCGCCGGAGGCGCCCCGGTGTCACCACACCGAGCCAGGTCAGCAGGATCATCAGCAAAGGCAGCTCGAACGACGCCCCCATGGCGAGGGAGATCTGGGTCACGAAGCTGAAGTAATACCCGAACGTGATCATGGTCTGCAACGCTTCCGGCTCGATGCTCAGCAAGAACCGAAGGGCCGCAGGAACGACGAGGAGATACCCCCCAATCGACCCTACCAGGAACAGCACCAGCCCGACGGCGAGGGCGGGTATCAGGGCGCGGCGCTCCCGCTCATAGAGAGCCGGCGCGAGGAACGCCCAGGTTTGATAGATGATGACCGGGGAAGCGAGGACGATGCCGGCGATGAGTGCCAACTTGAGGACGATCAGGATGGGTTCCGTCGGACTCAGGACGGTGAGTTTTCCATCCGGAAGGTACGGCTCGATGGGCTGCTTGAGCAGCACGATGAGGTCGAAGTGCTGAACCAGCCAGAGTCCGATCCCCACCCCGATCACCAGCGCCGCGAGCGACTTCAGGATGCGCCCACGCAGTTCCTCGAGGTGGTCGAGGAAGGGCATTTCTTTCATGGAGCCGGTCATAGCGAGTCGGACGGTCCCGACCGGTGGCTTACTGCCCTAGCGCACGCAGTCGGTCTCGAGCAAGCGAAGCCGCGTCCGAGGTGGCGTAGTCGTCCACCACACGCCGGTAGAGGTTTCTCGCCTCGTCCGGCTGCTGTCGCTGCTCGGCAAGGAGGCCCAGCTTATACAAGGCGGCCGGCGCCCGCGACGAGTTCGCATGCCCCTGAACCACCTGCACGTAGTGCGCGCGTGCGGAATCGGGCTCCGCGGCAAAGCTCTCTCCGATGAAATAGAGCGCGTCAGGCACCCGCTCGCTGCTGGGATGGCTTTGAATGAGCTGGCGGAAGCCGAGTCGCGCGGTGGTCAAACTCCCACGCCGCAACTGCTGGAGGGAGGCCTGGTACATCTGCTCCGCCGATGGGTCGCGGGCAACCGGCCCGGCTCCGGTGTCGCCGGCCACCGGCGCCCGGTCGGTTTGCCGTTCAGCTTCCAGCTGGGCGCGGAGCTCCGACAGCCGCTGTTGGCTCTGTCCAGTGAGCTCTTGCACCTGAACCAGCAGCTGCTGGATGGTGAAGTGCTCACCGGACAGTTCGCCGCGTACCGCTGTGAGCCGTCGGTCGGTGCCCCTGAGCGAGTCGAGGATGCGTTGCTGGACGGCAATGATCTCCGCCAGCCGCCGGGCTGCAACCGAATCGCGTTGCGCCGCTTCGAGCTTCATCAGCGCCAACTCGGTTTCCACCCGGCGAACGTCGCTCTTGAGCGCGCATCCCGCGACGGCAGTCGCCGCCGCGAGGATGCCGGCCCAGGCGGTGCGGCGTGACACTACGGGGCGACCAGGGTGGCACCGCCCCCGATCAACTCGAACTCGGCACGACGGTTTCGAGCCCACGCTCCTTCATTGGAGCCCGAGTCGAGCGGGCGCTCCTCGCCAAAGGACACGATCTCGATCCGCGACGCGGCCACCCCCTTGTTGACGAGGTACCGCTTCGTTGAGGCGGCCCGGCGATTGCCGAGGGCAAGGTTGTACTCGTCCGACCCCCGCTCATCGCAGTGCCCACCGATCCGGATCCGGACGCCCGTGTTTGCGGCGAGGATTGCGGCCTTGCGGTCGAGATTGCTCGTGTCGACTGGGCGGATGTCCGATCGGTCGAAGTCGAAGTTGACCATAGCGGCCAGCTCCGCTACAAGCGCGGCCCGAACCCGCTCCGCCTCTTCCCTGGCCCGCCGCTCCGCCTCGGCGCGCGCGCGCTCAGCGGCCTCTCGGGCACGCCGGGCGGCGTCGATGGAATCGAGCCGGGCCTGCTCCCGGATCGCCGCACTGTCGACCACAGGGGCCGGCGGCTCAGGCTCTGGTTGGCTCCCCCCGCAAGCCGCGGCTGCAGCCACGAGGGCGACGGTCAGGAATGACGTCCGATGCATGGTATGCTCCAATGAGTGCTAGGGTATATCGCCCGCCGACGCGGCCAGGCGGCGCGACCATGATGGAAGTCGGGTGCTCGTTGGCGTACGCAACTGCCGCACCCGGCCCGTCTCGATGTCGATGATCCATAGTTGGCGCGTCCCGCTTCGATCCGATACGAAGGCAATGTGACGGCCATCGGGAGCCCAGGTGGGATCGGTGTTGCGCCCGGTGGAGGTGAGTTGGCGGACTCGCCGGTTCCCCACGTCCACAACGAAAATCTGGGGCTGCCGTTCGACGTCGCGATGAAACGCCACGGTGGCCCCATCGGGTGACCACTCCGGGCCGTTCGAACTGCCGGTGACCCCGAAGTCGAACGGGGCCAACAATTCCTGTCCGGTGCCGTCGGCGGCCATCACGTAGACCTGAGGCGGTCCCGCCCGGGTCGAGATGAACGCAATGCGATTCCCGTCCGAGGAAAAGGTGGGAGATAGATTATCCGCAAAGCGACCGGCGGTCAAGCGCCGCACGCAACATTGATCGGCAATATTGGCCGAGAAGATGTCGGTCCCGTTTTCATCCGACCGGGTAAAGGCGATCGTCCGGCCATCGGGAGCGAACGACGCCGCATAATTGAGCCCGGCGGATGTTGACGGCACCGTCCGCACCGCGCGCGTGGACAGCTCTCGGATGACGACCGGGCCACGGCCTTCTTCGAAGCGGGTGTAGGCCACGGACCGTCCATCGGGCGACCACACTGGCGAGAGCGCCTTCTCGTGCCCCGGGGTAATCGCCACCGGATTGAGACCGTCGCTGTCGATGCGATAGAGTTGGTTGCCGCCGACGAACAGCAGCCGGGTGGCCGCAATGCCTGGTGTGCCGGTGATCCACCGGACGACCTCATCGGCGGCGCGATGGACGGCCATCCGAAACGGCGGTGAGTCGAAGGCCGGCAACACCACCAACTGCTCGTTGACCACGTCGCCCACGGTCAGGTCGTGGAGACGGATGCTGATGGCCGGTCCGGCCGGGCTCACCTCGACCCCGTACTGCGCCCCTAAGGCCGCGTACAGCCCGAGATTGATCGACCCACTCGAAGACGACCGGCCGCCCGCCAGCATCTCGAAGCGGTCGCTGTAGTCCAAATCGCGTTCGAGGACCTGTCGCACCGAGTCCAGACCCGCGCCAGGCAGCACAACGAGCCGTGGCCGGATGCCGGGGGTGTAGGTGATCCCAACCCGGACCCCTTGGTCGAGCGGCGGTACGGAGTCCTGCGCCACGGCTGCCACCGGCGACATGAGGGTGCCAACGGCCAGGAGGCAGCGTCTCATGAATCACTCTTCGGGCTGAAGAAGAAGCTGACGGGCAAGACATCGTTCTCGAAGCCGTCCGGGAGCGGGCCGAAGGCCTTGGCATTCCCAGCGGCCTCGATTGCGCCCTGGGCGCCAAGATCGAAGGAGAAGTTGCCGGACGGACTAATGAACCGCATCTCTCGGACACTCCCATCTCGATCGATCAGAAAGAAAACCTCCGCCTGGAGCGCGGCCTTGCCCCGGGGCTGATCCCACCGGCGATAGACCTGGGTAACGATGTTTCGCAAGTATTCCGGGTACGGGAACGTGAGCCCGGGCGTTTTCACCGTCGCGACGTCCGTCCCTGTGCTCGGTGCTTCCCCCGGCGCCGGCTCGACTGGGGCCGCCGCCTTGGGCGGAGGCTCGCGGGGCTCTGGCGCAGCCGACGGCGCTGGGGTTGGCGCCGGCTCGGGTGTCGGCGCGACCTTCTCCGGCGTCGGCTCCGGTGGCGCCGGCTCCTCCGCGGGCCGGGGCACGGCCTCGGGGGCCGGGCGCGATCGCTCGACCCTGGCGGGGGCGGCCACCAACTCGACCGCATAGACGGGCGGTGGCTGTATCGGCGGGGTCACCGCCAGCAAGAGAAACCCGACCGCACCCAAGTGGACGGCAACCGTCCCCAGGATTCCTGCCGCGACGCCGGCCTGCTTCCGGTCGCGCGGTGCCAGCCCGACGCGCACTACCTAAACTCCTCCTCCGCCACGAGACCAACGTCCTGTACCCCCGAGTTCCGCACCACGGCCAGCACCCGGACAACGTCTCCATACGGCACCCTCCGATCCGCCCGGACGTAGATCCCCGAGGGATTCCGGCGCTCGACCAGGGCTCGAAAGGTGATGCGGAAATCCTCGTACGAGACTTCCGTCTCATCGATGAAGATTCGCCCCTGCCGGTCGATGGAGACCACCATGCCCTCATTGGGGCTGAGCGGCCTTGCCTGGGCTTGGGGAAGCTGCACGTCCACGCCGCCCTGCATGATGGGCGCCGTGATCATGAAGATAATCAGAAGGACGAACGCGACGTCGACCAGCGACGTAACATTGATGTCGGCGTTGAGCGGGAGCTCGCCGCTGCCGTTGCCGCCGCCCGAGATGTGCAACATCAGAAGAGGCCCTCACGAGCCATCGATCCAATGATCTCGTTGGCAAACCCCTCGAGCTCGCTCACGACCAGCCGGATGCGGTTCACAAAGAGATTGTAGCCAATGATGGCCGGGATCGCCGTCGCCAAGCCGGCGACGGTGGTCACCAACGCCTCCGCCACGCCGGGCGCCACGGCGGAGATGTTCCCCGAGCCCTTGACGGCGATGCCGATGAAGACATCCATCACACCAAGCACCGTCCCCAGGAGCCCGAGGAGCGGACTCACCGACCCAATCGTCGCGAGCCACGGGACGAAGCGGGCCATGAGGTCGCGCTCGGCGGCGATCTCCTTGCTCAGGACCATCTTCATGGCCTCGACCTGGGTCGGCGAAAGCGTGGCCTTGGGACCATCGGCACGAAGCACCCCGGGGTGCAACTCGCTCAGGAAGTGCACGCCTTCGCGGAAGGTACGGTTATAGGGAGAGGGCGGCAGCTTCATCACGGCGTTGTAGGCGTCCTCGAGGCGGGTGGTGCGCTCCAGCTCCCCAAAGAAACGGTCGGCGTGGTCCCGGATCCGGCGAAGCTGCCACCACTTGAGCCCGATCAAGAACCACGCGATGAGAGAAAACACGACGATGATGGCGAGCACGACTTGCGTTTCCAGGCTGGAGACCCGGATGAGGTCGAGACTCGACGAGGGTACCGCCCCACCGACCTGGGTCACGCTGCCTCCTCTCGGAACCACGCGATGAGCTCGGCCAGCCCATCCTCGAACCGGGCCGTCGGCGTCCACCCCAGCACGTCCTTGGCCTTGCTCGCGTCGAGCGCGCTGCGGTTGAGCTCACCCGACCGGGCCGCGGCGAACTCCACTCTCGGCGTCGTCCCCACCGCCCGGCCCACCGCGGTGGTGAGGTCCAGGACACTCCGTTCGCGCCCCGTTCCGATGTTGAAGGCCGCGCCGTCGATGCCATCGAGCGCCGGCAGCGGCTGGGTGCTCGCCAAGAGATTCGCCCGGGCAACGTCTTGTACGAAAACATAGTCGCGCGTCTGACGCCCGTCGCCGAAGACAATGAGCGGTTGCCCGGCCAGGAGCCGAGACACAAAGATGGAAATGACGCCAGCCTCGGATCGCGGATCTTGGCGAGGACCGAAGATGTTGCTGTAGCGCAGCGCCACCCGTTCGAAGCCGTAGAGCGTGCCCAGTGCGTGGAGATAGTGCTCGCCGGACAGCTTGCTCACGCCATAGGGAGAGACGGGGGCCTTTGGCGCCGATTCGGGCGTAGGCGTCACGGCAGGATCCCCGTACACCACGCCGCCGCTGCTGGCAAAGAGCACCCGGTGAACGCCGCCGGCTCCAGCCGCCGCCAGCATGTTGGCCAGTCCTCGCACGTTGATGTCGGCGTCCAACGCCGGCTCGGCGACCGAGACCCGAACATCGATCTGGGCCGCATGATGGTTCAGCACATCGAAGTTGCCGCCGGCCACCACGTCGTGCGCCTCGGCCGATCGAATATCGGCCTCGATCAGGTTCGCCCCGGCCGGCACGTTCGCCGCTTTGCCGCTGGAGAGGTCGTCGAGGATGACGACCTCCCATCCGGCCTCGAGGTACGAGTTGGCAATATGGGATCCGATGAAACCGGCGCCACCTGTCACGAGCACGCGTCCCGCCATTCACACTCCTCACCGAGAACGGAGAGCCTTCACTCAAAAGCGCCGGAAATCTAATGGACTCGGGCCGGCCGACGTACACCGACCGACCAAAAGACGGCGAGGGGCGGCCGCCGTCGCTCGAGAT
>JBFGLJ010000076.1:0-13011 GCA_041576235.1 Gemmatimonadales bacterium | reverse complement strand
GGCCTCATCGACCGCCAAGCGTGGAATCAACTCGGCGCCGGGCGTGCCCCAGCCTCGGTACACACCGGCGACGTCCGTCAGGAACATGAGCACGTCGGCTGCGAGTTCGATCGCCAACACCATGGCCACCCGATCTTTGTCGACGACCACGTCGAGTCCTTCGTACCCTAGCTCCTCACTCCGGTACACGGCCGGCCCGCCGCCCCCGGCCGCGATGACAATGACGCCCGCCGCGACCAGGCGCCTGACCAGTGCGGCTTCCACCACCCCGATGGGCTTCGGGCTGGGCGCCAGGCGGCGCCACTCCCCCGCCCCGTCGCGGCCCACCGCGATACCGTGACGCCGCAAGTCCTCCACGTCTTCCTCCCGCAACTCGTGGCCGATCGGTTTGCTGGGATCGTCGAGGAGAGGGTCACGTGGATCGACCAGCGTCTGGGTGACGAGCGTGATGACTTCGCGCTTGATACCCTGCCGTGCTAACCCGTTCTCTAGCGACTGCTGCAGCATATAGCCGATCCATCCGGCCGTCCCCGCGACCAGGACACCAAGCGGTAACGGTGGCGCTCGGTGACGTGCCATTTCCTGCCGAACCAGCTCGTCCCCGACCTGGGGACCGTTTCCGTGAACGATGGCGATCCGCCAACCATCTTTCGCAAAGGCGACCAGTGGGGCCATGCTCGTCCGGGCATGGCGAAATTGGTCCGCAATGCTCGAATGGGTCGCATCCGGCGCCAGGGCATTGCCCCCCAACGCCACCACGACAGTAGGAGACGGCCGGTCTCGAAGGGCCTGATTCACGAGGCCATGAAGCTAGTCTTGGCCCGGCGGAGCGTGCAACCTACTGGTCCGACCCGCGGTCCGGCGGGATGTTGAACAGTTGGCGCAACGCCTCGAAGGCCCGCCCAAACTCCTCCCACCGTCCGGCCCGGAGCGCGGTGTCCGCCCGCAGCATCCATCGTCTCGCCTCATCGAAGCGGTTGGCGGGCGCGGTGCCGGGCGGGACGGGCGCCGTCTCGCCCAGCAAGTTCTGCCACGCACCGGTGGGATCGCGCCCGGCGCCCATGCGGTCCCCGAAGGCGACGGCGAGCCAGGCAAGTTCCGGGCGGCCTTGGGCGTTGCCGCGCGGCGATCCAAAGGACGCTTGCCAGGCGACGACCCCTCGAGCGTTCCCCGCCGAGTCCCTGACGCCGGCGTAGTGGACCGGGCCAGCGGCGAAACTCGCCCCGTCGCCGATGACCGAGTCGCGCACCTGCTCATGGAGTGGGAACCTGCGCCATCGGGTCTCGAGCACCGTCGGGGCCGGCAGGCCGACCGCGCTGTCCACCCGCACGAGCCGAATCCGGGCGGGGCCCTCATCTTGGCGCCACGCCTCGAATACGGCCGAGATCACCCGGCTCCCGGGCCGCGCGTAGGCCACCGTGAAGTGCGGCACCGGCCCACGCCCATTTGGCGGCGAGCCGGCCGGCGTTTCTCGCGCCCAGGTGACCTGCGGCTCCACCGTTTGGCTCCGGCCGCGGCTCGACGCCACCCGTCCCAGTCCCCAGTGCGGTCGCTCGAGCACCTGGGCTTGCAGTTCAAAGAGCCCCACCGGATAGGGCGCCACCCGCGCCAGCCCCTCCGGGAGCGCGGTCGCCGATTCGACCACGCCCGGTGCCAGCGCCGTCCAGGCGGTGCCCAACGGATCGGCTGTCCACTCATAGATGTGCGTCTCTCCGGTGCGCGCGTGAACGGTGCCAATGAACGCCGCCACGACCGCCTGGGCCGACCCGTCGCGCCACTGGATGTCCTCGATCAGCGGGAACGAGCCGGACGAGAGGTACCCATTCGCTATCCATATCAATTCATCCCCAACGATGCGGGCCTGCGGCACGTCCCATGTGGCAAACGGAGCGAGGCGCTGGAGCCGAATGCGAGGGGCGAGATGCCACGAGATGCTGGTGTTGGGGGGCAGCCCGCGGAGCAGACTTCCGACTTGCAGTCCCCAGGCGAGCATGACCCGCTTGATCCAGGTATCGGTGACGAATCCGTCGTCCAGGGAATCGATTCGGTGCCGCGGCGAACGCGGGTGGTGGGCGCTCGCCGGTAGCTCGAGCAGGGTCACCAGCGACGGATATGCCAACGTATCGCCCGCCCGATAGGCGGAAGCCGTGCCCGTCGCGCTGGCCCGGTCCGCTGCGACGCCGGTGACGAGGACCCGGCCGTCTTGGTCGAGGCGCACCATGAGCCACACCGGGCGAGACGCATTCCTGAAGTCGATGCTCGTGGGACTCACCGCGACCAGGGTAGTCCCGTCGTCCTCCGTATCGAGCAGCGCGACGTTTCGCCGGTCCCACGGGATGAGCGGCGGGGGGGGGGGTGGAGGCAAGGCGGGGCGGACAGATTCGACCTCGAGCCCGCCCAGCGAGAACGCCATGCGTTCCAGGCGTTGGACGACGGTGGTGGAGACGGCCCGCTCCCCGGTCCGCGCCACGCCCGGGGCGATGTAGTGGCCCACCACCGAGGCGGCCGTCAGCACGGCCCACGAGGCGATGACCAGGGTGTGTTTGGGCCACCACCCCCAGGTTCCCGAGACGAGGGCCGTGGCGAGCGCCACCCCGGTCAGCACCCGCGATGCCATGAGCCGGGTCCGCCAAACGCCGGCGTCGTCCAACTGTTTGATGCCGGCGACCAGTTCGTAGGGCTCCAGCATGTAGCCCCAGGCCAGCGACAGCGCAACGGCGACGAGCAGGAGACCGATGTGGCGCCGGGCGTGGTCGCTGATGGCGGGGCGTCCTTCGAGCCACCGAATGGAGCCGACCACGATGTACATCACCACAACCAGAAGGAGGCCGAGCAGGGCCAGCAGCAGCGCAAAGCCGTGCAGGCGTCGCCACAGCGGGAGCTGGGCCACGTACAGCCCCAGATCCTGATTGAGGAGTGGCTCACTGACATTGTACACCACCCCGTGCCACGCCAGCGCCACCGCGCTCCACCATTCGGAGGCTCCGAGTCCAACGACTAATCCCAACACGAGGCCGGCAGCGGCCGCCCCAAGAATGAGCACGCGCGGGGTCAGCGCCTCCCGGATTTCGAGGTTGGCGATATAGCGCGGCACCTGGACGACGCTCACGGCCCGGTACACGACGAACAGATTGCCGATGAACCAGGCCGCGGCGATGAGCACCGCAACGGCGTTGAGCGCGAGTCGCAGCAGATGGACTTGGAGGAGGAATGCCCCGGCGGCCGGCGCGATCTGGTGCCCCCACCAGGTGTCGGTCAGCACGAGGGCGGCCCAACGCCCGGCAAACAGGACGGCGACGAGCACCGCCGCCGCGGCCGCGATCAGGCGGCCATGTTTTCCCACGCGATCAGCCCTCGAGGCCCTGTCCGGCGAGCCAGCTCATGACGCCCTCGCGATAGGCCTCGCAGCTGGCGGCATCGGTGGCTTCGAAGCGCAGGACGAGGACCGGTTGGGTGTTCGAGGCACGCAACAACCCCCACCCGTTGGGGAAGGAGATGCGCACGCCGTCGATGGTGTTGACGGTGTGCGACAGGGCGAAGTGAGCGGCCGCCGCTTCAACGACCCCGAACTTGCGGTCGTCCGCGCACTCCACCCGAATCTCCGGCGTGGCGTGGGTCTCTGGGAGATCCGCGAGCAGCGGGGCGAGCCCGCCGGGACCGTCCGCCACGATGCTCAAGAGCCTGGCCGCAGCGAAGAGCGCGTCATCGAAGCCGTAGTAGTCCCCGCCGAAGAACATGTGACCGCTCATCTCGCCCGCCAGCGGGGCCTTGAGTTCCTTCATTTTCGCCTTGATGAGCGAATGGCCGGTCTTCCACATGAGTGGGACCGCGCCCGCCTCCTCGAGCGCCTTCGGTAGCAGGTCCGAGCATTTGACGTCGAAGATGACCGGCGTCCCCTCGCCGAACCGCCGAACCGCGTCGCGCCCGAAGAGGATCAGGAGATGGTCGCCGAAGATGACCTTGCCGGTTTCGTCCACGGCGCCAATGCGATCGGCATCGCCGTCGAATGCGATGCCGAGCTCAGCCTTGCCGCGCCGGACCGCCTCCTGGAGATCGGTGAGGTTCTCGGGGACGGTGGGATCCGGATGGTGGTTTGGAAAGGACCCATCGGATTCACAAAAGAGCCCGGTCACCTCGGCACCGAGTTCCTCGAGCGTCTCCACCGCCACCAGACTGCCGACCCCGTTCCCGCAGTCCACCACCACCCGAACAGGACGGGCCATGGTGTTGCGTTGGACGATGGCCTGCCGATACCGCACCAGCACCGACGCGTTGCTGAGTTCCCGGCCCTGTCCCAAGCGCCAGGACTCCGCCGTCATCATGTCGCGCAACGCTTCGATCCGCGCCCCGTACAGCGCCTCGCCGGCCAGCACCATCTTGAAGCCGTTGAATTCCGGGGGGTTGTGCGACCCGGTGACCTGGATGCCGCCGTCCATGCCCAATTCGGCCACGCCGAAGTAGAGCGCAGGGGTCGGCAGCTCGCCGACATCGACCACCGTGGCCCCGGCATCCGTGAGCCCCCGCCGGAGGCCCGCGCTCAAGCCTTCACCCGAGGGACGGTTGTCGCGCCCAACCCCGACCACCGGCGCCCGACCCAGCTTTTCCCAGCCCATGGTGGCGTAGGCACGCCCCAGACCTCGCGCGAATTCGGGCGTGAGTTGTTGGCCGATCACACCGCGGACATCGTATTGCCGGAAGATGGATGCTGGCACGTCCATGACACGCTCGGAGGGATGAGTCGGCGATGACGCCTGGCTGGGCGATCGCGATGCGCGGGAGACCGGCGACCTACGGCCCGGCGACCCGGAAGGCGTGCTCGAGAAGCGGCAGCGCGCTCGCCATGGACCCGTCGATGACCTGCCCGGGCCAGACACCAAGGATGAGGATCACAGCCACGGCCCCGACCATGATCCCCACGGCCGGGCCCGCCATCCGCACCTCGCGGAAGGCATCGGCGCTGGTCGGGTCCTTCATGTACATGGCCATGACCACTGGCAAGTAATAGCCCGCCGAGACGACGCTGGCGAGAACCAACACCACGGCCAGGAGCCACTGTCCTTCCAAGGCCACGCTGGTGAGTACCATCCACTTGGCGATGAAGCCAAAGGTGCCGGGGAAGCCGAGGAGCGAGAGCATGCACACCGCCAGGCCAAAGGCCATCCACGGTCGGCTGTGACTCAGGCCGGCGATGCTGTCCAGGGTGACCTCGCGCTCGCCGCGGCGGCCCAGCGCGGCCAAGAAGCCGAAGCTGGCCAAGGTCGTGAGTCCATAGGCGGCGAGGTAGAGCACCAGCGCCCCCGCGCCGGCACGGGACCCGGGCCACACCGCCACCAAGAGGTACCCCGCGTGGGCAATACTGCTATAGGCCAGCATCCGCTTGACAGACCGCTGGGCCAGCGCCACGAAGTTGCCCACCACCATGGTGGCTATGGCCAGGGCCGAGACCACCGGTTGCCAGACCTCAGTCAGGGCCGGGAAGCCCTGCATCAACAGGCGCACCAGGGCGACGAATCCGGCAGCCTTGATCCCCGTTGCCATGAACCCGGTGACCGGGGTAGGCGCGCCATCATACACGTCCGGCGCCCACATGTGGAACGGCACCGCGGACACCTTGAAGGCAAACCCGATCAAGAGCAGTCCCAAGCCGAGCGTCCCGAGCAGCGGCACGTCGGTCCCTGCGAACTGGGCGCCGATGAGCAGGATGTTGGTGGTTCCCGTGGCCCCGTACACGAGGGCAATGCCGTACAGCAGGAACCCGGAGGCAAAGGCGCCGACCAGGAAATACTTGAGGCCCGCTTCGGCGGAGAAGAGACTGCGCCGATCGTAGCCCGCCAGCACATAGGCGGCGATCGACATCACCTCGAGCCCGAGAAACAGCACGATGAGGTCGATGGCCCCACCCAGGAACATCATGCCGGCGGTGGCCAGGAGAATCAGGCAATAGTATTCCGGCGCCAGCATCCGCTCGCGCTCCAGGTACCCGAGGGACAGGACGACCGTGACCGCGGCGAAGAGCAGGAAGAGCGCGCTGCCGGCAAGCCGAAAATCATCGAGGGCAATCATGGTGGGCAGCCCAAGGGGGGCGAACCCTTCGGTCCAGACGTAGAGCATCCCCACACCGCTCAGGAGCAGCGCCCCCAGGCTCAGCCATCCGGCCAGCCGGCTGTCCTGTTCGGTGCGATGGCGCCAGCCTATCACCAGGAGCACGCCCATGGCGCCGGTGGCCAGGATGATCTCGGGCAAGAGGGCCCAGCTGGCACCGAGCGGCGTGGCCAGATCGAGCGGCCTCACGGCTCCACCCCGGGGAGCGGGTCCGCCAGGTCGACGGCGACGCCGGCCCGCGCTTCCCGCACCGCCTCGGAGGCGGGAACCACGTACTCGATGTATTGTTTGGCCGCCGACTCCATGCGATCCAGGATGGGGCGCGGATAGAGCCCCATCCAGAGGATCCCGGCCACGATGGGCAAGAGGACCGCCAGCTCGCGGGGAGTGAGATCAGCGAGGCCTTCGTTCTCCGGCTTGTCGAGCGGATTGTAGATGAGCCGTTGGAGCGCGCGCAGGAGATAGGCTGCGGCAAAGATGACCCCGGTGGTGGCGATACCGGTTGCCCAGGGATGGGCGTCGAAGCTGCCCAAGAGCACCAGAAACTCGCCCACAAACCCGTTGAGGCCCGGCAACCCGATGGACGAGAGGGCCACGAGCGTCAGGATCAGACTGAACACCGGAATGGCGCGGGCCAAGCCGCCAAACGCGGCGATCTCCCTCGTGTGCCGCCGCTCGTACAGCATCCCCACCATGAAGAACAGCGCCCCGGTGGAGAGGCCGTGGCTGATCATGACCATGAGCGCGCCTTGAACGCTTTGAACCGTCGCCGCCCAGATACCGAGCATGACGAACCCCAGGTGGCTCACGGACGAGTAGGCCACCAACTTCTTGATATCGGGTTGCACGAGGGCCACCAGCGCTCCGTAGACGATGCCGATGACGGCGAGGGCGATCACGATGCCGGTGACGAGGGGACCCATAGCGACATCGGGGAAGAACGGGACGCCGAACCGCAGAAACCCGTAGGTCCCCATCTTGAGCAGCACCCCGGCCAGCAACACGCTGCCGGCGGTGGGGGCCTCGACGTGCGCGTCGGGCAGCCAGGTGTGGAACGGGAAGACGGGCACCTTGATGGCGAATGCCAGCGCGAACGCGGCGAACAGCCACGGCCCCATACGCCCCACTGTCCCGGCGTGCGCCAGGAGGTGATTGTAGTCAAACGACAGCACTCCCGTGGCGCTGCCCACCTGCCAGACCATGGCCAGGATGGCCACCAACATCAGGAGGGACCCGGCCATGGTATAGATGAAGAACTTGATCGCGGCGTAGATCCGGTTCTGGCCGCCCCACATCCCGATGATGAAGTACATCGGAATCAGCATCACTTCCCAAAACACGTAGAACAGGAACAGATCCACCGCGACGAAGACGCCGATCATGCCGGTGAGCAGGGTCAGCATGAGGGCGTAGTAGCCGCGCTCGCGCTTGGTGATGTAGTTCCAGCTGCCGAGGACGCTGAGCGGCATCATGGCCGTACTCAGGAGCACCATGAACAGCGAGATGCCGTCGAGGCCCACCCGGTAGGAGATCCCCCAGGCCGGGAGCCACGGCGCCGCGGCGGCGAATTGGAGCCCGCCGTTCAGCACATCGAAGGTCCACCAGAGACCGAGGGACAGCACGAACTCCGCCACGGTCACCCCGAGCGCGATCCGTTTGGCCGCCGATGGGGTCCCCATCAAGATCGGGATCACCCCCGCCAACGGGAGGATCAACAGCGCCTGGAGGATCCAGTCGTGATAGCCCAGGGCGTTCAGAACCTCAGCCATGGCTAGGTGACCACCGCGCGCATGATCCAAATCGCTCCGAGGACGAACAGCACGAGATAGAACCCGACTTGCCCCGTCTGCAGCATGCTGCCGACCCAGCCTACCCCACGCGAGACCTTGGCGGCGCCGTTCACCCCGGCGCCGTCGATAGCCCGGACATCGACCCAGCGCCAGAGGACGGTCTCGGAAAGCCACATGAACGGACGCACGACGACGCGGTCGTACAGCTCATCGACGTAGTACTTGTGATAGAGCACCCTCCAGAACCCGCGCTCCTCCGGCGCACGCGCCGCCGGGACGATATCGGCGCCGAGCGTGGCCCGCGCGCCCCAGACCAGGCCGGCGATGGCGACCAACACCGCCGATCCGACCAGCACGAGTTCGGTGGTTCCGTGGGGGAGGTGGATGGTGACGAACTGACGCGCGCCGGTCATGACCGGTTCGAGCCAGCTCTCGAGCGCGTGGTGTCCGCCGACGAAGGTCGGCAGGTTGATGAGGCCGCCTACGGCGCTCAGGATGCCCAGCACCACCAGGGGGCCTGTCATGATCCAGGGCGCTTCATGGAGGTGCCGTTCCGCGGCCTCGCCGGTGCGATTGCGGCCCAGAAACGTCATGGCCATGAGCCGGGCCATGTAGAAAGCGGTAATGGCCGCCGCCGCCAGTCCGAGCGCCCAGTACAGGTAGTAGAGCGGATGGTCGCCGCCACGAGCGAACGCGGAGGCCAGGATCTCGTCCTTGGAGAAGAACCCCGAGAAGGGCGGCACTCCCGCAATGGCCAGTGTGGCGAGGCCCATCAACGCGAAGGTCCACGGCATCCGGCTGGCGAGGCCACCCATATTGCGCATGTCCTGGGCATCGTCGTGCGAATGGACATGGTGATAGGCGTGATGCATGGCGTGGATGACGCTACCTGCGCCGAGGAACAGCAGGGCCTTGAAGAACGCATGCGTGACGAGATGGAAGAGGCCAGCGGCGAAGGCGCCGGTACCGACGCCGACGAACATGTAGCCCAACTGCGAGACCGTGGAGTAGGCCAGGACCTTCTTGATATCGTATTGGCGGAGGCCGATCGTTGCGGCGTAGAGGGCGGTCACGGCCCCCACACCGGCCACGACGAGGCCCGAGACGGGCGCCATGGCATAGAGCACCCCGGTCCGGGCCACCAGATAGACCCCGGCGGTGACCATCGTCGCGGCATGGATCAGGGCGGAGACCGGCGTCGGGCCGGCCATCGCATCGGGGAGCCACACATAGAGCGGGATTTGGGCCGACTTCCCCACACAGCCGAGGAACAGGAACAACGTGATGGCGGTGACCACGGCACCCGCGTAGGGCAGGACGGCGGGCGCCTCGGCCAGTACATCGACGAACGAGAGCGACCCGACCGACCACCAGATGAGGAACATCGCGATCAAGAACCCGAAATCGCCGATGCGGTTGACGATGAAGGCTTTCTTGCCGGCGTCGGCCTTGAGCCTGTCCTCGAACCAGAATCCGATCAGGAGATACGAGCAGAGCCCAACGCCTTCCCAGCCGACGAACATGACCGGGAAGTTGGCGCCAAGCACCAGCACCAGCATGAAGACGACAAAGAGATTGAGATAGGCGAAGTACCGGGCGTAGCCCGGATCCTCTCGCATGTAGCCGATGCTGAACAGATGAATGAGCCCGCCCACGCCGGTGATCACCAGCACCATGACGATGGACAACTGGTCGAGCTGGAACGCGAAGTCGACCTGCAGGGCCTCGACCGGCAGCCACGACCACAGCGTCAAGACGAGGGGTCGGTGCGGCGCCGCCAACCAGAGTTCCCGGAAGATGGCCGCCGCCACGCCGAATGCCGCGAGCACCGTGCCCGCCCCAACGATCGACACCGCGCGCTTCGCCGCGGGCTTCCAGAGCGCGATGGCCCCGTTTACCAGGAATCCCATCAACGGGAGGGCCACGGTGGCCCAGATCCACCAGCTGATCGTGTCGGAGGTGATGGGAACGGCGCTCACGGCATCAGCCCTGTAACACGTTGGCGTCTTTGAGATCGACGCTTTCGCGGTGGCGGAAGATGGCGAGGATGATGGCGAGGCCCACCGCGGCCTCGGCCGCCGCGACCGTCATGACGAAGAACACCATCACCTGCCCGCTCATGCCGTGGTAGCGGCCCAGGGCGATGAAACTCAAGTTGACCGCGTTCAGCATGAGTTCGATGCACATGAACACCACGATGGCGTTGCGCCGCAGCAGGACCCCGGCGACGCCGATGGCGAACAGGATGGCGGAGAGGGCCAGCGAGGGACCGAGCAGCATCAGAGTCTCCGCTTGGCGAGCACCACGGCGCCCACCGTGGCCGTGAGGAGCAGGAGCCCGGTGATCTCGAACGGCACCAGATAGGTCTCGAACAGAGGCTCGGCGAAGACGCCGACGACACCCTTGGCCTCTGCGGCGTCCAGCGCCATGCGCCCCGAGCGAAAGACCACATCGGGGCTCAGATCGCCCGAGCCCGAGAGTTCCTGGGCGAGCCGCTCGGGCGTGTACTGCCCGACCCCGATCAGCGTCAGCGTCAGCACCACGGCAATCACCGCGGCGACGGCCCAGCTGAACTTGCCGCGGATATCGCTGACGGCATCGCCCAAGTTCAACAACATGATCACGAACAGGAACAACACCATGATCGCGCCGGCGTAGACCAACACCTGGATGGCCGCGATGAAGTGCGCCTCCAGCAAGACGAAGATCCCGGCCAGCGCGAGCATCGTGCTGATCAGCCAGAAGGCGGAGGCCACGGGGTTCCGCTGGGTGATGCACATGATCGCCGACAGGATGGAGGCGCCGGCAAAGATGTAGAAGACGAACTCGACCATTACTCGCCCTTCGGGTCGGTGGGATCCCAGAGGGTCGACACGGGATGTGTTTGCGATGACAACCGTTCCAAATCGTACACGAATCGCCCGCGTTCATATTCGGCGTTCTCGAAGTGGACCCCGACGTGAATCGCCTCCTCGGGACACACCTCCTGGCAGTAGCCGCAGAACACACAGCGGAACTCGTCGATCTCGTAGATCAACGGATACCGGTTGCCCAGTTCATCCTCTCCGGGAACCAACTTGATGCAATTGGCGGGGCAGACCTGTGGGCACAGTCCACAGGCGACGCACTTGGAGCGGCCTTCTTCATCGGTCATCATCCGATGCGTGCCGCGCCACCGCGGCGATAAGGTCCAGTCGTCCTTACTCTTCTCTTCGGGATACTGCATGGTCACCTTCGGCTGCAACAGATGCTTGAAGGTGAGCCGCATGCCTTTCAGCGCCGCTCGCACGTAACTGACCTGGCGCTCGGGCCGTGTGAGCACTTTGACGGTTATCGCCATTCCGACTCCGCCCGCCGGGCCACGGTTGGCGCCTGCCGTGCAGGCAGGCTCCCGCTGATGATGTAGCCCCGATCGAGAATGTAGAACACCAAATAGGCCAACAAGAGATTCACGCCGAACAGCCACGCGGCCAGCGCCCGCGGATCGGAAACGCCCCACACCCGGCCAATGAGGTGGATGGCGATCGCGATGACCACGATATACACCGTCGCCACCTCGATCATGAACTTCCACCCCAACGCCATGAGCTGATCGAACCGGAACCGCGGCAGGGTCCACCGCACCCAGATGAAGAGAAAGAGGAAGAACATCACTTTGACCAAGAAGGCCCCGGCGGTGGCGATCGTCTGGAGCACCCCTCCCTGCTCATCCCAGGACGTCAGGGGAATGTCCCACCCCCCGAGGAAGAGCGTCGTCACCATGGCCGAAATGGTAACCATGTTGGCGTACTCGGCGATGAAGAACATGGAGAACTTCATGGCGCTGTACTCGGTGTGGTATCCCGCGATCAGTTCGGATTCCGCCTCGGGCATGTCGAACGGCAGGCGGTTGGTCTCGGCGAACCCCGACACCAAGAATACGAAGAACGCCAAAAAGAGGGGCAGGATATACCAGAGCCCCGCCTGCTGGTCCGCGATCACGGCGGAGAAGGACACGTTGCCCGCCAACATGAGAACGGGGATGACGCTCAACCCCAATGCCACCTCGTACGACACCATCTGGGCGCTGGCCCGAAGGCCGCCCAGGAGACTGTACTTGTTGTTGGAGGACCAACCGGCCACAACGATGCCGTAGACCCCCATCGAACTCACGGCCAGCACGAACAAAAATCCAATGGGCAAGTCGGCCACCACCATCGGGGTGGCACCCGTGTGCACGATGCGGCCCATCAGCGGGACCGTGATATCAAACTCGAGCGGCAGCGGCGCGGCAAAGGGGATCACGGCTGACAAGAGGAGGGCCGGTATGAACGCCATGGCCGGCGCCAGCATGAACAGCACCGGATTGGCCACGCCGGGCAGCGTCTCCTCCTTGAAGAAGTTCTTGAGCCCGTCCGCCGCCGGCTGGAGCAGGCCGCCCGGTCCTACCCGATTCGGGCCCAGCCGGTTCTGGATCCAGGCCGAGACCTTCCGCTCCAATAGGGTGAGCAGCGCCACGCCGACCATGACCACCGTGAAGACGAACACCATCTTGGCGGTACTGACGAGGAGGAACCCTTTGAATTCCGGCGTCACCCACCCACCCCCGCCGGCGCGCGGCGCGTGATGACGCGACCCACATAGCCCAGGTCCTGATAGGTGAGCCCGGCCAGACTCGGGACGTCGCCGAGGGCCTCGAAGGCTGCTGCCGCCGTCCCCGGTGTCTCCGCCTCACGCGCCGGGTCGACGACCGCCGCGGTCTCGACCGCCACCCACCAGGCCGGCCGTGCCATGCCCGGGGGCGACTTGGCCTGCTGATAGCGTTGGAGCCTCGCATCCCGGTTGAGGTAGGTCCCTTGCTCCTCGGCCATGGTGGTGATCGGCAGCACCAGCGCGGCCGCCTCGGGCACATCGGCCTCCACCGTGGACAGCGCCACCACGACCCCCGCCCGCCCCACCACCTCGGCTTCTCGGGCGGTGAGGGGTTGGTCGACCACGATCACCAGCGCGGCCCCGCCATCGGCCTCGGCCGCCGCGACCGCCCGGTCCCACTCCGCCGTATAGCCGACCAGCTTGGCGCCGGCCAGATTGGCGGCCCGCTCGTGGCGGAGCGCCAGGTTGGGGACGCCCTCGAGCGGGG
>JBFGLJ010000075.1:0-13117 GCA_041576235.1 Gemmatimonadales bacterium | reverse complement strand
GGATCCACCGGGGGGGGGGGCGGGGTGGGACGGGGACGCGCAACGCCTCATCCGGGGCCGCGCCCCCGACGCCCGCGTGATCGGCGCCGCCTAAAGCCCCCTGACGAAGGGCCGTGCCGCTCAGCCGCTGGTGCCGAGGTCGGTATAGACCGCGTCGGTCAGCAACTCGGTCTCGGTCACCTCATGGGCGTGGAGGGCGTCCGAGAGGGACTTGACGTCGCCCAGCACTTCGGCGACGGGACCATCGAGGCACGTCCGCCCCTTTTGCATGATGCCGGAGAGGGTGCCGAGCAGCGTCTTGTGCTCTTCGAAGAGCCGATCGAGACGGTTCAAGTGATGCGGGGCCGAGTCGCCGATGGTCTGGGTGAGTCCATCGGCGGCTTCTTCCAGGGCGAAGTGGTCCTCGAGGGCCCGGTAGAGTTTCTCGAGTGCCGGGAGCAGGACGGCGATGTCCGTGATGGTCCCGATGTGAGCCAGCGCCTGCCTCAGATTGTGGTGGTCTTCGGCGATTTGATCGTGAGGTTGGCCTGTCGGCCCGGATGCCTTGGGCGTCTGGTCTGCCATGGGTACCGGCCCTCCCTGTCAGCCACCGAGCCCGGCCGGGGGGGGCCGGGCTCGGTGGCGGTGGCCTCCTTAGCTGCCTTCGACCGCGCCCGCGATTGCCGGGGCGGCCTCGGCGGTGATCTCCTCGACGGGCTCTGGCGGCGCAGGCGGCTCGAACCCTTCGGGCGGCTCGATTTCGATTTCCGCGTACCGGTAGATCCCGGTGCCGGCCGGGATCAAGTGCCCGATGATGATGTTCTCCTTGAGCCCCAAGAGGTCGTCCTTGGCGCCGCGAATGGCCGCGTCGGTGAGGACCCGGGTGGTCTCTTGGAACGACGCCGCTGAGATGAATGACTGCGTCGTGAGACTCGCCTTGGTGATCCCGAGGAGCACGGGCTCGGACGTCGCGGGGTCATGCTTCCGCTTGACTGTCCGAGCGTTGATCTCCCTGAAGTGCAGCCGGTCGACGGTCTCGCCCTCGAGGAAATCGGTGTCGCCTGGGGAGGTCACCCGGACCTTCTGCAACATTTGCCGGACGATCACCCCAATGTGTTTGTCGGCGATCCTCACCCCCTGCAGGCGGTAGACCTCCTGGACTTCGTTGAGGAGGTACTCCTGGACCGCGCGGGGACCCTTGATGCGCAGGATGTCGTGCGGGTTCACCGGCCCTTCGGTCAGCCGGTCGCCGGCGCGCACCCGGTCTCCCTCGTGGACCCGGAGGTGCTTCCCGGCCGCCACTTCATAGACCTGGGCCTCGCCTTCTTCCGGTGAGACGAAGATCTCGCGCTTGCCCCGCTTGATCTCCCCGAACGACACCACGCCGTCGATTTCGGAAATCGTGGCCGGGTCCTTCGGCCGCCGCGCCTCGAACAGCTCCGCCACGCGGGGCAGTCCGCCGGTGATGTCGCGCGTCTTGTAGGCCTGGCGCGGGATCTTGGTGACCGTGACTCCCTTCACCACCTCGACGGGCGAGGACAGGAACACCGTCTTGTCCTTGCTTTCCCGCTTGCCCTTGCTGGGCCACGCCACGTTTACCGCCACTTCCTCGACGTGGAACTTGGAGGACCACGGATTGCCGGCATCGTCCAGCTTCATCGCTCGGCTAACCTGGTCCGTGGGCGACCCGAGGATGACCCGGGAGCCTTCGGCCAGGGTGTACTCCTGCGGGTCCTTCCGATTCGGGCTGTAGACGAGAACGGAGGGATGGAGCTCCCGATCCGGATCGGCGCTCACCACCAGCGACCGCAGACCGGTTGCTTCATCGAGTTCCTCCCGCAGCGTGACCCCGGGTACCAGGTCCTTCCAGCGCAGCGTCCCATCCGACTTAATGATGCTGGGGTCGTTGTACGGATCCCAGGTATAGAGGATCGTCGCGCGGCGCTCGGCGTCGCCTCTCCTCACGGTGTCCCCTTCCTGCACGTGGAGGACCGCGCCCTCCGGAACCGGGTAGCGATTCAAGATGCGGTCCGGATCCTTCTGATCGATGACGTGGATCCCCTCGCGCCGGTCCTCGGCGGCCGATTCATCCTCGCGCGTCAGCACCACGCGGATTTCTCCCTCCGATCCGTCTTCGTGGCGAACCGTGAGGTCGGCGAACTTGAGGCCATCGGTGTAGTGCACGATCCCGTTGCTGCGGGCTCGGCGCTCGGCCTCTTCCGCGATCCGGGCGGCGGTGCCGCCGATGTGGAAGGTCCGGAGTGTCAACTGGGTGCCGGGCTCGCCGATCGACTGCGCGGCCAGGATGCCGACCGCCTCGCCCATGTCCACCATTTCCATGGTGGCGAGGTTCCGGCCATAGCACATCCGGCACACGCCGCGCCGGGCTTCACAGGTGAGGACCGAGCGGATGCTGACCTTCTCGATTCCCGCGTCCTCGATCGCGGCGGCCGTCTCCTCGTCGATGAGCTGGCCGGCCTGGACCAAGAGCTGCGGATCACCGTCTTCGTCGAGTTCGTGCGGATCGAAGACATCCTCTGCCGCCACACTCCCCAGAATCCGCTCGGCCAAGGGCTCGATGACGTCCTCCCCCTCCTTCAGGGCCGACATCTCGAGGCCGAGGATGGTGCCGCAGTCTTCCTCCGTGATGGCAACGTCCTGGGCCACGTCCACCAGTCGCCGGGTGAGGTAGCCGGCGTCCGCCGTCTTGAGCGCGGTGTCGGCCAGGCCCTTGCGGGCTCCGTGGGTGGAGATGAAGTACTCCAGCACGGTGAGACCTTCTCGGAAGTTCGACTTGATCGGGCTCTCGATGATCTCGCCGATGCCTCCGGTCAGTTTCTTCTGCGGCTTGGCCATGAGGCCGCGCATGCCCGCCAGCTGGCGGATCTGGTCCCGGCTGCCGCGCGAGCCGGAGTCGAACATCATGAAGACCGGGTTGTAGCCGCCGCGCGAGGCTCGCATGTGGTTGATCATCGCGTTCGCGACGTCGTTGTTCGCGTGGGTCCAGGCATCGATCACCTTGTTGTAACGTTCACCGAAGGTGATCTGACCGGTATTGTAGGCGCGCTGGAAGCGCTCGACCCGCTGATCGGCCTCGGTGATGAGGGTCGCCTTTTCTTCGGGGACTTCGAGGTCTTCCACGCCGATGGAGATGCCGCCCAGGGTGGCGAAGCGGAATCCGAACTCCTTCAGCCGGTCGAGGAAGGACACGGTCGCCGCGAGACCCGCCCGCCGGTAGGCCTGCAGCACCAGCTCCGACAGATTTCCCTTCTTCATGATGTCGTCGCGGAATCCCATCTCGGCGACGAGCTGGCGCGGAAGAATGTTGTTAAACAGCACTCGTCCGACCGTGGTCGTCACCCATCGCGGGTACGGATCCAAGGCCTCGTGCGGCGGGACGTACCAGAACCAGATCGCCGTATGGAAGTCCACCGAAGCGTTGAGCAGCGCCATCTCCAACTCGGCGGGGCTGCCGAAGCGCCGGGCGTCCGCCCAGAGTTCCTGGCGAGCCTGCTCGCGCGCTTTCCCTTCCTTCCCGCGCAGTGCCTCTTCGAAGCCTGGCGGAAGCTTCGTCAGGAAGTAGCACCCCAGCACCATGTCCTGGGAAGGCTCGGCCACGGGGCGCCCGTCCGACGGCTTGAGCACGTTGTTCGAGGAGATCATGAGGACTCGGGCTTCGAGCTGGGCCTCGAACGACAGCGGGACGTGCACCGCCATCTGGTCGCCGTCGAAGTCGGCGTTGAAGGCCGCGCAGACCAGCGGATGGATTCGGATCGCTTTGCCTTCGACCAGCACGGGCTCGAACGCCTGAATGCCGAGCCGGTGGAGGGTGGGCGCCCGGTTTAGCAGCACGGGATGGTCCTGGATGATCTCTTCCAGAATCTCGTACACTTCGGAGGATTCTCGTTCGACGATCTTCTTGGCCCGCTTCACCGTCTCGGCGATGGCCTTGTCCACCAGCTTGTGGATGATGAACGGCTTGAACAGTTCCACCGCCATGGCCTTCGGCAGTCCGCACTGGTGTAGGCGCAGCTCCGGGCCCACGACGATGACCGAACGGCCGGAATAGTCGACACGCTTGCCCAGCAAGTTCTGGCGGAACCGGCCCTGCTTGCCCTTGAGCATGTCGGAGAGCGACTTCAGGGGACGCTTCCCGCGGCCACGGATGGCCTTTGAGCGGCGGCCGTTGTCGAAGAGCGCATCGACCGCTTCCTGGAGCATCCGCTTTTCGTTCCGCAGGATCACTTCCGGCGCCCGGTGCTGAATGAGCTTCTGCAGCCGGTTGTTGCGGTTGATGACCCGCCGGTACAAGTCATTGAGATCGCTGGTGGCGAACCGGCCGCCGTCCAACGGGACCAGGGGTCTGAGGTCGGGCGGAATCACCGGCACGACGTCCAGAATCATCCACGCGGGCTCGTTGGGGAACTCGTTTCCAACGCCTGATCCCAGGAATGCGTCCACGATCTTGAGCCGCTTGAGCATCTGCTTTTTGCGGTGCTGGCTGGTCTCGGTTGCTACCCGCGCCCGCAGTTCCTCGGCGAGCTTCTTGAGGTCGAGGCTCCGGAGCATCTCGCGCACCGCGGTCGCGCCGATATCCACCTTGAACCCCGAGTCATTCTCGCCCTGCGCCTTTTCGCGCAACTCCAGGTATTGATCTTCATCCAGGAGCTGGTGCAGCTCGACTTCCTGCTTGCCGGGGTCGAGGACCACGTAGTTCGAGTAGTAGATGACACGCTCGAGGTCCCGGAGCGTCAGACCCAACAGGTTGCCCATCGGGGACGGCAGCGTCTTGAAGAACCAGATGTGGGCGACCGGGACACTCAGCTCGATGTGCCCCATCCGTTCACGGCGGACCTTGCTGAGGGTGACTTCGACCCCGCATCGGTCACAAATAACGCCGCGATAGCGGATGCGCTTGTACTTCCCACAGTGACATTCCCAGTCCTTGACGGGTCCGAAGATGCGCTCGCAAAACAGACCGTCCTTTTCCGGCTTGAACGACCGGTAGTTGATGGTCTCGGGCTTGGTCACCTCGCCCCAGGACCACCAGGTCCGCTGGCCCTGCAGCTCGAGTCGCTCGCGTTCCTTGGTGTCTCGTGGTCCGCGAATTTCCTCGGGCGCCGCGATGCGAATGCTGATGTAGTCAAAACTGGAGCTCCGTGGCTCCCGACCGCTGCGGAAATCAATCATCGTTGCCTCGTTACTCGTCGCCGTCGGCGGTAGTGCCGAGCGTTACCTTCAAGCCCAATGCCTGGAGTTCCTTGACCAGCACGTTGAACGACTCCGGAATACCAGGCTCCGGGAGATTCTGTCCTTTGACGATCGCCTCGTAGACCTTGCTGCGGCCGTTAACGTCATCCGACTTCACCGTCAGCATTTCTTGGAGGACGTGCGCCGCCCCATAGGCTTCGAGCGCCCACACCTCCATTTCTCCGAACCGCTGACCGCCGAACTGCGCCTTCCCGGCCAAGGGTTGCTGGGTGACCAGCGAATAGGGACCGATCGACCGGGCGTGGATCTTATCATCGACCAAATGGCTCAATTTGAGCATGTAGATGGACCCGACCGTCACGTCGCCCGAGAATTCCTGGCCGGTCCGCCCGTCGCGCAGGCGCACCTTCCCGTAGGGCAACAGGCCCGCGGTCCGCATCAGCTCCTCCCCCGCCCGATCCAGGTCCGCGCCGTTCGCGGATCCCCCCTCCACCACCGCGGCCATGGCGGGCCGGCCGCTCTCGGCCATGATCTCATCCAGCGACATGGCCGCGCGGGTCTCGAGGTCCTCGAGCATGGCGGCATCCGGCCTGATCACCGAGGCGTCGTCATCGTTCGCGGGCATGGCCCGCAAGAGCTCGAGCTCATGCCGCCGCTGCTCCTGCTCGCGGGTGGCCAGCTCTCTGGCGGCCGCGGTTAAGAAGTCGCGGACGCTCCTGAAGAGAGCCTTGGTTCCCGCCGACACGCTCTTATCCGCGAGCATGGCGAGTCGGATCTCCTCCATGGAGGTCTTCTCACCGTGCGGCGCGATGCGCTTCAGGTCGGCCACCATGTGATTGATCGTTTCGGCGTCGGGTTGCGGGGCCGGGTTCCCGAGGTGGAGCGCCTGTGATGCCCAGCGGGCGCCCGCCAGCCGGAGCAACATCCCGACTTCGGTCTCATCGGCCCCCCGAAAGACCGGGGCCTTGGCCTCGAAGCCCACCAGTCGGGCGCACCACCCGAGGTGGGTCTCGAGAATCTGGCCTACATTCATCCGGCTGGGCACGCCGAGGGGGTTCAGCACGATGTCCACACCCGAGCCGTCCGGGAGGAACGGCATGTCCTCCTCCGGCACGATGCGGGCAACGATGCCCTTGTTGCCGTGGCGCCCGGCCATCTTGTCGCCCACGCTGATCTTGCGTTTCTCGGCGATATACACCTTGACGAGCTGAATCACCCCGGGCGGCAGCTCATCGGGCTGGAGGATCTTGTCGATCTGGTCCTCCGCCTTCTCCTCCACCTTGGCTCGCTCACCGGCGGCCGCGTCAATGGTGGCCCGGATGCGCTCGTTGGCGCTATTGTCCACGACCCGTAGCGTCTTGACGTCGATCTCGCTGAGATCGAGGTCCTTGAGCACCGACGTCGCGAGCTTGGTGCCCGCGGGCAGGAACTCTTCGACGGTGCCGGCCTTGAGCATGAGGGCGACCTCCTGGCCTTCCAGAAGATCCGCCATCTCCTCCCGCATCGCCGCGTTGATGCGCTCCTTCTCGTCGTTCTCGATCCGACGGACCTCACCGATCCGCTCTCCGCGGTCCTTCTCGACCACCTGATCTTCGATGCGGCTGAAGATCTTCACATCGATGACGACGCCCTTCATGCCGGGCGGGACCTTGAGCGAGGAATCCTTGACGTCCTTGGCCTTCTCGCCGAAGATCGCCGTCAGCAGTTTCTCTTCGGGCGACAGCTCGGTCTCGCCCTTGGGTGTGATCTTGCCGACCAGGATGTCACCGGGGATGACATGGGCACCGATCCGCACGATACCGCGCTCATCCAAGTCGACCAACGCCTCGTCCGACACATTGGGAATCTCACGGGTAATCTCTTCCTGCCCCCGTTTCGTATCCCGCACGTGCAACTCGAGTTCCTGGATATGGATCGAGGAGTACACATCGTCTTTCACCAACCGCTCGGAAAGGACAATGGCGTCCTCGAAGTTGTGGCCGTACCAGGGCATGAAGGCCACGACCACATTGCTGCCCAAGGCCAGCTCCCCGTGGTCGGTGGCGGATCCGTCGGCGATGATCTGTCCCTCCGCGACTTTGTCGCCCACTTGGACCAGGGGCCGCTGGTTGATGGCCGTATCCTGATTGGTCCGCCAGAACTTCTTGACCCGGTAACGGTCGTGTTGCGTGAGCCGAGACAGCGGCGCCGCGCTGGCCTTGGTCCGGCTGCCGCCCGCATCGACGATGATCTCGTCGGCCGTGACCCGGGTCACGGTACCCGCGCGGCGTGCGACGATCACCGAACCGGAGTCCCGGGCCACCTTTTCTTCGAGTCCCGTGCCGACGAGCGGCGACTCCGGGAACACCAGGGGGACCGACTGCCGCTGCATGTTTGACCCCATCAGCGCCCGGTTCGCGTCGTCGTGCTCGAGGAACGGAATCAACGCCGCAGCGATGGACACCAGCTGTTCGGGCGCCACGTCCATGTATTGGATCTGCTCGGGGCGAAGCATGGGGTAGTCGTCGCCCTTCCGGGTCAGCACGAGCGGATTCATGAACGTTCCGTCGGGATTGAGCGGGGCGTTCGCCTGGGCCACCGCGAACTCCTCCTCCTCGCTCGCCGACAGCCAATGAATCTCGTCCGTGACCCGTCCCTCGGTCACCACCCGGTACGGCGTCTCGATGAATCCCAGATCATTGATCCGGGCGTAGGTGGACAAGCTGGTGATGAGCCCGATGTTGGGGCCTTCCGGGGTCTCGATTGGGCACATGCGCCCATACTGCGAGTAATGGACGTCTCGGACTTCGAAGCCTGCCCGCTCCCGCGTCAGGCCGCCGGGGCCCAGCGCCGACAGCCGGCGCTTGTTGGTCAACTCCGCCAGCGGATTGGTCTGGTCCATGAACTGCGACAGCTGCGACGAGCCGAAGAACGCCTGAATGACGGCGGAGACGGTCCGCGCGTTCACCAGATCATCCAGCGAGATCTTTTCGGGGTCGCTGTTGATGCTCATGCGTTCCTTGACCAACCGCGCCATGCGGGACAACCCCACCGAAAACTGATTGGCGATGAGTTCGCCCACCGACCGGATGCGCCGGTTGCCGAGGTGGTCGATGTCATCGGTGAATCCGCGGCCTTCACGCAAGTCGATGAGGTAGCGGATGATGGCGACGAAATCGTCCTCGGTGAGCACCGTATGATCGGGAGGCGACATGGTCCCCAACCGCTGATTGATCTTGTACCGGCCGACCCGCCCGAGATCGTAGCGCTTGGGGTTGAAGAACAGTCGCTTGAGGGCCTCCCGCGCGGTTTCGAGGTTGGGCGCTTCCCCGGGCCGGAGCAGCGAGTAGATCTGTTCGAGGGCCTCCGCCTCGCTGTGGGTCGGGTCCTTCACCAAGGTGTTCTTGATCAGCGGCGATTCCGCGCGCCCGCTCGGCAGGAACACTTCGATCCGCGTCACCCCTTCACCCTTGAGCGCGTCGCGGACCTTGTCCGTCAGGTCGGTCCCGGCTTCGGCCAGGACCTCGCCGGTTTTCGGGTGCGGGACGGGCGCGGCCAGGACCCGCTCTTGCCGGTCGCGGGTGGTGGTGGGTTGTTCCATGTCCCGGAGATCGAGGCTCGAGTACCCCGCAAACACCTCGACCGTCTTGACCCCGGCGTGCCGCATGGCGTTCAGCCGCTCGGCGGTCAGTTCGTCGCCGATATCGCCCAGGGGGTCGCCGTCCGTCTCCTCGGGATTCGGAACGGTTTCGGCCAGGAGCGTGCCGACGATTTCGCGCCGCTCCTGCCGGGCGTCGACCTTGCCGGAGATGCTCAGGATCTTCGTCGCGTAGAAGAGCCGCAGAATGTCCTGATTCTCGCCGTACCCGAAGGCACGAAGCAACGCGGTGGCGGGGAATTTCTTCTTCTTATCGATGTGGACGTAGATCACGTCGTGAATGTCGATCGTGAACTCGACCCACGACCCGCGGAACGGGATGATCCGAGCGGAAAAGAGCCGCTGCCCGTTGGGGTGAATGTCCTCCTCGAAGACCACGCCGGGCGACCGGTGGAGCTGGCTCACGACCACGCGCTCGGCGCCGTTGATGACGAACGTGCCGAGCGGTGTCATGATGGGCAGTTCGCCGAGGTAGACCTCTTTCTCGATGGCGTTTTTGAGCCGCTTTTCTCCGTCGACTTCTTCGAACACGTCCAGGCGGAGCTTGGCCTTGAGGGGGGCCGCATAGGTCATGTCCCGCTCGATGCACTCCTCGACGGTGTACTTCGGCTCGCCGAGCGAGTAGTTCAGGAATTCCAGGCAGTATTTCCCGTTGACATCGGTAATCGGGAACAGATCGCGGAAGACCCGATCGAGAGAGACATCCTGGCGATCCCCGTCTTTCTCGGGGACCAACAGGTTTTGAAACGCGCGCGTCTGGATGTCCAGAAGGTGCGGCATGGTCATGCCGCTTTCGCGCTTCGAGAACGTGATGACCGGTCGGCTATTCGGCATTGGCTTTCCTACCCAGCGCAAAGGGCTCCGGCATGGCTCCGCCACCCCCGGCGGAGACCACACGGAGCGTAGACATCGAATGCTGTGTCGTGGTGCAGTTCGCTTCCATTCCGTCTCGCTGAAGAGCGTCTCGAAGGGTCCGGTGGAGCCCCAGTGGCTCCCCGGTCGAGCCCGCTACTTCAGTTCGACGGTTGCCCCCTGCTCCTCGAGCTTCTTCTTCATTTCCTCGGCTTCGGCCTTGGGCACGCTTTCCTTTACTGGATTCGGCGCGCCGTCGACCAGGTCCTTCGCCTCCTTGAGCCCCAGACTGGTGAGCTCGCGCACCACCTTGATGACCTGGATCTTCTTGCTGCCGGCTGCTTTGAGGATGACCGTGAAGTCGGTCTGCTCCTCGGCCGCCGCATCGGCCCCGGCTCCCGCCCCAGCGCCCCCGGCAGGCGCGGCGACGGGAGCGGCGATGGTCACGTTGAACTTCTCCTTGAAGCCTTCGATCAGCTCGGCAAGCTCCACCACTGTCTTGCCGCCGATGGCCTCCAGGATCTCGTCATTACTCAGCTTCGTCGCCATGCGTCTCTCTCCGTACGATTTAAGAAGCCGCGCCCTTCGACGCGCGAAGCGCCTCCAAGGCGCCTACCACTTGAGTCAACATGCTATTCATGACACCCGCAAATTGGGCGAGCGGCGCCTGCAGCGTGCCCGCCAAGTGCGACATCAGGACATCCCGCGGCGGCAAGGAGGCCAAGACTTGCACCTCCGCCGCTGTGACCGTCTTGCCATCCACGATGCCGATCTTGATGGCCGGGCGCTCGTGGTCCTTGATGAAATCGGCCAGCACCTTTGCCGCCACCACCGGTTGGTCGCCGGCCAGGACGAGCCCCGTCGGGCCGGCCAAATGCTCCTCCAGAACCTTCGCCTCGGTGCCGCTCAGGGCACGCTGCATGAGGGTGTTCTTCACCACCCGGTACCGCACCCCGGCCTGTCGGAGCCGCCTTCGGAATTCGGTCATGTGGAGCACGTCGAGACCGGTGAAGTCCGTCAAATACAGGTTGGGAGACGCCTTGAGCTCCTCGGCCAGCGTCTCGACCATCGCCTGGCGCTCGTCTCTACTCATCGATACCCCGCCGGATCGAGTCGGACTCCTGGTCCCATGGTGCTCGAGACCGTGGCCGAGCGGATGTAGATGCCCTTCGCGGCCGACGGCTTGGCGCGGACGATCGTGTCCATGAAGGTCCTGAGATTGTCCACGAGTTGCGCCTGTCCAAACGACACTTTTCCAATCGGAGCGTGGATGTTCCCGGTCTTATCGACCCGGAACTCGATCTTCCCGGCCTTGATGTCCCGGACGGCCTTGGCCACGTCGACGGTCACGGTGCCCGCCTTGGGATTGGGCATCAGACCTCGCGGCCCCAGCACCCTGCCCAACTGGCCGAGCTGCGGCATGACATCCGGGGTAGCCACGATGGCCTCGCAGTCGAGCCAGCCACCTTTGATCTTCTGGACGAACTCGACACCCACGAAGTCCGCACCGGCCTCCTCGGCCTCCTTGGCCTTTTCGCCCTGGGTGATGACCAGGACTCTGACCGACTTTCCGGTTCCGTGGGGCAACACCACCGTGCCGCGCACGACCTGGTCGGCGTGCCTGGGGTCGACCCCGAGCCGGACCGCGACTTCGACGGTCTCATCGAACTTGGCGAACGCGGTGCCTTTCACCAGCTCCACAGCCTCTTCGGGCTGGTAGACGCGGGTGCGATCGACCTTGGCCGAGGCGGCGGCGAACCGCTTTCCGTGGCCGCGCATCAGCCCTGTACCTCGAGCCCCATCGACCGTGCGGTGCCCGCGATCATCTTGACGGCGCTGTCGAGATCGGCCGCGTTCAGATCCTGCATCTTGATCTGGGCAATTTTCTCCAGCTGGGCCCGGGTCACCGTTCCGACCTTATCGCGGTTGGGTTCACCGCTGCCCTTTTGGATGCCGGCTTCCTTCAACAACAGGTTCGGGGCGGGAGGGGTCTTGGTGATGAAATCGAACGTCCGGTCCGCGTAAATCGTAATCACGGCCGGGATTACCATGCCCGCTTGCGATTGTGTCTTCGCGTTGAACTGCTTGCAGAACTCCATGATGTTGACGCCGTGCGGACCCAGCGCTGTTCCCACGGGAGGCGCCGGATTCGCCGCGCCAGCTGGGCACTGCAGCTTGACGACAGCTTGAACTTTCTTCGCCATGTGACTCCTCAACTCGTCAAGGCCCGTCCGAGCCCTTGACTCCCGCGTTTCCCCGCGCGGTTACGGTGCCGGACCAGCCGGCGCTTCGGCGGTCGTCCGCGGACCGCCGGCTAATGGCCTCGAAGCTGGAGATAATCCAGCTCAACCGAGGTGGGCCGGCCAAACAGGCTCACGGTGACCTTGACCTTCCCCTTGTCGGGAAGGACTTCCTCGACGGTTCCACTGAAGTCGGAGAACGGGCCCTCGGTGATCTCGACCACTTGGCCGACCATGAAGGGGATCTCTTCCTTCGCCTCCTCCTCGGCGGTCTCCTCGACGATGCCGAGCAGGCGATTGACTTCATCCTGGCGGAGCGGCTGGGGCATCCGTCCGGTGCCCACGAACTTGATCACGCCTTGGATGTTGTTCACGACGTGGAGCGCCTCCTGGCTCATCTCCATCTCGACCAGCACGTAGCCGGGATAGAGCTTCCGCTCCACCGTCACCTTCTTGCCGTTCTTGATCTCGACCACCTCTTGGGTCGGAACCAAGGCCTGGCGAATCAGCTTTCCCTCATCCGGCCGCGGATCGTCCGCGATGCGCCGTTCGACGAGGCCACGGACTTTGTTCTCGTGTCCAGCCGTGGTCTGGATCGCATACCACCGGTATTCCATGGTGATCACCGTGTGATCGCCGCGACGCCGTCGACCAGGATCTTCTGGAGCACCCAATCGAGCAATCCGATCAGAACACCGAGGGCGATTGACAGGAGCAGGATCTTCTTTGTCGCGTCGATGAGCTGCTCCCGCGTCGGCCAGCTGATCTTGTCCATCTCCGTCCGCACGGCGGAGAGGAAGTCCAGGCTCTGCACGACGACGTTGCCCTGTGAGTCGGCCTTGGCACGATCGACCTTGGTCTTGGCCATGGCTACTTCGACTCTTTGTGCAGGCGGTGCTTGTTGCACCGCGGGCAGTACTTCATCCACTCGACCCGCTCGGGGTGTTTCCGGCGGTTCTTGTCGGTGAAGTAATTCCGATTCTTACAGTCGGTGCACTCCAGAATGATCTTGTCGCGCGGCATCGTTTATTTCAGGATCTTGGTGACCACGCCGGCACCGACGGTCCGGCCGCCTTCGCGGATCGCGAACCGCAGCCCCTCGTCCATCGCGATCGGCGTGATCAACTCGATCGTCATCTGCACATTGTCCCCCGGCATCACCATCTCCACCCCCGCCGCCAGCTCCACCGACCCCGTC
>JBFGLJ010000074.1:0-13388 GCA_041576235.1 Gemmatimonadales bacterium | reverse complement strand
GGGACGTGCCCGGCCACCCACACGCCCGCTACTTGGGTGAGTTGAAGGAGATGGGCACCGATGAGCCTCGCGGGGAGACTCGAATGTAGCCTTGCATCTCCTGGTGAAGCGCCGAGCAGAAGTCGGTGCAGTAGAACGGGAACACGCCCGGCTTGGTGGGCACCCAGACCAGGGTTCGGGTCTGGCCCGGCATGATGAGTAACTCGGCGTTCTGCGCGCCGATCACGGCAAAGCCGTGCGGGACGTCCCAATCCTGCTCCAGATTGGTAACGTGGAAGTACACCGAGTCGCCGACTTGCACGCCCTCGATGTTATCCGGCACGAAGTGGGTGCGGATGGCCGTCATCTTGATGTGGATCGTCCGGCCGCGGCGGGTCACGCCGGTCTCGCGTTCACTCTTGGCCGCGTACGGATCGAGGTTCTCACGGATATCGTACATCTGCACCTGCTTGTCCCGGATGAGTTCGGCGGGCAGGGCCTGGGCGTAGTGCGGCTCGCCAACCGTGGGGAAGTCGAGCAAGAGCCGCATCTTGGGACCGGTGATGTCGATGAGCTGGGCCGATTGCGTCAGCTCGGGGCCCGTGGGCAGATACCGGTCCTTGGTGATCTTGTTGAGTGCCACCACGTACTTGCCCCAGGGCTGGCGGGAGTCGCCGCCGGGGATGCCAAGGTGGCCAATGGAGTAGTAGGTCGGGATCTTGTCGACCACGGTGAAGTCTTCGAGGCTCCACTTGGTGATCTCCGACGACAGGAACATCGAGGTGTAGGCGAATCCCTTGCCATCGAATTCAGTGTGCAGCGGGCCGAGCCCGGGGTCCTGGACTTCGCCCGCGATGACCGACTCGTAGCGCAGTACCGGGATGCCGGAGACCTCGCCCTCGAAGTCCTCGTTCTCGATGGCTTGGATCATCTTGGAGAACGAATGCACCGGGATGACCGCGGCCAGCTTGCCCCCCGCCGCGATGTATTCTCCCGTGGGATCCACATCAACGCCATGCGGGGACTTCGGGGTCGGGAGATAGTACACCAGGCCCGGGCAGAGGGTGACATTGGTGACCGTCACGCCCGACAGCATTTCCGAGACGGCGATGTGGCGCTCGTCCATATAGTTGTGCGCATACCGCGCCGGCCGCTGCTCCGATTGGCCTTGGGCGATGCATTCCTCGGCACGCTGCCAGTGGACCGCAGCGATGAAGTCCTTGTCGTTCTGCGAGGCGTTCACCTCCTTCAAGGTGTTGGCTTGCTCGCTGTTGTACGAGGTAAAGAACGACCAGCCGTGCGACGGTCCCTTCCCGGAATGGGAGAGATCATAGTCGAATCCCGGCATCTCGACCTGGAAGGCCAGGGCCATCCGACCCGTGGCGGGATCGACCTTGGTGAAGCTCAACAGACCCGCAAAGTTCTCCTTGTACGTGCTGATGGGGACGTCGCGCTGCGGCGTCGGCACGCTGAAGCGCGTCGCCGCAACCGTGTACTCCGTGTTCTGCGTCACGAACGGCGAGGCGTGGTTGCCGGCGGAATTGGGGATCTCGATGATCTCCACCGTCTCGAACGTCGAGAGATCGATCCGAGCGATTCGGGGTGTGTTGTTGCCATTGATGAAGATCCAACGCCCGTCCGGCACCCCATCGGTCATGGACAACTCGGGATGGTGTGAATCGTCCCATGGGATGAAGCCGTAGCTGGTATTCAGCATGGCCTTGGTTTGTTCGTTGTAGCCCCAACCGTTTTCGGGGTACTGCGAGAACACGGGGACCTGCTTGAACAGGCGGCCCGAGGGCAAGCCATACACGCCCAATTGCCCACTGAACCCACCCGACGTGAAGAGATAGAACTCATCGTACTCGCCGGGTGCGACGTACACCTGTGAAGCGGCATCACCGGCGGCGCCGAGCGACGACTCGCCGGTTCCGCACGCCAACGTGAGCATGGCCACCAGCGCCACGGCGATTCCGGTGGTCCCCCTCACACGACGCGACATAACGACCTCCATGAAGGTGAACGTGGCAGCGACATGTGGTTCCCGAGCATCGGGGGCACGGTCTGTCACTCTGCGTTTTCGTGTCTCAGATATTCGACCACCGCCCGGGCCTCATCTCGGGTCAAGTTTTGATTGGGCATGTACGACATGTATTCCGCCAACATTTGTTTGACCGCGGGGTGGCGTTCGTACATCTCCTGGGGATTGAGGATCATGTTCATCACAAAGGTGGGGGAGCGCCGGGCCAAGACGTCGCCGACCGCCGGCCCCACATAGCGCTCGCCAAGCTTGTGGCAGGCCGAGCACTTGGTCTCGAAGAGCGCCTCGCCCTGCTCGGCCAGTCCCTCGTCGATGGGGCCCAAGGTGATCGCCTCGGTCACCGGCCCGATCCCGTGCTCCTGTTGAAAGGCGCTCAGCGCGCCGGACGCCGGCGCTCGGGCGGTGTCGCGGGCCGCAGGCGCGGGGGCGTCACCGCCGCACCCGGCCGAGACAAGGACGACGATCAGAGAAGCGACGGCACGTCGGGGCATGCTCTCCCTCGCATGTCGGGGATGGGGAACGAGAACCGGTTCCGGAATCGGTGGCCAAGCTAACCGCCGGACCCGCCTTCCCGCGGTGAAGCGTTCATGAAGATGTCTTCATACATGACGATCCCCCCATCCTTGGGGTGCTAAAAATACTTATATTATCATGCTTATATCAAGGATTACCCCCGTTCCACCTGTCGCCCGGCCGGGTAACCGCGAGCGGCCCCTCGAGGGGTCGAGAATCCGTCGAGGAACAACCGGGTAAAAGATTGTGAAACAATGGATTAGAGTGAATCGGCTTTCCAATTGCGCTCAAACAGTGCATCTTGGTTCGCGCACATGTCCTTCAATCGAGGGATCTCGCTATGCCACACTCTGTTAGACGAAGTCTCGCGACCACCCGCACCCTCCTGACCGGTGGCGTGCTCTCGGCGCTGCTGGCCGCGGCTCCCAATCTGGCGGCCCAGGCAACCGGTGTGGTGACCGGTTCGGTGACCCGCTCCGAGGACGGGGACGCGCTCAGAGGTGTCACGGTGGCGGTCCGCGGCACCAACCTCCGGACGGTGACCACCACCACCGGCCAGTACACCATTGGGCGTGTGCCTGCCGGGGTTCAGACCGTCGAGTTCCGTTGGCTCGGCTACGGCCCGGTGGATCAAACGGTCACCGTCGAAGCCGGCCAAACGGTCACCGCCAACGCCCGTCTGACCCGGACCCCGATCGCCCTCGGCGAGTTGACCGTCGAGGCGCCCTCCCGAGCACCCGAGCGGGTGGTCGAGGCGCCGGCGGCGGTGGCGGTGATCCCACGACCGACCCTCCGAGCCGCGGCGGTGACCGGCCAGCCGGGCATCGCGCTGCAGCAGGTGCCGGGGCTGGACGTGGTGCAGAGCGGGGTCAACGATTTCAACGTCAACGCCCGGGGCCTCAATTCGAGTCTCAACCGGCGGGTGTTGGTGCTCCAAGACGGCCGCGACCTCTCGATCGCCTTCCTCGGCGCCCAAGAATGGAATGGCCTGTCGGTCCCGCTCGATGACTTCGACCGGGTCGAGGTGGTGCGCGGACCCGGGTCGGCCCTGTACGGCGCCAATGCCTTCAGCGGCGTGGTCAACATGGTGACGCCGGCCGCCCGCCAGATCCTGGGCACCAAGGTCAGCCTGGGCGGCGGTGAGTTGAGCAGCTTCCGGGCCGACCTGCGCCACGCAGGGCTGATCGGAGAGGGACAGGTCGGATACCGCATCAATGCCGGATTCTATCAAAGCGATACTTTCACGCGGTCGCGGACCGGGCTGGGAGACTGGCGTGACGAATATGCCGAGGCTGCCGATGGAGCTCCTTTGCCCGATTCATTGGCCACCCCCGAACTGGTCCCGCTGAGCGGGCAGACATCCTCGCCCGGGGTATCAGCCAGCGGAGACCCTGACGACTTACGGAATATTTATGGCAGCGCCCGTTTCGATTACTACGCCAACGACGGATCGGTGTTCTCGATCGATGGCGGAGCCACCAGGGTTGAGAACGAAGTCTTCGTGACGGGTATTGGTCGGGTGCAGGTGCAGAAGGGAACCAAGCCCTGGGTACGCGCCGCCTGGGCGGCCGATCGGTTCAATCTCTCGGCCTGGTACACGGGGCGAAACACCAACGAGGATCAGGTATCACTGGCAAGCGGCGCCCCACTGCTGGAAACCTCGGCGATCTTCCATTTCGAAGGACAGACCAACCGCAGTTTCTTGGAAGATCGGGCACGCGTGGTGGTCGGCGCGTCGTTTCGGAACTACAAGGTCGATACTGAGGGCACCCTGATGGACCTCAGAGACGATGATCGGAGCGACAACTCCTATTCCGCGTACGGCCAGGTCGAGTTTAAGGTGATCCCCGAGCTCAAGGCGGTCGCCGCACTCCGATTCGACGATGCCGATCTTCACGATAGCGAGTATTCTCCCAAGGCCGCGCTGGTGTACAGTCCGACCCCCGACCACTCGATCCGGGTCACCTTCAATCAAGCCTTTCAGGTGCCCAATTACTCCGAGTTTTTCCTCCGCGCCGCGGCGGGCCCTCCGGCCGACTTCGCAGCACTCGAGGCCGGTCTCCGTGCCTCAGCACTCGGCCCCGCCCTCGCGGGTGTGCCGAGTGGCGAGCTCTTCGCCGGCGCGCCGGGGGGAAGTTCGTCGGCTGTGCCGGTCCTAGCATTGGGCAATGCGGACCTCGGTGTCGAGGAAGTCACGGGCTGGGAAATCGGCTACAAGGGAAGCATAGGGGACCGAGTATATGTCAGCGTCGACCTCTTCCAGAGCAAGATCACCAACTTCGTCACGGACCTCTTGCCTGGAGTGAATCCAACCTACGGGGCATGGACTGCGCCCGCAGCCGTGCCCGCGCCGTTCGACTCATTACTCGAGGATGCGGTGCGGAGTCAACTCCTCGCCGCAAACCAACTCACCGCAGCCTTCGGGCTCACGCGGGTCGATGGCGCAACAGCGATCGTGGTCTCCTACGCCAACGCTGGGGAGGTGAAGCAAAGAGGATTCGAGCTTGGCTTTGGGGTTCAGCTCGTCGATGAACTTCGATTCGACGGCTCGTACACCTTCTTCGACACCAACTTCTTCAGGGAGCAGATCAAGGGCTTGGCTGCTGGTGACGTTCTCGAACCCAACACCCCAAAGCACAAGAGCAACCTGGCCCTGGCCTACAGCGGCCTCGAGGGGGTCGACGCCGAACTAAGTCTCCGGTTGGTCGATGGCTATGAATGGGCCGCCGGAATCTTCCAAGGCACCGTCCCGTCCAGCGAAACGGTGAACTTGAGCGCGGGGTATCGTATCAACAACTACATCCGCGTCCACGGCACCGTGACCAACCTGTTCGACCAGGAGCGATACCACCTGTTCGGCGGCTCGGTCATCGGCCGGCGGGTTCTCGGAGGCATCACCGCCACCTTCTAGAGTTGTCCCCGCGGTCTCGGAGACATCCGCCCCGGCTTCGCCTCCCCGCGAGGCCGGGCGGATGTCTTCCGGCATCTCGGCTGGCGGCGCCCATCGCCGGCCAGCAGATTGCAGGCATGTGGACCGTGCTCGTGCGGCTGGGCGGGGTGATTGTCCTCGCCTACCTCCTCTTCGCTGTGTTGTTGTGGCTCACCCAAACACGCATGGTCTTCGTGGCCCCCCGTGCGGGCGTCCCGAGACCCGAGGCCTACGGCCACGACCGGGGCGAGGTGGTCGCCGTTCACGGGGCCGGCGGGGTGACCCTCTACGGCTGGTTCCTGCCGCCGCACCCCCCCACCACACAACCGGCGCCCGGCCTGTTGTGGTTCTACGGCAACGCGGAGACGGTCGCGGCGCTCGCGCCCGTGATCGGCGAGCTCCAACCGCCGGGTTACGGGCTGTTGCTGCTGGACTACCGCGGCTACGGGCAAAACAGCGGCTCGCCCACCGAGGGAAATCTCTACCGTGACGCCGAGAGCGCGTGGGAGTTCCTGAGGACTCGCCCCGACATCGATTCGGGCCGCATCGCCATCTATGGCCGATCGCTGGGCAGCGTCCCGGCGCTCTACCTGGCTGCGACCCGGCCGGTGACCGCCGTGATCCTCGACTCCCCCTTCACCTCCGCCCGGGCCATGGCCCGGGTCCACTACCCCATCTTTCCGTCGTTCCTCACCCGTATGACCATGGACAACTCGGCCCGCGCCAGCCGAGTCGACGCCCCGGTGCTCGTACTCCATGGGACCCGCGACCGCATCGCGCCGATCGCCATGGGCCAGGCCCTGGCCGAGAGGAGCCAGGCGGGTATCCTCGTGCCCATCGAGGGCGCGGATCACAACAGCACCTACGCGGTCGCGGGGAGCCGCTACCCGAGATTGATCGCCGAGTTTCTCGCCGACGCGGACCCCTCGGAGCGTTCATAGACGGGGACGGGCGCGGCCATACGACTCTGGCCGATTGCAAAATCGGAACGTATCCTTCCCCATCCTCCCGGATCGATTACGCCATCCCGACGGTGCACCAGGGGACCCCATGCGCCTCACGGCCCAGCTCCACTCACGCCGGTGATGGACCTCCTCACCCACGACGTCCTGCTCGTTGGGGGCGGGGGCGCCGGCCTCAGGGCCGCCATCGCGGTCGCCGAGACCGACCCCCGGCTCCGGGTCGCGGTCGTCTCGAAGGTCTACCCGATGCGGAGCCACACGGTCTCAGCGGAGGGAGGCGCCGCGGCGATCATCAAGCCCGAGGATAGCCTCGACGCCCACGCCTACGACACCATCAGCGGCAGCGATTGGATGTCTGACCAGGATGCAGTGGAGATCTTTGTCCGCGAAGCGCCCGAGGAAATGCTCCGTCTCGAGCGGTGGGGCTGTCCCTGGAGCCGGACCCCCGATGGCCGGATCGCGGTGCGTTCGTTCGGGGGGATGAAGATCGAGCGGACGTGGTTCGCCGCCGATAAGACCGGCTTCCATATGCTCCACACTCTCTTTCAAACCACGCTCAAGTACCAGCCGATTCACCGCTACGACGAGTGGTTCGTGACGCACCTGCTGGTCGACGACGGGCGGTGCCAGGGCGTCGTTGCGCTCGAGCTCGCTACCGGACGCGTCCAGGCGATCTTGGCCAAGGCGGTCATCCTCTGCACCGGTGGCGGCGGCAAGGTGTTTCCCTTCACCACCAACGCCAACATCAAGACCGGCGACGGCATGGCGCTCGCCTACCGCGCGGGCGTCGCGCTCAAGGACATGGAGTTCGTGCAGTACCATCCTACCGGCCTGCCCTTTACCGGAATCCTGATCACCGAGGCCGCGCGTGCCGAGGGCGGATGGCTGCTCAACAAGGACGGCTACCGGTATCTCCAGGACTACGATCTCGGCACGCCGCACCCTCGCCCCGTAAAACGCGCCATGGAGTTGGGCCCGCGCGATCGGCTCTCCCAAGCCTTTGTCCAGGAATTCAAACAGGGGCGGACCGTCGAAACGCCATACGGACACGTCGTCCACCTCGACATCCGGCATTTGGGCGAGGCGGTCGTCGCCACCAAGATCCCCTTTGTGCGCGAACTCTGTCTCAAGTATCAGAATCTCGATCCGGTGCGCGAGCTGATTCCTGTCCGCCCCGTGATCCACTACATGATGGGGGGCATCCACACCGGCCTCCACGGCGAGACCCCGCTGGCCGGGCTGTACGCGGCCGGCGAGACCGCGTGCGTCAGCATCAACGGCGCCAACCGGCTCGGCTCGAACTCCCTGACCGAACTCCTGGTCTTCGGCGCCCGAGCCGGGCGGGCGGCGGCCGAGTATGCCCGCGAGCAGACGCTCACCGCGACGCCGCTCGTGGCCCAGGCGGCGGACGAGAAGCGCCGCCTGGAACAGCGCTTTCTTTCCCCCCCCGATGCCGGACGGAAGGGTGGGAGGGGAGAGCGGGTGTCCCGGTTACGCACCGAGATGCAGGCCGCCATGGAGGCGGGCGCCGGCATCTACCGGGACCAGGCGGGCCTCCAGGATGCAGCCCAAAAGATCTCCGATCTCAAGGGCCGCTTCGAGCGGGCCGCGCTCGATGATCGGAGCCGTACCTTCAACACCGACCTCATCGCCTGCCTCGAGTTGTCCAACATGCTCGAGCTGGCCGAGGTAACGCTGCATTCCGCCCTGGAGCGTCGTGAGTCGCGCGGGGCCCACCAGCGAACCGACTACCGGGACAGGAACGACGAGGACTACTTGGCCCACTCGCTCGCCTACCGCTCCGCGGCCGGGCCCCCACGGATCGAGTATCTGCCGGTGACCATCACTCGTTGGCCTCCGGCCGAGCGGGTCTATGGACGGGAGGACTGAGCATGGCCGACGCGGTCACCCTGGAGATCCAGCGCTACCGTCCCGAGCAGGACGACGCTCCAACGTGGCAACGTTACCGCGTCCCGCGCCGGGAGGACTGGATGGTGTTGGACGCCTTGAATTTCATCAAAGACGAGCTCGATGGGACGTTGTCCTACCGATGGGCATGTCGGATGGGTGTCTGCGGCAGTTGTGGGATGTTGGTAAATGGCGAGCCGGTGCTGACCTGCGCGACGTATCTTGCCCGGCTCGGGCCCGGCCCGATTCGGGTCGAGCCCCTCCACGGGTTTCCTGTCATCCGCGATCTCGTTGGGGATCTGACCGATTTTCTCGACAAGCTGCAGCGGGTTCGCCCCTGGATCATTCGCGACGAGGAACCGCCATTGGCCCAGGGCGAATGCCGTCAGACCCCGGAAGAACTCGGCGAGTACAAGCCATACAGCATGTGCATCAACTGCATGCTCTGCTACTCGGCGTGCCCTATCTACGAACTCGAGCCCCACTTCCTCGGACCGGCGGCGATCGCGTTGAGCCAACGGTACAACCTGGATTCTCGGGACCACGGCAACGAGGAGCGGATGGATATCCTCTCCCAGGCAGACGGCATCTGGGCATGCACGTTTATCGGCGAGTGCTCCGCCGTCTGTCCAAAGGAGGTGGACCCGGCGGGGGCGATCCAGCGCTACAAGGTGGCCGCCACGGCCAGCTGGTTCCGGTCGGTCCTGACGCCGTGGAGACGCACATGAAGTCGGGCTATACCCCATACCACCCGAAGTGGTATCGATCGCGGATTCCGATCTTCTGGTGGCTCCGTAAGCCCGCGTATGCGAGGTTCATCGTCCGGGAGCTCACGAGTGTTCCGGTGGCCTACGCCGCACTCCTGGTGTTGGTCGAGGCGGGGGTGGTGACCCGAGGACCGGCGGCGTACGCCGCCTTTGTCACGTGGCTCCAGCAGCCCATGGTCGTCGGCCTCCACGTCGCCGTGCTGGTCGGCGCGGCGCTTCACACCATCACCTGGCTCAATCTTGCCCCCAAGGCGTTGGTCGTGCGCGCCGCTGGACACCGCCTACCCAGCGCGATCGTCCTTGCGGCCCACTGGGCGGGATGGGTTGCCGTGACGGGCCTCGTGGGATGGCTCATATCCAGGCTCCCCTGATGCGACGCTCCCGCGAACCGTTCCTGTGGGCCCTGTTTAGCAGCGGGGGGATGCTCGCGGCCATGGTGCTGCCAGTAGCGATCTTCATGTTATGGGTCGCCGCACCGCTCGGGTGGATCCCGCTGCCGTCCTATGCCGGGCTCCGCGCGGCCCTGGCCCACCCCGTTGTTCGCCTGGGCTTGTTCGGTGTGGTGTCGCTCTCGCTTTTCCATTGGGCGCATCGCTTCCGTTATACTTTGTACGACGGGCTCCAGCTCTATCACTTGAATAAACTCATCGCGGTCCTAACCTATGGCACTGCCGCGGCGCTGACGCTGGTTGCGGCATACGTGTTCGGCTCCGCCGGCTGACGCCGGTCCCGGCACGCCCGCGCCACCCAAGGTGGTTCACATGTTCGACACGAAACCCATTTCGACGGATGCCGTTCCCGCTGCGCTCGAGAAGGCCAGGCATTACCGGCTCCTGAATCAATCGTGGGCCGCCGAGAGTATCTGTCTCGATATTCTGCAACTCGAGCCAACGCACCAGGAGGCGCTCATCACGCTGCTCCTGGCCATTACCGACCAGTTTGCAGATGAGCTATCGGCGGGGGTGGAGCGGGCCAGGGAGGTGCTCCCTCGCTTGGAGGCCGAGTACAAGCGTGCCTATTACGCCGGCATCATCTGCGAACGGCGGGGCAAAGCCCAACTCCGGCGCGGCGGCCACGGTGCCGGACCAGTCGCCTATGGGTGGTTCCGGGAAGCGATGCAGTGGTATGAGAAGGCCGAGCCGCTCAAGCCGCCCAACAACGACGAGGCCAGGCTCCGGTGGAACACGTGCGCCCGGCTCTTGAACCGGAACCCCGATGTCAAACCCCGCGAAGAGGAGCCGTTCGAGCCGACGTTTGGTGAATGACCGGCGGCGGCACGAGCCGGGCCATCCGCTCGTCGATCTCCGAGCCCGGCCCATCATCGCCCACCGGGGGGCCTCCCGGGCGGCGCCGGAAAACACGCTGGTGGCGTTCGCCCTTGCGCTCGAGCAGGGCGCTGACGCGTTGGAGTTCGATGTCCGGGTGACGGCCGACGGAGTGCCGGTGGTCATCCACGACCCGACCCTCGAGCGGACGACCGACAGGCGGCTCGAGGTGCGCGCCACCACCGCCGCCGAGGTGCTGAGCGCCGATGCCGGCGCCCGGTACAGCCCCGACGAGGGCCGGTCTTTTCCATGGAGAAATCGAGGGATTCGCGTTCCCACCATGACCGAGGTGCTCGACGCGTTTCCCGACACCCCGCTGCTCATCGAGGTCAAGGAGCCTGTCGGCCAAGAATGCATTCGGGGTGTGCTCGAGGACCACGGCCGGGTCGATCGCTGGGTGATCGCATCCGCATCCTGGCAGGCGCTCGACGTGTTCCGAGGTGGCGCCTTCGCCCTCGCGGCCTCCCGCCGGGAGATCCTCACGCTTTACGCGCGCGCGGCCTTGAGGCGCGGGCCCCGGGCCGTCGGGTACCGGGCCCTCTCGGTTCCACTGCACTACCGGGGGATGCCGGTCGCCACCCACCGGTTCGTCCGAGCCGCCCGACGGGTCGGGTGCCCGGTGCACGTGTGGACTGTCGACGACGAAACCACCGCGCGGCGATTGTGGGACCGCGGGGTCTCCGGTATCGTCACCAATGTTCCACAGCGCATGCGTGCAGCCCGCGCGGCCTGGGTCGGGGCGGACTAGACAGAAACACCAACCGGGAAGCATATGGCACGACAGAGACCACGTTTGCGGTGGACGCGGTATTCAGACGCCCGCCTGCTCCAGCTCCGCATGTGCGACCTCGGCGTCCGCATCGAGGGCACCTGGCTCCAGGAGTGCATCGAGCAGGTCTACGACGAGCTCGAGCATCGCAAAATCCGATTACGTCCGCATTTCTGGCTTTCCGACGAGTGGTTCAGTCCCGCAGAGGTACCGGGCGTGGCGCTCCCATTTTACCTGGCGCATCCGCGGCTCATGCGCCTGGAGCGCCATCAGATGCTGGAAGTCGAGGGGGGCAGCCGCGCCGAATGTCTCCGCATCCTTCGCCATGAAACCGGCCACGCCATCCAGCATGCCTATCGCCTCGAACGACGGCGGAAATGGCAGCAGCTCTTCGGCCTCTCCTCGAAGAAATATCCGGAGTACTACCGGCCCAATCCAGCAAGCCGGCGGTTCGTTCAGCACCTCAGGTTGTGGTACGCACAGAGCCACCCGGACGAGGATTTCGCGGAGACCTTTGCGGTCTGGTTGCGACCCCGGTCCGATTGGCGCAGGCGATACGCGGGCTGGCCCGCCCTCAAGAAACTCCAATATGTGAACCAGCTCATGGCGGAGATTGGACACACCGTGGCGCCGGTCCGAAGCCGGGCCCATGTGGACGCCCTCTCGACGCTGCGAAAGACCCTGGGCCAGCATTACCACGACCGACGCGAACGCTACCGCGTGGATATGCCGAGCACATTCGACCGCGACCTGTCGCGACTGTTTTCCGATGACCCCAAGTACCGGCGCCACGAGGCCGCGTCGAGTTTCTTGCGACGCCACCGGCGTGAGATTCGAGGGACCGTTGCCAAGTGGTCGGGCGAGTATCTCTTCACCCTCGACTCGGTATTGACGGACATGATCGACCGGTGCCGCGACCTCCGCCTGCGGGCGGTCGGCCCGGAGGAGCAGTTGAAGATGGATTTCGTTGTGATGCTGACCGTGGCCACGATGCAGGTGCTGTATGGGCGCGGCCGCCGGGATTGGATCGCGGTATGAAACGCCTCCGCGTCTTAGCCGTCATGCACCCCGAACTGGTGCCGCCCGATTCCCTCAAGGGGCATTCCCCCCAGGACATCAATCTGTGGAAGACGGAGTACGACGTGGTCTCCACCCTCCGCGACCTCGGACACGAGGTGCAGCCGCTGGGCGTGCAGGACGAATTACTCCCCGTCCGTGAAGCCGTCGAAGAGTGGAGACCCCACGTCGTCTTCAATCTGCTCGAGGAATTCCATGGGAAGGCTACCTACGACCAGAACGTCGTGAGTTACCTCGAACTCCTGCGGGTCCCGTACACCGGCTGCAATCCCCGAGGTCTGGTCCTGGCCCGAGGCAAGGCCCTGAGCAAGAAGCTCCTGGCGTATCACCGCATCCGGGTGCCCGCATTCGCCGTCTTTCCAGTCGGCCGGAAGGTGCGTCGTCCGACCCGCCTCGGGTTTCCTCTCATCGTCAAGAGCCTCATCGAACATGCGTCGCTTGGTATCGCCCGAGCTTCCGTGGTCGACTCGGACTCCAAGCTGGCTGAGCGAGTGTCCTTCGTGCACGACAGCATCGGGACCGACGCGATCGCCGAGCAGTATATCGAAGGACGCGAGTTGTACATGGGTGTCATCGGCAACGAGCGCCTGCAGGTGCTGCCGACCTGGGAGCTCGTGTTCGAGAACATTCCCGAGGATGCCCCGCGCATCGCCACGGCCAGGGTCAAACACGACCTCGACTATCAAGCCAGCCGAGGGATCTTCCAACAGCCCGCAGAAGGCATCCCCCAGGACCTCGACGCCTATATCGCCCGCACGACCAAGCGGATCTACCGGATCCTCGAGCTGACCGGGTACGCCCGGGTGGATTTCCGCCTCACGCGTGAGGGCGAGCCGTATTTCTTGGAAGCGAACCCCAATCCTGAGATTGCCGAACGGGAGGAATTCGCGTCCGCCGCCGCCCATGCAGGAATCGACTACCCCGATCTCCTCCAGAAGATTGTGAACCTGGGGATCCGCCGCCGGCATTAGCGCGCAGGCCGCCTCCACCCGGCTGGTGACACCGGATCGGCGCCTCGTAGCCTCCGCGCCTGACTTGTCAGGCCTCACCTAGTACCACAAACTTCGGGCATGGTCGCCCGGTTGCTCCCCCTCCCCGCCCGCCAGGGCGCGCGCCTG
>JBFGLJ010000073.1:0-13497 GCA_041576235.1 Gemmatimonadales bacterium | reverse complement strand
GCCGGCACCGGGACGACACCGGCTTCGCGCCCTCAAGGGGCGGGGAGCGGGGGCGGGGGCGACGTCATCGCTTCGGGAGCGACTGATCGCCCGCGACGAGCAGGCGCTCGTCGAACTCATCGATGTCGCCAGTCCCTGGTTGTTGGGTGTGACCCAATCGATGCTGAGCGACCGCGATGAAGCGGAAGAAGTGGTGATGGATGTCTTTAGCATTGCCTGGAATCGCATTCATGAGGCGCGGGGCGACTATCCCGGCTTGATGCCATGGCTGCTCCGCATCGCCCGGAACCGCGCCATCGACCGGCTGCGCCGCCGCCGCCGCCTCCGCCGCAAGACCGAGCGCTTCGGGATCACACGAGGCAAGGAAGGAGCCGTCACGCCGCCCCCGGAGGTCGACGAAGCCGGCCGCCCCGGGTGGCATGTGCACGAATCTGTCAAGGCTGCAGTAGCCGCATTGCCCGAGGACCAACAGCGGGTCGTGCACCTCGCGTACTTCGAGGGGCTCACCCATTCGGAAATCGCGTCGCACTTAGCGATCCCGTTGGGGACGGTCAAGTCCCGATTGGGGCGGGCGATCGCCAAGCTCCGCGTGAGCTTGTCCGGGCTCAAGGACTGGGTGTTATGAGTGCACATCAATGGTATATCGAGAACCGGGGCGCCTTCGTGGCCGGCAGTCTGGATGCCAAGGAGCGTCGTGCCTTTGCGGACCACCTGGCCCGGTGCGAGGAATGCACCGAGGAGGTGGAGGCCCTCGAGCGCGATCTCGGGTGGCTGCCACTGGGCGTTCGGCCGATTCCTCCCCGCCCGGCCTTCAAGCGGGACGTCCTCGAACGGGTCCTTGCTCGGGATCGTCGGTGGTACCGCTGGGCGTATCCCCTAGCCGCAGCGGCGTCGCTGCTGCTGGCCGTCGGGGTGTGGGCCTCGAGTCGCGCCCAGCGGGCGGACCTTATCGCCCGAGTCGAGAGCCGGGACATGACGGTCAAGGCGTTGCAGGATACGCTCTTCACCCTTCAGCGGGCAGAGCACGTCCATCACGCTGGCATCACCATGAAGGATCGAACTGGTGGGCTCTTGATTTTCGACAACCCGAAGACGGGAAACTGCAGCATCGTGGTGCACGGGCTCCCGCCCGCGCCGGCCGGCGAGGTCTATCGCTTCTGGTTCATGACGGAGAGTGGCATGCTCCGGGCCGCTGAGTTTCCCATCGCACAGAGCTCCCCGGTCTTCATCACGGTCGAGCGACCGCACGGCAAGATCATGGGTGCTTCGCTGACCATGGAACGGCGCGATGCCAGTGGTGCGGAGCCGAGCGGTGTGGAGTTGGCGCACCTCAGTTTCTGACGTGCCGGCTCCGGCTGTTAGCGGATGTCGAGGCGCCTGAGCGTCCACCCGTCGCCCTGACCGCCAAACCGGGGCGTTTCTGGTTCTTCCTCCCAGACCGACGGCACGACGATTCCGTCGGCGCCGAGTTCCCGGACCAGCCGCCATTGAGCACGGCGGGCAGATGAGGGTCGCGAGCCATTGTACATGAGGGAGAGCAGTAACACCCCGTCGGGGTGGCCGAGGTAGCCGACAACGGTGGAGACGTTGCGGAGGGTCCCGGTCTTGGCGCGGAAGACACCTTGCGCCGGGAGATCACCGTCGAGCGGCTTGAGCGTTCCCGTGCCGTTGGCGGGCAGCAGCAGCGGGAAATTCCGCCCGCCTTCGGTCCGCGGGAGCTCGGCCATGTAGGAGACGAAAATGCGCGGGGCCACCCGGGCATGATTGGACAAGCCGCTTCCATCGACGAGGTGGACTCCGCTGAGTGATCCCGTGACAAACTGCACGTGTTGGGTCAGGAGCTCGGGGCCAAATTCGTCTCCGGCCGCCCACTGGAGCATCAACTCGGCGCCGATGTTGCTGCTTCGCCGATTCACGTCGGTGGCAATCGAATCGAGCGACGGAGAGAAGACCTCGGCCAGGATCCTGCCGTTCGGGACATCGGGGGTGGCCGTGTCCTCGCTCCGCAGCCACTCGATGCCCACTTGGGCGAGTGCGGCTTCCCACGCCGCATCGAGCACCAGGCGCGGGTCAGCGGCGGGCACGCTAATCGACCGGCCCCGAGACCGAACTCCGATTCTGCCGGTCACCACCCACCCTCCGCCCGGCGATGGGCGAACCCGCAGGCGCGAGCGGCGGCCCGTCGATGTCGTCGCCTTGATGGCGACCAATCGCTCGATGCCTGCCGGAGATACCGAGCTGATGAAGGCGCGGCGTCCCACCGCCCCGCCGGGCCGGACGGTAAAGCGCACCACGTTCTCATGCACGGTGAGCGGGCCGATGAGCGGCGCGAACAACCGTCCGGCGTGGCGGCTCGACCAGGCCGCGGGGTACTCCGCCCCGGCCGGGCCATTGGCGCTCCGCACGTCGAGCGGGCCGGTGACCTGTCGCACACCCATCGCGGCCAACTGTTCCGCCAGGTACGCCAGGCGCGGGCCGTCGCCCGTGCCTCGTTCCAAGGAAGGGTCGCCGTTGAGCTCGAGCGCCCAGGTCCCTACCCAGCGGCCGGTGGTCGGGTCGACATAGCCGCGCCCGAGCACTCGGGTGGTGCGGCGGGCGCTTCCCCCCAGCACGGTGCGGGCGAAACCAGTGGTGAAGAGCTTGACGGCCGATGCCGGAATCAGCGGCTGATCGGGCCGGATGCTCCAGAGAATGTTGCCGTGCTCGTCGGCAACCGCGACGCCCCACTCGCCAGGCGCCAGCCTGGAGGCCTCGCCGTACCAGGTGTTGAGCTTGAGTTCGAGATCATCGGGCGCGGGCGGCTCGGCCGCCGATCCGATGGAAACGGACGCCGTGGCCAGGAACACCACGAGAACCGCACACGCCCGCCGGCACGCGGATGCGTGTTGGCGCAGTGCGATGCGCGGGCGGCGGGGGGCTCCTGGATACTGGCTCATGCCAACGGGATCCTCGCGCGAAGAGAAGGGTATCTGACCACAGACGAGGCTAGCGCAAGGTTCGTTCCGGTCCAGTGGGCCTCGTCCGGGGTCAGGCCACCCCGAAGTGCCGCTCTAGGCTGTTATGGTGTATGTGGTTAGCCGGTCGGCCCGTCGGGCGGCCTTTCGAGGATGCCACGGGGGTGCGGCGGTGCCACGGAAAATGCAACGGGTCCCCAGCCAGCTCTGACCCGCTCGCTCCTCCCCTCCTCCCGACTCCCTACTTCAACATCCCCTTGGCGATGGTCTGCAACTGCATGTTGCTGGTGCCCTCGTAGATGGTGCCGATCTTAGCATCGCGGTAGAACTTCTCCACTGGATACTCTCGGGAATAGCCGTAGCCGCCGAACAGCTCGACACACTGCGAGGTGATGCGCTCGGCAACCTGGGAGCTGAACAGCTTGGCGATGGCGGCCTCGCGCAGGAACGGCTCGCCGGCGTCCTTCAGGCGAGCGGCGTTGTACACCGTGAGCCGTGCCGCCTCGAGCTCGGTCTCCATTTGGGCCAGTTGGAACTGGACTCCCTGGAACTCGGCGATGGGCTTCCCGAACTGCTCCCGCTCCTTGGTATACTGAACGGCGGCTGCAAGCGCCCCGGCCGCGACGCCGATCATCTGGGCCCCGATGCCGATCCGGCCTTCATTCAGGGTCTCGATGGCGATCTTGTAGCCCTTGCCGACCGGCCCGAGGACATTCGCCTTGGGAACCTTGCAGTTCTCGAGGATCAGCTCGGTGGTGCTCGAGGCCCGGATACCGAGCTTGTCCTCTTTCTTGCCGACGGCAAAGCCGTCGAAGTCGCGCTCCACCAGGAACGCGGTGATGCCTTTATAGCCCTTCGAGAAGTCGGCGTTGGCAAACACGACGAAGAAGCCCGCCTCCGCACCGCTCGTGATCCAGAACTTGCGGCCGGTCAGCTCCCAGTGGTCGGCCTTCTCCTCCGCCTTGCACGCCAGGGCGAAGGCGTCGCTGCCGCTGCCCGGCTCCGATAGCGCGAAGGCGCCCAAGAGATCCGTTGCCAGCCGGGGGCAGTAGCGGTCGAACTGGTCTTCGTTGCCCCAGCGAAGCAGGCAGTTGTTGACCAGGGTATTGTGGACGTCCACGTAGATCGCGGCGGAGGCGTCCACTCTCGCCAACTCTTCAATGGCCAGCGTGGCGAGGAAGATGTTGCCCTCTGACCCGCCGTATTTTTCAGGAATCTCGATGCCCATGAGGCCCAGTTCGAAGAACTTGGGGATGAGATCGAGGTCGATTTGCGCGGCCTCCTCCATGGCGCTCACGTGGGGCCGGATCTCGGACTCGGCGAATTCCCGCACGGCGTCCCGGAACATCTGCTCTTCCTCGGAGAGCGTCGTGAGGGGTGGGGACGGGGCCGGAAGGGGAGCTGAGGTGACGTCGGTGGTCATGGAGAATTCCTTCAGAACCAGGCGTTGAGGATCACGCGGGATAATACTCCGGCGGGCGGGCCTGTTCAATCGGCGGACGCCGAGGGCCGGTCTATTAGCTTAGTCCTGTGCCAAACGCCACCCCCCCCGAACTCCCGCCCCTCCGCCTGTTGGAGCGTCTCCGGGAGGACCGCCCGCTCGTCGCGGTTGAGCTACGGCCGCCCAGGACCGGCATGTCCTCAGCGGAGAGCATGGACATTTGGATCGACATGTATCACTCCATCCAGCGACTGGCGCGGCGAGACACGCTGATCTTTCTCACCGACAATGCCGTTGGACAATCGGAAGAGGAGAACCTGGCGCATTTGACGGCTAACCTGGCGGCCGATGTCGATCCCTCGCTCGTCGTCCCCTTTCTCACATGTAAGCACGCCCTCGACTACTGCTTCCTGCATGCCACCCGGGCCGCCTCGTTTGGATTTCAGGCTCTCACCGTGGTTGGTGGCGACCATTCGGTTGGCCCCCCGCGGTGCGTCCCGCACGCGTCGGAACTCCGCCGTGCCCTCCGCGACCGTGGCCTGGGGCTGGCGCTCGGTGGCTGGGCCAACCCCCATCGCGACCCCGACGAGCAAATCGACTTTCTGCTCGATGCCAATTTCTCAGCCGACTTCTTTCTCACCCAGATCGCGTCTCATTCCCAGATCGCGCGCGTGGAGCGCTTCATCCAACGGGCTCGCCGACGTGACCTCAACTTGCCGGCCGTGTTCGGCGTCTTCGCCTATCGCAGCGCCAATCCCAAGACGCTGGCCCGGCTGGGCGAGTTCTTCCCGGTGCCCGCCGAGGAAGTGACCCGGGACTTCGAGGCGGGGGTCACGCCCGAGGGGATGTGCGCCAACACGATCCGCGCCTTGCGCGAAATCGGCGCGGAGAAGGTGTACGTGAGCAACCTGGGGTTCGGCGGGGTCGACGGCCGCTACCATCGCATCATCGAGGCGCTGTCCGCGCTTTGATGGCCGCCAGGCACCCGAGCGCGGCATCCACATGACCGAACGGCACGCTCACGTGGATGCCCTCCACCATGTCATGGACCCGCTCGACCACCTCGCGAGCAATGGCGAGTCCTTCTGCTCTTGCCGCCTCGGCACCCTGGTGCTGCGCGTCTCGCATCCGATCGATGATCGCGGCCGGCACGTGAATACCCGGGACTTCGTTCTCGAGAAACTCCGCGCTCCGAAGCGAGGTGAGCGGCCAGATCCCTGCGATGATGGGAATCCGGCGGATCTCGATCCGCTCGAGAAACACGGCCAGGGCGTCGGGATCGAAGACCGGCTGGGTCACGGCGAACTCGGCTCCCGCATCGACCTTCCACGCGTAGCGGCTCAACTCATGGTCGAGATCGCTGGCGCCGTGATTGACCGCCACACCGATCACGAATCGCGTGGGCTCGCCAATGGCGTTGCCGCCGGGATCGAGCCCATGATTGAGGCGGTGGACCACGTTGGTGAGGCCAATGCTGTCGATGTCGAATACACCGGTCGAGTCGGGGTAGGGCCCCATGGTCGGGGGATCCCCGGTGATCAGCAGCAGGTTTCGGAGGCCGCCGGCCGCGGCGCCGAGCAGGTCGCTCAGCATGCCGAGCATGTTGCGGTCTCGGCAGGTGTAATGGAGCACCGTCTCGACGCCGATCTCCCGGTGGATGATCAACGCCGCCGCCAGCGCGCCCATCCGGCTCTGAGCCCGGGGGCTGTCCACCACATTGAGCGCATCGACGCCGGTGCGTTCCAGCGCCCGACAGAGATCCAACATGGGCGCCGGATCCCATCCCCGGGGTGGCAGGACCTCGACGCTGGTGACAAACGTCCCCGCCGCCAGCTTGCGACCCCAGCCCGATCGCTCGGCGAGGAGCGGCGGCGTCGCCTGGGCCGAAGCCGGTTGGGCAACCGCAGCCGGACGAGTACCCAGGCGAGGCTGCACGCTGGCCACGTAGTCGCAGATCTTCTTGATGTGCTCGGGCGTGGTGCCGCAACATCCTCCCACAAACCTCGCACCGACCTGGATCATGCGCTTGGCATAGAGGGCCATGTATTCTGGGCTCGCCAGGTAGATGCGGCGGTCGCCCACGGCGCGCGGCAGTCCCGCGTTGGGTTGCGCGGAGAGGGGCCGGTCGGTGACCGCGGCCATGCGCTCGATCGCATCCAGCATGACCGCGGGGCCGACCGAGCAGTTGAGACCGATGACGTCCGCGCCCCACTCGGTGAGGCGGGCGGCAATGGTCTCGACCGACGTGCCGAGGGACGTGTTGCCGTCCTCGCCAATCGTCACCTGGGCGAGGACCGGCAGGTCACTGGCCGCGCGGACGGCGGTCAGGGCCTCGTGGAGTTCCTCCAGGTCGCTAAATGTCTCAAGCAAGAAACCATCGACCTGCCCGTCCGCGAGCCCCTGGACTTGGCGCGCGAAGAACGCCCGGGCTTCCTCGCGAGCCGTCGGTCCCCAGGGCTCGATCCGAATGCCCAGCGGCCCGATGGCGCCGACCACACAGCGCTGAGAACCGGCGGCCTCCCTGGCAAGCGTGACGGCGGCCCGGTTGATCGCTTCGGTGCGATCGTCGAGCCCGAAGCTCGACAACTTCACGGGGTTGGCGCCGAAGGTGTTGGTCTCGAGCAGCTCGGCGCCCGCCGCCGCATACGCGTGATGCACCTCCCGCACCAGGTCGGGCTCGGTGAGATTGAGCTCGTCGTAACAGACGTTGACGAACACGCCTCGATTGTAGAGCTCGGTTCCCATGGCGCCGTCCAGAATGTGGACCCGACCGTCGGCGAGCAGATCACTGAGGCGTGCCATCGGTCTCCTCCGGCGGTGTACCCGTTCCATAGGCCAGATTCGGCGCCAGCCAGCGCTCGACCTCCGCGACACTCAGCCGCTTCCGCTGGGCGTAGTCCTCCACCTGATCCTTTCCGATCCTTCCTACCCCGAAATACCGCGCTTCCGGGTGCCAGAAGTAGTAGCCGGCCACGGTCGCCGCCGGCATCATGGCACAGCTCTCGGTCAGCGTAATACCCACGCGCGACTCGGCGTCCAGCAGGTCGAACAGGGTCCGTTTCTCGGTGTGGTCGGGACACGCGGGGTAGCCCGGGGCCGGCCGGATACCCTGATACTGTTCACGGATCAGCCCCGGAGTCTCCAGCGCTTCGTTGGGGCTGTACCCCCAGAATTCTTTCCGAACCCGTTCATGGAGCCGCTCGGCAAAGGCCTCCGCCAGCCGGTCGGCCAGGGCCTTGACGAGGATGCTCGAGTAGTCGTCGTGACGCGCCTCGTACCAGGCCGCGAGTTCCGCCACCCCCATACCCGCGGTGACCGCGAAGACTCCCACGTGGTCCGCCAGACGGGCCGCCTTCGGGGCCACGAAGTCGGCGAGGGCCAGGTTGGGATTCTTCGACGACTTCTGCATTTGCTGCCGGAGGGTATGGATGACACCGAGGCGATCCTGCCGCGATCCATTGCGATACACCTCGATGTCGTCCCCGTCGCTCGCGGCGGGGAAAAAGCCCAGTGCCCCACGCGCGGTGAGTTGCTTTTCCGCGATGATTCGATCGAGCATCCGCTTGGCATCGCGAAACAGGTCGGTGGCCGTGGTACCCACCGTGGGGTCGTCCAGAATTGCCGGATAGGAGCCGGCGAGTTCCCAGGCGTGGAAGAACGGGCCCCAGTCGATGCGGTCCGCCAGCTCGTCGAGCGGGTAGTCGTCGAAGCACCGGGCCCCGATAAACGCTGGCGCCGGGGGCGCAGTGGAGTCCCACGCGATCTTGAGGCGGTTCGACCGGGCGGCGGACAGCGAGTGCAGCGGCCGGGCGCGCTCCTGCGCCGCGCGGCGCTGCCGCAGCTCCGCGTAGCGCTGTTTGACTTCCGCGACGTACCCGTCGCACGCAGTGTCACTCAACAGCTTCTGGGCCACCCCCACGGCTCGCGACGCATCGAGGACATGCACCACCGGGCCGGAGTACTGCGGCTCGATCTTGACCGCGGTGTGGACCCGCGAGGTGGTGGCTCCACCGATCAGGAGAGGGATGGTCATCCCCGTTTCCTCCATCTGGCCGGCCACGAACGTCATTTCCTCGAGGGATGGGGTGATCAATCCGCTGAGGCCTATGATGTTGACGTCACGCGCCCGTGCGGTCTCGAGGATCTTGGCGCAGGGCACCATGACACCCAGGTCAATCACTTCATAGTTGTTGCACTGGAGAACCACGCCGACGATGTTCTTGCCGATGTCGTGCACATCACCCTTGACGGTGGCGAGCAAGACCCGGCCCTTGGCGCGCGCCCGCTGGTCCTTCTCCGCTTCGATGAAGGGGACGAGGTGCGCCACCGCCTGCTTCATGACCCGGGCGCTCTTCACCACCTGCGGGAGAAACATTTTTCCCGCCCCGAAGAGGTCGCCGACGATATTCATACCGTCCATGAGCGGCCCTTCGATGACCTCGATCGGCCTGGCGGCTTGCTGGCGGGCCTCCTCGGTGTCCTCTACGATGTAGTCGGTGATGCCCTCCACCAGGGCATGGGACAAACGCTCCGCGACTGAGGCTTCACGCCACGTGAGATCGTGGGCCTCCGCCGCCTCGTGGCCCTCCACGGTATCGGCGATGGCAAGCAGACGATCGGTGGCATCTGCGCGGCGATTCAGCACCACATCCTCGACACGCTCGAGCAAGTCGGGCGGGATGTCGTCATAAATGGTGAGCTGGCCCGCGTTGACGATCCCCATATCCATACCGGCTTCGATCGCGTGGTACAGGAAGACCGAATGAATGGCTTCGCGCACGCCCTCGTTGCCGCGGAAGGAAAAGGACACGTTGCTGACGCCGCCGCTGACCATGGCGTGGGGCAGGGTGGCCTTGATGCGCCGGGTGGCGTCGATATAAGCCACGGCATACTGGTTGTGTTCCGGGATGCCGGTGGCGATCGCGAAGATGTTGGGGTCGAAAATGATGTCTTCAGGCGGGAAGCCAGCCTGCTCGGTGAGGAGTCGATAGGAGCGGGCGCAGATCTCGACCTTGCGGTCCGCGGTGTCGGCCTGCCCCCGCTCATCGAAAGCCATCACGATCACCGCCGCCCCATAGCGCCGCACCAGCTTGGCTTGGCGGAGAAACTCCGCTTCTCCCTCCTTCAGGCTGATGGAGTTGACGACCCCTTTCCCCTGACTGCACTTGAGGCCTGCCTCGATGACCGACCACTTCGACGAATCGACCACGACCGGGACCCGGCTGATGTCGGGCTCGGCGGCGACCAGTGTCAGAAACGTGGTCATGGCCTGCTCGGAATCGAGCATGGCTTCGTCCATGTTCACGTCGATCATCTGGGCGCCGTTCGCCACTTGATCCCGAGCGACCTCGAGGGCCTTGTCGAACGCGTTTTCCTTGATGAGCCGTGCAAACCGCCGAGACCCGGTGACGTTGGTGCGCTCGCCGATGTTCACGAAGAGCGTGTCTGGCCCGATGGTCAGGGGCTCGAGTCCGCTCAGCCGCGTGAGGGGCCGGATCGTCGGCGGGACCCGCGGCGGGAGGCCCGCGAGGGCCTGGGCCATGGCGCGGATGTGGTCCGGGGTCGTGCCACAGCAGCCCCCGACGACGTTGACGAGGCCGCTCGCCGCGAACTCCCTGAGGATCCCCGCCATGAAATCGGGTCCCTCGTCGTAGGCGCCGAACTCGTTGGGGAGACCGGCGTTGGGATGGGTGGAGACGAACGCTCCAGTGACGCGGCCCAGTTCCTGGACGTATTGGCGGAGGTCTCGAGCGCCGAGGGCGCAGTTGAGTCCAACGATCAGGGGACGGGCGTGCGCCACGGAGTTCCAGAAGGCCTCGGTGGTTTGCCCGGAGAGGGTACGGCCGCTGGCGTCGGTAATGGTCCCGGAAATCATGATAGGAACGCGCTCGCCTCGCCTCTCCAACACCTGATCGATGGCGAAGAGGGCCGCCTTCGCGTTCAAGGTGTCGAAAATGGTCTCGACCAGCAGCAGGTCGGCCCCGCCGTCCAGCAGGGCGGCGGTTGCAACGGCATAGGTCTCGACGAGCGCATCGAAGGCCACATTCCGAAAACCGGGGTCGTTCACATCGGGCGAGAGCGAGGCCGTGCGGTTGGTTGGGCCCAGGACCCCGGCCACGTAACGCGGCCGCTCCGGCGTGGCATGTTCGGAGCGATCAGCGGCTTGTCGCGCCAGGCGGGCCGCCTCCCGATTCAGTTCCGCAACGATGCCCTCCAAGCCGTAATCGGCCTGGGAGATGGCATTGGCGTTGAAGGTGTTGGTCTCGATGATGTCGGCCCCGGCCTCCAGATACGCGCGGTGGATCTCGTGCACCCTTGCCGGCTGCGTCAGCGATAGGAGATCGTTGTTGCCCTTGAGGTCGTGGTGGGAGTCGGCGAACCTCTCGCCCCGGAAATCCGTCTCGGTCAGGGCGAGTTCTTGGATCATGGTGCCCATGGCGCCATCCAAGAGGAGGATACGTTCCCGGAGCAACCCCTCGAGCCGGGACAGCCGGCGGGCCCTGGCTGCACGGGCCGTGTCGTCGGATCGCTCAGGTGAATTCAAGCCCACATGGTCCTCTCTTCGCTTCCAAAGACGCCAAAACCCGAAGCTAAAGCGCTCCGGGCGGGCGTTTTAGCGGTTGTTTAGCGTGGCCGCAAGCAGCGCAAATCACCACGAGACGCGATTGTAATTCTCCAGTCTAACGACTTTGCCCGCCAAGGCAAGGGATGGCCTGGGTCACCGTGGCTAGGGCGATACCGGTCACCGCCACCAGCTTTCGCCGGTTGCCGGACCCGTGCGTCACGCGGATGGCCCGGCGGGGCACCCCAAGCGTGTCGGCCAGGAATCGAATGAGAACATCGTTGGCGGCCCCGTCCAGGGGTGGGGCAGCCACGCGGATCTTGAGCGCATCGCCGTGGAGCCCCACGATTTCCGTCGTCGCGGCACTGGGCTGCACGTGGACGCGGATCGCGACGCCGGCATCCGATGTCGCCGTGACGGGGGTCAATGCGGCAGCAGGGGGGTGATGATGGCCACCATGAGGGTGCGCGCAAGCAAGATCAAGAGCCATGCGGCAAGCGGGCTCAGGTCGAACATGCCGAACGGGGGCAACACGCGCCGAATGGGGTCGACGATCCAGTCAGTCAACTTGCGGACCGGCTTCATCGCTTTGGCGAATTCGCCGAACCCAAGCCAACTGCCGATCACGCGAATGAAGAGGGCGATGGTCAGGACGTAATAGCTGATGTCGACCAACGCGAGGATCCAGCCACCGGGACCGAACTGGAGCATGCGGGCGAACCGGCCGAAGGGTCGCCCGGCCCACCCCAGAAACCCCAACAGGAGCAACCCGCCGACGACGACGATGCCGAAGAGCCAGAACGGCGCGTCCTTCGGATTGCCTCCCGCCCGGATGACCTGCCGCTCGAGCGGGAGGATCACGGGCTCGCTCATGCGATGCACGAGGCGGGGCCAGCGGCCGATTGGACTCAGCCGCTTGGCTCGAAGCGCCCAATGGGTGAGGGCAACGATCGAGGCATATACCAGGGCTATGGAGACGACAACCCGGGCGGCGAGGAGGACGCTCAGCGACCCACCTCCCGTTGGACCACGACCTCGGCCTCTTCGCCGGAGGGCCAGCGACAGGTGACGGTGAAATCACCACGGAGACTCGATTGCTCGAGCACCTCGTGGGTGCCCCAGCACGTCTTGACTTCCTTGGCACTGGAGCGTCTGTACTCGACAGCGATGACCGGGATCTTGTCGATGATGGTGAGCCACCGCGCCGTCGTCGGTGTGAGACTATCGATCCCGAGCTCCCGCAACGAATTCGGGACCCGGCCCTGATGGGAGCCGATGTAGTCCATGGTCCGGTCGGCGAGCACGAAGATCTCCTGGCCCAGGACCTGTGCGTCCGATGTCACCTGCCGGGTGATGTCGGGGCCGCGCGCGCTGTCCCGGGCCGATTCCCCGCCGCAGCCCGCCAGGACCAGACTCAGCCCCAGCGACGCGACCAGCACGCCGCTAGGGCATCGCGAATTCACGGTTGAACACCACTTCGAAGCTGAAGGTCTTGGCATCACTTCGGAGTTCGACGTGATCGGCGAAGCGCCGCAAGCGGTCGGGGAGGGCCATGATCTTCTCTTGAGCCATTCGGCCGAGTTCGTTGAGCCCGGTAAGGCCCTCGACCTTCCACACCCGGATCTGCTCCTGGGCGATTCGGAGGTAGTCTCTCGGGCCATAGATCCCGGCCCGCCGCACCACGTCGGCGAACTTGCTGAATCCGGGGATATTTACACCGGGCATCTGAAGGCTCGGCAGAATGAGCGAGGCGGAGTGCAAGGCCTCGTTGGGGTCGCGGTCGAGGATGTGGCTGAAGACTGTCCGATAGAAGCTGTAATGTCGGGCCTCCTCGCCAGCCACGCGTTGCAGCACGCTCGCCAGCACTGGCTCGTACTCGGCGACCTGCTTGCCGGTCTCGGCGTGCGAGTGCTGGGTCGCCCGTTCCTGGAGCGTGGTATAGGCGAATACCCGATACGGATCCTGATCCCATTCCGGATGAAAGCCGCTCTGCAGGTAATTGAATTGCAATTCCTCGAGTTTGCGCTGATCGAGGAGGTCGGTTTGCCGGACGTAATCGTGCAGCACGACGCCATGCCGGTCTTCTTCGGCGGTCCACAGATTGTTCCAATCGCGCCAGAAACTGTTGTCTCCCAAATACACCGCCAACATCCGGTGGAAATGCGGGAGGCCCTCCTCGGTAAGGAGGTTCAGCGTCACGGCGGCCCGGGCCGCGTCCGGGATACCCCTGGCCCGCGTGCGGAGTTCGGCGTCATGCTCCTCGCGGCTTTCCCCTTCCGGGGGGCCAAGCAAGTCGGATGGAAACCAGAGCTGGCGCTTGGCTTGGTGCTCGGCCATGAGCTCTCGGACCTTGGTCTCGAGGTCGCGCAATACCTCGAACTTCGAAAAGGTCCGGCGAGCGCTGTCGGTAAGACTCATGGAATCCCTCGGTGATGAGGAGGGGGAGCCAGCGTCCGCTGAACTCCGTGTGCAAAGCTAATAGCTTGTTGACCGCCGTCGAGGGGGCGCCCCCCCCTCCCCGCCAAAGTGGAGGGGGGGGG
>JBFGLJ010000072.1:0-13515 GCA_041576235.1 Gemmatimonadales bacterium | reverse complement strand
GGGGGCGGGGGCGGGGGAGGGGGAGGCCTCGCCGTGCATGCCGGACGGCTGGCCGGGCACGCCGTCGAAGCCGCGGTCAAGCTCGCCCTGGACGGGAAGGTGGATGCCGTGGTCACCGGACCGGCCAACAAACACGCGCTCCATCTCGCCGGTTTCCCGTACCCCGGCCACACCGAGTGGCTGGCCCACCTGGCCGGCGATGTGGACGTGGCCATGATGCTGGCCGCCGACCGGCTGCGGGTGGTCCTGGTCACGACCCACGTGGCCCTGCGCGATGTACCGGCCCTGGTCACCACGGAGCGGGTCGTTCGTACCGGACGACTCGCGGCCCGAGCGCTCACCGCCTGGTGGGGCATCGGCTCGCCGCGGCTGGCCGTCTGCGCGCTCAACCCCCACGGCGGCGAGGGCGGCCTCTTCGGAGACGAAGATGCCCGGGTGCTCGAGCCCGCCGCGCGCACCCTCGGCGCCGCCGGACCCGTTCCCGCCGACACGGTATTCGTCCGGGCGATGCGGGGCGAATTCGATGCGGTGATCACGCCCTATCACGACTTGGGCATGACCGCCATCAAGGTGGCGGCCTTCGGTCGCGCCGTGAACGTGACCCTCGGCCTGCCCTTCCCCCGGACCGCGCCCGACCATGGAACCGCGTTCGACATCGCGGGAACGGGACAGGCCGATCCGGCAAGCATGCGCGCGGCCCTCGAATTGGCGGCCCTGCTGGCGGCCCGGAACCGGGCCGCCTAAGCCCCCCGGCACCCGACCCTCCTCACCGTCCCTAAACCAAACTTCATGGCCGCCTCATGAGGCCTTCGCAGTGGAGGGGCTAGTGTGTCTTGGGCCACCTGTGCCCAGCAAGGGGAACGTATGTCCGTAGATCCCGTTCGTAGGATGACCGCCTGGGGAATGCTCCTGAGTATCTGCGTCGTTGCGGTCTTGTCCGCGTGTAGTGATGACGAAGCTGGGACGGTAGCTGATCCCGCCGAGCTGGCCGTCACGTACATCGGCTCCGACGCCTGCGCGCAATGCCATACCCAACCGACCCTCGACGTCATCAAGTCGGGTCACCCCTACAAGCTCAACAAGGTCGTGAACGGCCAGCCGCCGTCGTACCCGTTCTCCACAGTCCCCGATCCGCCGGCGGGCGTCAGCTGGAACGACGTCACCTACGTGATCGGCGGCTTCGGGTGGAAGGCCCGCTTTCTTGGCACGGATGGCTACATCATCACCGCGGGAGGGCAGAACCAGTACAACTTGGCCACCGGCGGCTGGAGTGATTACCACAAGGACGAGGTCAAGCCGTACGATTGCGGCGCGTGTCACACCACGGGGTACTCCTCCGCCGGGCACCAGGACGGCCTGGAAGGCATCATCGGCACCTGGTCCGAGCCCGACATCCAGTGCGAGGCCTGTCATGGTCCTGGGAGCGCCCACGCCGAGAATCCAACGGGGGTCCCCGTCTCCGTCGACACCCGGGCCGAGCAGTGCGGCTCGTGTCACAATCGGGGCGGGGTCAACAACGTCGTGATCGCCAAGGGCGGGTTCATTCGCCACCACGAGCAGTACAACGAGCTGCAACAGTCGACGCACCGGAATCTCGATTGTGTGACCTGCCACGATCCCCACACCGGCATCGTGTACAATGATCTCGAAGGCGCGCAGGCGCTCAACGCGGAATGCGACGACTGTCACACAACCGCGTTGGCATCCCTGCAGACCGCTCCGCTCGCGGCATTCCAGAAGGACACGCTGGCGTGCATGGACTGTCACATGCCCAAGGCCGCGAAAAGCGCCGTCTCACTGGCGCCCTTCGTGGGCGACATCAGCAGCCACATCTTCGCGATCAACTCGGATTCGCTGGCGGAACAGTTCTCCACCGACGGCAGCACCGCCAATCCGTATATCACTACCGAGTTCGCCTGCTTGAGCTGCCACCCCAACGAGACCAAGGGATGGGCGGCGGTCTACGCCGACAGCATCCACGGTCCCAACTTCAAGCTGCGGCCGCTTGCCGCGCCCATCGCCCGAGGACGGCGGTAGGCCCCGTCGCAGGCGGAGGGGGGCGGCGGCTCAAAATCACAGCGGCCCGGCAGTGCCGGGCCGCTGTGCTTAAGCACCGGGGGGCAGGAGCATTGCCTAAGACTCCACCTTCTCCTTCCCGAAGTACCGCACCGTCTTGACCCGCCGCGCCTCCATCTCCTCGATCTGGAAGAGATGGCTGTCCAGCTGCACCCGGTCCCCGGCCGCGGGCAGACGGCCGAGCTGGCCGAAGAGCAGGCCCCCCATGGTCGTGTAATCGGTGGTGTCGAAGTCGGTCCTGTGGGCGGCGTTGAAGTCGTCGATGGGCATGCTGCCATCGATCACGATCGCACCGCCGGGCGGCTTGCTGCTGGCCTTGGCGAGGCGGTCGTGCTCGTCGAAGATGGGCCCGACGATCTCCTCGAGAAGGTCTTCCATGGTCACCAGGCCGGCCGTTCCGCCGTATTCATCGAGCACGATCGCCAGGTGGCTCTTGAGCCGCTTCATGTCAGCCAACACGTCCTCGACCTCCCTCGTGCTGGGCACGAAGAACGGCGGACGCATGATGGTGCCCACCGTCGCATCGGGCGTCGAGCGGAGCGCCGTCAGGAGATCTTTGGCATGGACGACGCCGACCACATCGTCCAGCGTTTCGGTGTACACTGGGTAGCGGGACCGGCGGCTTCGCGTGACTTCGTCGGCCGCATCGTAGAGCGATTGCTCGGTGAGAAGAGCCACGATTGTGGTGCGCGGCGTCATGACCTCCTCGGCCGTTTTTTCGCTGAACTCGAACACGCCCTCCAGCAGCCGGGCATTGTCGGTGCCGAGGCTCCCGCCCACCTGGCTCTGCTCGACCAGCATCCGGATCTCCTCAGGGGAGTGGAGACGCTCTGTTTCGCCCGGTGGATCGATGCCCACTAGGTTGAGGAGCCCGTTCGCGGCGCCGTTCAGGATGGCGATCGGGACGAACATGATCCAGGCAAAGCCCATGAGAGGGGCGGCGACCCAGCGGCTCACCTCCTCGGGGTACAGCAGGGCGAGCGCTTTGGGGACCAACTCGCCAAGGATGATGTGGAGCCCCGAGATGATGGCGAAGGCAATGGCCACGGCCACGGCGTGGGAACTGAGCGATGCCAGGGCCGCAGGCAGCCACGCCAGGCCACCCTCGATGAGGTGTGCCAGGGCGGGCTCGCCGACCCAGCCTAAGCCGATCGACGCGAAGGTGATGCCCAGTTGGGTGGCCGAGATGTATCGGTCGAGAGACTTGATGGCTCGCTTGGCCAAGGCCGCTTTGCGATCGCCGCGGCGCACCATGGCCTCGAGCCGGGTTTTTCGGGCTCCGACAAGGGCGAACTCTGCCGCGACGAAGTAGGCGTTGGCCAGAACGAGGATGATGACCGAGGCCAGCCCGAGAGCGATAGGTATGCTTGGGGGGTCTTCCATAGGCCGTAAGACTAGCGACATTAGAGACTATTGGGGAGGGTCCCCGTCCCGCTAGAGACGCCGGATCGCGCCACATCATGAACGACGAAACCGCCACACCCCAGGCAGCCAAGCCCCGCCGGAGCGGCCAACATCCGGCGGTGCTCCAGGGATGCGCTCACGTCTCCCCGAGCGCGCTCGGGGACCCCGCAACGCTCCGCCGGCTGCGGCTCGTGTTCGGCTTGACGGCCACCTTCATGGTTGTCGAAGCCGTTGGCGGGTGGGTGAGTGGCTCCCTCGCCCTGTTGGCCGATGCCGGCCACATGCTCACGGATACGGGCGCCCTGGGCCTGGCCCTCTTCTCAGCGAGAATGGCTCAGCGGCCCGCCGACGCCACCAAGACCTACGGCTACCATCGTTGGGAGATCCTCGCGGCCTTCATCAACGGAACGGTCCTGGTGGGCATCGCCGTGTGGGTCGTCATCGAAGCGCTAGGGCGGCTCCGGGAGCCCGCGGAAATCAACACCCCGCTGTTCCTCGCGGTGGCGTCGGTTGGCCTCCTCATCAACCTCGTCGCCCTGGGCCTCCTTCATACCACCCGCCATGGCAGCCTGAATGCCCGCGGCGCGTACCTGCACGTCTTGGGGGATGCCTTGGGCTCGGTGGGAGCGCTCACGGCGGCCGTGGTGATCCTGGCCACGGGGTGGACCGCGGTGGACCCCCTCACCTCGATCTTCATTTCCATCCTGATCCTGATCGGCGCGTGGCGGCTCGTGAGCGAAAGCACCGAGGTCCTGTTAGAAGCCGTCCCGCAGCACATCTCGATGGTCGACGTCCAACAACGCATGCTCGCCATCGACGGCGTGTCAGAGGTGCATGACCTGCACGTCTGGACGGTGACGAGCGGCATGGTGGCCATGAGTGGGCATGCGGTGGTTCCCCGGCTCGGCGCCCACCCCAACGTGCTCGACTCGATCCGGTCCGAGATGAGCGGCATCGGGATCGCACACGTCACCATCCAGCTCGAAGTGGACCAGTGTGACGATGGGCCCGCGGTCTGACCGCGCCCGGCCCAGTCTCCCGGACCGGCCGTTTTGTCTTGCCCCGATGCAGCTCCCTCGCTATATATGCCGCTCGGACAAGGCTTGGGGCCGGTCGGGGCAGATGCGGGCCGGTGACGGCACCGCTCGGATGAGGACCACAACGGCAGTGTAGAAAACGGTGGCAGCAACACACCCCATCAGGAATCTCGCGATCATCGCGCACGTCGACCACGGGAAGACCACGTTGGTCGACCAAATGCTTCGCCAGGCCGGCACCTTTCGAGCCAACCAACGGGTCGAAGAGCGGGTGCTGGACTCGAATCCCCTGGAACGCGAGCGCGGAATCACCATTCTCTCGAAGAACACTGCGCTGTGGTGGAAGAACACCAAGATCAACATCGTGGATACGCCGGGTCATGCCGACTTCGGTGGTGAGGTCGAGCGGATCTTGCGCATGGTGGACGGGGTGTTGTTGTTGGTCGATGCCGCCGAGGGCCCCATGCCCCAGACCCGGTTCGTGACCAGGAAGGCGCTCGACCTCGGGCTCCACCCCATCGTCTGTGTCAATAAGATCGATCGCTCCGACGCCGAACCGCTCCGTGTGCACGACGAGGTTCTGGAGCTCTTCTTGGACCTCGAGGCCACGGCAGACCAATTGGACGCTCCATTCCTCTATTCCGTGGGGCGCGACGGAACGGCCACCCACGACCTGGCCACACCAGGCCGCGACTTGGCTCCACTCTTCGAGACCATCCTCCAGCACGTTGCCCCACCTACCGGCGAACGTGACGGTGCGTTTCAGATGCTGGTGTCCACTCTCGATTTCTCGACTTTTCTGGGTCGCATGGCGATCGGGCGCATCGAGCGCGGCACGATCAAGGTGGGTGATGAAGTGGCTTTGTTGCCCCTGGGACCGGCCGGACTGGTCGCCGACGACGAGGCGGGCCTGGAACGGAGCCGAATCAGCAAGCTCTTCACGTTCGCTGGCTTGGACCGGGTCGAGGTCGCGGAGGCCCATGCCGGCGACATTGTGGTCTTGGCTGGGTTCGACGGGATCGAGGTCGGCAAGACCCTGACAGCCCTCGAATACCCTGAGCGACTCACCGGGATCGCGGTGGAGGAGCCGACCCTCTCCGTGGATTTCGTGGTGAATTCGAGTCCCTTCGCGGGGCGCGAAGGCAAGTACCTGACCAACCGCCACCTGCGGGAACGACTCTTCCGAGAAGCCGAACGCAACGTAGCCCTCCGGGTGGAAGAGACCGACCGCCCTGACAGCCTCAAGGTGTCGGGACGGGGCGAGCTGCATTTGACCATCTTGATGGAGACCATGCGGCGTGAAGGGTATGAATTCCAGGTGTCCCGTCCCCGGGTCATCACGCGGGAAACCCCCCAGGGCCGGTTGCTCGAGCCGTATGAGGAACTCTTGGTCGATGTGCCCGAGGATCTGATGGGGGTCGTGATGGAGAGGCTGGGGCCGCGGCGGAGCCAGCTCTTGGACATGCGGCATCCGGGGCAGGGGACGGTGCGCTTGCGGTTCAGCATCCCGGCGCGGGGGCTCTTCGGCTATCGGTCCGAGTTCCTCACCGATACCCGTGGAGCCGGCACGCTTCATCACCGCTTTCTGGAATACGGTCCCTGGGCTGGGCCGTTGGCCAGCCGGGTGCGGGGCGTGCTCGTGGCGGACCGCGAGGGCACGGCCGTCGCGTTTGCGCTTGGCAACCTGCAGGAGCGCGCGACCATGTTCGTGTGTCCGGGGGAGCGGTTCTATGAAGGGATGATCGTCGGGGAGAATTCCCGTACCGAAGACATGGAGGTGAACCCCGCCAAGGAGAAGAAGCTCACCAACATGCGGACCACGGCGTCCGACGAACACGTGGTGCTCGAGCCGCCGCGGGTGATTACGCTCGAGTATGCGCTGGAGTTCATCGAAGATGACGAGTTGATTGAGGTGACCCCGGCCGCCGTCCGGCTCCGGAAGCGGGTCTTGCAGGCCCACGACCGCCGTCGAGCCGCCCGCGACGCCCAGGCCGCCGGAGGGGAGGCCTCGTGATGGTGGTTGATCAATCCCCTGTTTTCAATTGACCGGAGGAGACAATGTTGTCCTGGGAGATGTCGATGGAGCCGGTCCAGCTCCGTCGGAAGCTCGATGATGACGATGGCTTCGAGGACGATGGGTACCAACTCCCCGACGTGGATGACGAGGACGAAGACGACGACGAGTATTCGAGCGAACTCGACGACGAGGACGAGGACGAGGACGAGTACGAGGAGTACGAAGAGGAGTTCGAGGACGAGGAGGACTTCGTGCCTCGGCGCCGGGAGCGGCGCTCCGATTGGGACGCGTAAGCCACCAGGAATCGGTGGCGGGACGTGTGCGGTCGACCACGATTGGGTTGCCTTGGGGATGCGGCGTCGCTATCGTGCGAGTCCCCGACCGTGGTCTAAGTTCACATGGGGGCCTGTAGCTCAGGTGGTTAGAGCGCACGCCTGATAAGCGTGAGGTCGGTGGTTCAACTCCACCCAGGCCCATGAACAGACTGAAGCCCCGCCGTCACCATGAGTGACGGCGGGGCTTCCTGGCGTTGAGACCATCGGGGACCCGTACCATCAGCTCTGCACCTACGGCGCCTCCATCACCTGGTAGATGATGTCGTAGTGGGACGTCACCGCCGGGTCGAAGACCCAATTGTAGCCCGCGTTGACCTCCGCCCGCCGGAGCGAATCCGGTTCCAAGGCCCGGAAGGCCTCGCCCATCCGCGCCCCCTGACCGATGGCTTCCCACGAGGCAAACCGGGTCGAGAGCACCACGTTGTACTCGTTGCCGGTGTGGTGCACCAACCATGTGCGATCGAGAATGGTGCCCAGCTCCTTGGCCTTGGCCACCACAGGATACAGTTTGTTGAGCTTGGTGAGGCTGTCGACCCGGTCCCAGGGGATCTTCCAGTAGGAAGCATAGATGTAGGGTTGTTCCGCCGCGTCGCCTTGGGCGTCGGCCAGCGTGGTGACCCCGCTCAACACGCCGAGGACTACCAGAACGAAGGCCGATCGCAGGACGAGGTGCCACTGTCTGATGCGCGTCATGTGCAGAGTCCTCCAAAACGAGAATACGTTCAACCGACGGTGCCTTACCGCTGGGCAAAGATGACTAGTTCGCGGGTCTCGGAATCAGTGGAGTATCGAAGGATCAGGGGCGGACGGAAGGCGCTTCCGCCGCGCTAGCCAGTAGGCATCGGTTGGGGGGCTAAGCTACTGCCCGGCCCAGGGACCGCAAGAATCAAGTCCCACGTGACGGCCTGGCACGAACGGCCCGGGATGGGCTACTATGCCGTCGCCCACGAAAGCGCCCGCCGAGCCTCGACGAGGTGTGCCATCACCGATTCCAACCGACCCCCATGGCGCGGCGAGCTTCGAGTCGTCCTTCTCTTGGCCGCGCTCGTCGTCGTCGTACGGTTCCCGTTCTGGTTCCCCTCGGTCATCAACTGGGACGAGAGCACGTTCATCCTGATGGGGCAGGAACTCCTCGACGGCCGTCTCCCATACGTCGAGCTCTGGGACAACAAGCCCCCCCTCGCCTACGTCCTCTTCGCGCTGTTTCTCGCCATCCATCCGTCCATCGTGGCGGTGCGCATCGGCGGTGCGCTCTCCGTGTTGGTTGCCGCTTACCTGACCCATCGGATTGCAACCCGCCTGGACAGGCGGGCTACCGGGATCGTGGCCGGGATCCTGGTGGTGATCTTTCTCAGTATCGTGGGCTCCGGACAGGCGACGATGACGGAGACCCTGGCCGTGGTTCCGCTCATGGGCGCCACGGCCCTCCTGGTCTCGCCCCGACGGACCCCGCGCACCATGTTGGGCCTCGGCCTGTTGCTGGCTGCAGCGGTCCTGATTCGGACGAACTTGGCCTATGTCGCGCTGGCCGTGACCGCCTACCCCGTGGGGCGTGTGGTGCGGGCACGGGATCGGGCGTCCGCCGTCGAGGCCCTGGCCTTCGGCCTCGGAGCCGTGCTCTTACCAGGCCTGATCGCAACGCTCTATGCATCCGAAGGTCAGCTCGATGCCCTCGTCACGGGAGCTATCCGTGCGCCGCTCCGGTATAGCGGCTCCCAAGTCGACCCGACGAGCATCCTGGCGAGTTCAGCCGTGCTCGTGGCACTCGCCATCGTAGTCATGATACCGCTCGCTCGGCGCTGGGCGGCCTTCTCTGACAACAAGCGTCGCCAGATCATCGCGGTTGGAGTCATGGGGGTCGCGACGGGGCTCTCCATCGTGTTGAGTGGCCCCACCTACTCGCACTACCGCCTTCAGGTGGTTCCATTCCTGGCGATCCCGCTCGCCGCCGCGGTCGCGGGCGGATTCGAGATCCGCTCACGCGTGACGGTCGCCCTTGTCCTGGTCGGATTGGTGCTCACTGAGGGACTGTCGATCCCTCGCCGATACTGGAAATTGGGTGGGACGCTCCGCCGCGGCGAGTCGGTGTTCAACGACCGTGGCTACCGCCTGGCGAGATACCTGCGCGATGCGAACCCGTCTCGAGAACCGATGTACCTGATGGGCGACCATATCGCCCACTGGCTGACCGGCACCAGGCCCATCACGGGAACGGTCACCCACCCATCGGCCATCGGGAAGGAGTATCTCCTCGAAGTGATGATCGGGCCGTCGGCAACGACCACGAGCGAACTCGAGAAGATTCTCGATGCGAAACCGAGGTTCATTGTCACCCGTGAGCGGCTCTGGTATCTGGGCGGCAAGGATGAGGCGCAGGCGCTCCTGGCCGCTCGTCTCGCCGCATGGTACGACCCGGCCGTCACGATCGACGGCGCCATCGTCTATCGCCTCCGCCCTCGGCCTCAACGCTAGCGCCGGCCCCCGGCAATCCGGGTGTGCGGCACGGGCATCCTGCAAGGCCCGCTGGGATGGGCCCCGTGTCGGCCCGGGCGCCGGCGCCGGCCGCCTCCGACACCGGGCCGCTAACTGTATGAAATGCAAGACGCTACGCCGTCGGGGCCGAGCCACCGCGCCCTCGGAACGGGGTCGCTTCCACCATCCCTCCGGGCCTGCTTCTTGCCCTGTTCCGGCCACAATGTGGATGACGGATTCCCGCCGGCAGAGAGAGGCCCATGCGCACCCAACTGACGCTCGCAGCTTCCCAAGCATCGAACGCCGTTCCTCGAGCCGTCTCACTTCTGCTGCTCGCCATGATGGCGGCGGGGACCGGGGGGTGTGCTAAGTCGAAGCCGTCATCTGGCCCCACCCCCGCTGCGGAGCGTGCCGCAGCCGAGGAGCTCCGGACCACGGCCGGCCGGGTGCCCGCGCTCGAGCAGCGCGTCTCGACGCTTCAAATCCAGCTCTTGGAGAAGGACGCCCAGATCGAGGACCTCGAGGACAAGCTGGACCAGGCGATTCGGGAAGTAGTCCGGACCATGGCCAAGCTTCAGAGTTCGGCCCGGCGCGCCGAGGCGGCCTCGGCGAGGGCGGAAGCCGAGATCGCGCTTCAAGCACTCAAGAGACGATCCGGTAAGGCGGCAGCGACGGAGATCGGTCAAACCGAGCGCCTCTTGGCAATGAGCACGACCGAGTTCGAGAGACAGAATTACAGCGGCGCGCTCTATCTCGCGAGTCAGGCCCGCGGCATCGCCCGGGCGGGGGCGGGGCAGAGGTCTGGCGCGACCGGTTCGCCGAGCCGGCCCGGCGAGGTGGCGTTCGCGTTGCCGCTCCAGCTCCAAACGACGAGTAGGAGCAACGTGCGCGCAGGGCCGGGCATGGGCGAGAAGGTCCTCTTCACGGTCGAGCAGGGTGCTCAGCTGGTGGGCTATTCATTTGCCGGCGAGTGGGTGTCGGTGCGCGACGACACCGATCGGCGCGGCTGGATCTTCCATACGCTGGTGGATAGCCGGCGGGACTGATCGCCGCAAGACCGGCGCGGGTTACGCCTCCTTCTGGACCTCGATGGAGGTCTCGCGGGCGGTGACGACGCAGTTCCGGCCCTCTCGCTTGGCGCGGTAAAGGGCCGCGTCCGCACAGGCGATGACGCTGGTGGGTTCATCGCCGTCGATAGGAAACTCGGCGACACCGACGCTCAAGGTGACGGTCGTGTAGTTCCTTCCCACCGTAAACGGCTCTGAGGCTACCCGGCTCCGGATGCGCTCCGCCACCTCCGCGGCGCCCGCGAGATCCGTCTCCGGCAGCATGATGAGAAACTCTTCGCCCCCGTAGCGCGCCAAACAATCCACCTCGCGGGTCGCCTCGGCCAACAGGGCCGCCACGCGCTTGAGCGCCTCGTCGCCGGCCTGATGGCCGTGTGTGTCGTTGAATCTCTTGAAGTGGTCCACGTCGAGCAGGATGACCGAGAGCGGGTGCTGCTGCCGACGGCTGCGCTGGGCTTCCTGGGTGAGCGTGTCCATCATGTGACGGTGATTGTAGAGGCCGGTGAGCCCATCGGTGATCGACAGGCGTTCCAGCTTCTCGTTTTGGGCGGCGAGGGTCTCGTTGATCGAGGCGAGTTCTTCCCGGCCTTTGCGCAGCCGGCCCACCATATCATTGAAGACTTCGGTGAGATACCCTACCTCGCCACCGCCGAGTACGGGCACGTCGACGGCCAGGTTGCCTCCGGCCACTTGCGAGGCGCCGTGGGTGAGCCGGTTGAGCGGACGGACGATGCTGAGACCCAGGCCGTAGGCCAAGAGGCCAACCCCTACCAGCAGAGCCAGTAGCAAGAGCGCCGACACGTTTCGGAGCCGGGCGACCTGGGCAAAGGCCTCACTGGATGGAATCTGGGCCACGACGGCCCAGTCCATGCCCGGCACCCGGGCCCCGGTTCCGACCACGGCCTCGCCACGGTAGTCGGTGTAGGACACCGCCTTGACGGTGGAGTCGAACAGGGCGGCCACGGTCGCCCGCGTGGGCTCGGTGTGTTGGAGGTCTGCACTCGCGGTCCGGGAACTCACGATCGGGTTCCCGGCCTCGGTGATGACGTAGACCTCGCCCGCGGTTCCCGGGACGAATCGGGCCAGAATGCCGTCCACGGTCTCGAGGTTCAAGATGGCCGCGAGGGCGCCCAGGAACCGGTCGTCGGCCGCCCTGATGGGCACAGCGATGCGCATGACGGGCTTCCCCAGCGCCGAGTCCCAGGCGGCCTTGGTGTGGGCCGTCTGGGCGACGAGTACGGAATCGACAAAGGGCTGGGGGAGCACACTGATGGTCGCTCCGGTTCCCCCAGTCTCCAGCGCGTCTCCCGTCCCTCCCCTCCGCTCCCCCGTGGCCACCACACGCCCCTCGGAGCTGAACACCAGGAGCTCTTCGTAGTCGGCAAAGGGCTCCTGGACCGACCGGAGGTACTCCTTGAGCCGGCTCAGGGCCTGGAGCCGTTCGCTGGAGCGGGCCGGAGCCGTGGCGAGGCGTTCGAGGTTTTCCGAGACCTCGTACGAACTCGAGAAGACCCGGAGATCATACAACCGCTCCTTGAGCCACAGATCGACCTCCCGGGCAGCCTGGATGCCGGCGCTCTGCAGCTCCTCGGTGGTCTTCTCGGTCAGCGAGCGCTTGTTCTCGGCGTAGGAGACCCAGGTGGTGACCAGCGAGGGAATCAGGGTGGCGAAAAGGGCGAAGACCAGAATCTTGCTCTTGATACTGTCGAGCCGGAATCGGTGAAAGACCTTCGAGATGGACTCTTCCCAGGAGCTCAACGCAACCCTCCGTCGGCACGGACATGGCTTTGCACTGGGGGAGATGCCGGGTGAGCCATCCCCACGGGTGGGCGAGGGGCCGGGGCCGGACGTCTCGGGTCAAAAAATAGACGAGGAAAGGCCGAGTGCCAAACGGGTGGGTGAGACTGAAGGGGCGTGATGGGGCCGAAGGATGCCGGGTCTAGTCCCCTTCCGTCTTGAGAAAGGACATGTCGTGGCCCTTGGCCCTGAGGGCCGACTCGATCTCAGCCTTGTCGGCGGCCTTGATGTAGGCCTCCTTCGGGTCGACGAGGTTCTCTTCCACGAGCCTGATCAGCGAGTCGTTCAGAGTCATCATACCCAGCTTGCGGTTGGTTTGGATGATTGAGGGGAGCTGATAGGTCTTGCCTTCGCGAACCAGATTTCGCATGGCCGGAATGCTGAGCAGGATCTCTCGGGCCGCGACCCGGCCCCCGCCGTTTTTCCGGCACAGATTCTGGGCGATCACCCCGCGCAGGGACTCCGAAAGCATCACCCGGATTTGCGATTGCCGATCGGCGGGGAACTGGTCGATGATCCGGTCGACCGTCGAGGGTGCCGTCGTGGTGTGGAGCGTGCCGAAGACCAGATGGCCGGTCTCGGCGGTCTCGATGGCAATCTCTACGGTTTCGAGGTCTCGCATCTCGCCGATCAGGATGATGTCGGGGTCCTCGCGCAGGGCCGCGCGGAGCCCAGTCTTGAAGGACTTGGTGTGGAGACCGACCTGGCGCTGGGTCACGAGGCACTTTTTGCTCGAGTGCACGAACTCGATCGGATCCTCGATGGTTAGAATGTGGTCCCGCCGCTCCCGATTCATGAGGTCTACCAACGCTGCAAGCGTGGTCGACTTCCCCGAGCCGGTCGGGCCGGTGACCAAGACCAATCCCTTGCTCAAGAAACAGAGGTTCTGCACCTCGCGGGACAAGTCCAACTGGTCGCAAGTGGGAATCTCGTGGGGAATGACACGGAACACTGCAGCTGGGCCGTGCCGATCGAGGGCAGCGTTGCACCGGAAGCGCGCCACGCCTTGCAGCTCGTGGGCAAAGTCGAAATCACCGCTTTCGCGATACTGTTGATGATCCTGCGGGAGCATCACCGCCTTGAGCATGGCCGTGAGCCGGCCCTCGGTAAGCAGCTGATCCTCCTGCCGTTCCAGTCGGCCTTCCGTCCTCAGGATTGGTGGCTCGTTCACCCTGAGATGGAGATCGGAGCCGCCCGTATCGACAAGGACCGCCAGCAATCGGTGGAGCTCATCTCGGGCGTCGGTGAGATCACATGCCGTCTCGGTCTCGGCTGAATGTGGGGAATCGGCCGCCGAGGCTGTTGGCGCC
>JBFGLJ010000071.1:0-13529 GCA_041576235.1 Gemmatimonadales bacterium | reverse complement strand
GGGCATCGGCCGTGGGTACTTGGCCGCTTCGGAGCACCCGGGCGATGGCGTCATCGATTCGGGTGGCGCTGACGCTCTCTCCCAAGAAGTCGAGCATCATCGCCACCGCCGAGATGCCGCCGAGGGGGCAGGCCACATTCTTTCCGGCGTGCTTGGGGGCTGAGCCGTGGATGGGCTCGAACATCGAGGTCCGGCCGGGGTGGATGTTCCCAGAGGCGGCGATGCCCATCCCGCCTTGGAGCATCGCCCCGAGATCGGTGATGATGTCGCCGAAGAGATTGGTGGTCACGATCACGTCGAACCACTCCGGGTTCTTGACCATCCACATGCAGCAGGCGTCCACATAGGCGTGATCGGTCTCGATGCCGGGGAAGTCGTGGGCCACCTGGGCGAAGGCCCGGGTCCAGATGTCCTGGGGTCTGATGGCGTTGGCCTTGTCCACCAAAGTCACCTTGGGCGCGCCGCGGTGGTTGCGCCTCTGGGCCAATTCGAACGCATAGCGGCAGGCCCGCTCGCACCCCTTCCAGGTATAGACCCCGTTCACCAAGGCCACTTCGTCGGGGGTGTTCTTCTTCAAGTGCCCGCCGATTTGCGAGTACATCCCCTCGGTGTTCTCCCGCACCACCACGAAGTCGATGTCATCCGGTCCCTTGTCCTTGAGGGGACAGAGGTGTTCCGAATAGAGCTTGATGGGCCGGAGATTGATGTACAGGTCGAGCCCGAAGCGGAGACCCAGGATCACCGAACGCTCGACGAGGCCGGTCTCGACCTCCGGGTGGCCGATGGCGCCGAGGAGCACGGCGTCCAGCGTGCGCCATTCGTCGATCACCCGGTCGGGTACCAGCTCCTTGGTCTTGAGGTAGTGCTCGCCGCTGTAGGGGTACTCCACCAGGTCGTAGCTGAACCCGTCGATGGCGGCCACCGCTTCAAGCACCTTGAGGCCCTCGCGGGTGACCTCGGGGCCGATGCCGTCGCCGGGGAGGTGGCCGATGGTGTAGGGCATAGGGGAGTCGTGAGTCGTGAGTCGTGAGTCGTGAGCTGATGGCTGACCGAAAGCATCACCGAACGGACGAGTTGTCAAGCCATCGGGGCTCGCTGCGGCGACGTCCCCCGGGACTCAAGACCAGAGACGCACGACTCGCGACTCCCTCCTAGAACCCCGCCACCTCGATGTTGCCATTCACCGTCTTCAGGTCGATGTCCCCTTGCCCAGTCCCCAACGTACCCGAGAGCGAATTCGGCGTGCTGCTCCGATTCTGAAGCGTCAGGTTGGTGACGCTGATGGTCCCGTTGGTCAGGCTCGCGAGCAGGGCAGCGGAGGTGGTCACCGGGATGTCCAGGTTGACGTTCCCGTTGATGGTCTCGAGGTCGGCGACGCCGTTGAGCGGCAGAGTCATCCGGGATTCGATGTTCCCGTTGATGAGCGACACGAGTCCGTTCCCGGTGATCTCCGTCAGCGTGACGTTTCCGTTCAGGTTGGACACGGACACCTGGGCATCGAGCCCCCGCGCAGTGACGTTGCCGTTCAGGTTGATGATCCGTGCTGTCAACCTGTCGGGGACCGTGAGCTGGTAGTTCACGACGTAGTTCCGCCCTCGCGTCTGTGACGGCTGGATGGTCCTAAGCAACACCTCCGTTCCGGCCTGGGAGATGATCACCTCGAGATCATCGAGGTGTGCCGTGGCATCGGCCAGACTCTCCGATCCGACCTGGCGTTCCCCGCGAACGGTGAAGGCGTCGGTGCCCGGGACCCCCACGACATCGATGTTGCCGTTGATCCCCTCCAGGCGAAGCCGCGTTTGGGCGGAGGCGTCGAGATCGGCCGTGAGGGGCTCGGAGACCACCACGTTCTGATTGCGGACTTGGCCATCGGTGCCGGTGGTGTCGCTGCAGGCGGTGGCGATCACTGCCACCATGCCCGCAAAGAAGACACGCGACCACCGACTCATGGCTTCGCCTCCCCGAACAAATTGTACAGCCAGCCCACCAGGAACCCTGCGATGGCGCCATCGAGCACCCCGTAGAGCGTTCCCACCACCACCGAGCCGAAGCCGGCACCGGCGGAGTAGCCGGGATAGACCGACGCGGCCATCTCGAGGAAGGCCATCCCGTACGAAGGCCATACCAGGTTGGCCAGGCCGACGACGAGGACCAGTCCACCCCAGAGGAGCCCCCCGGCCTTGGCCAAGGCCATGGTGTTGAGTTTCATAGTTCCTCCCGCGTTGCCCACAGAACGTGCCCCGGGCGGTTACTCCCCGCCCTGGGGCACGGTGGCTCACGGGGGCTGAAGGGCCCGTGAGATCGAGAGGAAACTTTCTTCTAGATGTCCCGGTTCTCTCCGACGCGGGGTTGTGGCCGCGGGCGGTGGATGAGATCGTCCATGCGCACTATCAGCTTCGATAAGACACCCTTCGCCGCTGTCGACTCGAGCAAGGCGACAGCCACGTACTTCTTACCGTCTCGCTCTACGATCGCCGCATCGGCGTGCCAGTTCTTCCAGGTACCCGACTTCCGGAAGATGCGGGAACGGGGACGGGCATCGAGACCCAGCACGAACTTGTGGTGGATGGCGGGGTGTCCCATGATCTCCTTCATCTCCTTGGAGGCCCAAGGGCTCACCAGGCTCCCGCGCTCGAGCATCACCATGAACCGTGCCACCTGTCGGGCCGTGGCGCCGTGAGAGATGTTGTTGATCGGATCGCGCTCCCAGTAGCCGAGCGGTCCGCCGTAGTCCTTGCCGACCCAAAGCCCGCCGGCCCGGTCGGGGTCGTAGAGTTCGTACCGTGGGTCACGCAGGGTATTGGCGATGTTGTCGAACCCTATGCGCTCGATCAACTCCGAAGACGCCGGGTTGTCCGAATACCGGATCATGCGCTCGAGTTTTTTCTTGAGTTTGGGCGTGTACTCGAGGTTGCCCTGCTCGATCTGATCGAACACGCCGAGCATGATGGCAATCTTGGGCAAGCTGGCGGCGTAACGCATGCGGTTGTCGTTCCGGGCGGCGTAGCGCAGGCGTTCCGGGTTGGACATATCCACCAGCGCCACCGAGAGGTTCCCCTGCTCCACCAGGTTCTTGAACGACGGGTCGTGGAGGACCCTGTTGAGTCCGGTCTGCAAGGCCGAATCCGGGCGCGGTAGCACCAGGCCCGCCGGGGTTTCTCGGGCGCTCCCCCCCCCACCTATCTGCGCCCTGGCGGCATTCCCGGGCGGCATGAGCACACAACACACTGGCACAGTGACGGCGAGGACCAGGTGGCCCCGCCCGAACGACCCGCCACGAAGACGACCCGTCATGGTTTCTCCGAATGATGTGAGCGGAGCAGCCGCTCGATCTGGGTTGCGATCTCCTGATGCTCAGCCGCCGAGTTGACCTTGGGCTTATCCGACATCATGGAGATGATATAGAACAACTGCTTCTCGCCCGCCTTCGCCACGGCCGGAGACTCGACGATGGCCACCGAGTGCATGAGGTTCATCTTGTTGCCGCGGTATTTGCCGCAGGTGTAGTTCGGCTCGGGCCGGCACTGATAGAGCGAGCCCGACTTGAAATACACGGCGGCATCAGCCAGGGCGGGCGAGGAGGCGTACCGGTAGCGGCGCCGGGTAAAGTACATCAGCTTCTTCATCTCGCCACTGCTCCAGGTGTCCACCAGCTTCCCCTGCTCGAGCTTGATGAGCCACCGCACCAACTCCCGCGGCGTTGCATGACTGCCGCGCCCCGGCACGATGCGTTGGGCCGTCCCGGTAAACATGGTGCGGTGCCGGAGGCCGGCCGTATCGATACCGGCGGCGAAAAGCGGCGTCTCGACGACGGAGACCGCCCGATCGCTGAGCGCCGACTTGGGCGTCGCGTTGAAAAAGGAGTCCTCGCGCGTCACCGGAACGGGGTACGCCGGCCCGAAGGCATCGAGGAGCATGGCGTGCTTCCACACCACCGAGCCGGCGGCGTTGGAGCTGGGGGAGACCATGTGGTCGACCCACTCCCAGAGCGAGAAGGTGTCGCCGACCCTGATGGCCCGGTGGGTCACACCGGTCATGGTCTCGTTCACCACCGGCACTTCATGCGAATTGGGGATCACAAATCGGTCGGCCACGATCTTGGTTTCCCGCAACAGGGCCGCGCGAGCGGCCGTGTCGGTTGGGAAACGCTGGCGCAACTCGTTGAACAAACCGGTCATGACGACCAGCTTGCCGACGCTGCCGGGGATGTAACCCTGGTCGGCCCGAATCGCGGCGTAGCGCGGCTCGAGAGGGTCGGTTAGATCCACGAGCGCCAATCGGTAGGATGGGTGCCGGCTGCCGACGATGCGTTCGAGCGCTGCTTGGAGTTCGGGATCCAACGGGGTAGACGCGGTGAGATCAAACGATTCGTTGACGCCCTTGAGCCGAAGCCGGACGGCGCTCGACGGGAGCTTGGCTCCCGGCGGCAGCCGGAGCGACCCCCGCATGGTGCCGTCCTGGATCATCCGATAGGCGGTGAGCCGGCGGATGCCGGTGTGACCATCGCCATCGAGCGGATATGGAGGCACCGAGCCGACGGTCCAGGCCCCGAGCCCCGCCGCCGCGAGGAGTGTCGCCAGGATCCCCGTTCGCTTCGCGCTCATGATGCCGACTCATCCAGGGAGATCGGGCTTTGGCCGCGGCTCATGGTCGCACGATCCAGGACTTCGAGCCGCTTGAGCAGGTCGCTGCTCCTAAACCGCACAAAGGGCCGGATCTGGAACAGCCACACCTTCCCCCGCACCACGCCGAATTCGATGTCCCACACCCGCGAGGCGTCCTTCTCGGGTACCCGCGCCTTCCAGGCATCGACGATCGATTGCAGTTGCCGAATCTCGTTCGGGCCAAGCAGAGTATCGGGCAATTGCGCGGCCAGCATCTCAACCCCGCCGCTGCTCGAATGCTTGAGCAGCCGGCGGTACGGGGCCTTGGCTTGCGACAGGAGCCGAATGGACCCGCTCCGCGCCACCACGATGGCCTCTGCTTCCTCGCCCTCGACGGCGCCTCCCACGCCTTCCGCCGTGGCGATGGTCAGATCCGTCGGGCCGCCGAACTGGAGGCCCGAGGAAATGAGCACCCCGGATTTCTCAGACGGTACGCTCTCGAGCAAGAGCACCGACGGGTAGATGGCCGCCTGGTCATCCAGAATCTGCCGGCGCCAGAGGTAGGCACGCTCCGAGAAGGGCGATGTCCACACCCGCTTGATGGACGCGAGTACCGCGTCCAGCAAGCGCTGGTGCGGCACGGTCAGGTTGAGCCCGGCACCGGAGAACTCGGGGAGGTCTTCGACGTTGGTGTCGCTCCGGACGAATACCCCGCCGCTCAGATCGCGTCCAAACGTCTCGTGAATCGCCGCCACGATCGCCGCTCGACTCTCGGGCAGCCAGTCGAGTTCCAGGATGGCCCGGCGCACCTTGGCCAGCGCCTCGAACATGAATTGGTCGATTTCGGCTTCGCTGTGTCCGCGCACCCGGAGCCGGGCCGCCTCGTCGTAGGCCGCTCGCAGGTCCTCGAGCACGGTCCGGTCGGACTCGAACGGCCGGTTTACGTGCTGATAGAACATGCCGAACGGAAGCGCCACGCCCTTGGACACCCGATCCGGGAAGTAGGTGCGCAACTGACCCAGGTTCGCCGCCTTGGGCCCCACCACCACACCCGACTGGGCCAGACCGAGCTCCGTGAGCGGGATCGGTCTGGTGACCGACAGCTTGAGCCGGCTGGTATCCAGCCGGTGCCGGGTGGTCTTGACCGCGCGGCCTTGCTCGACCAGTTGCCGTTCCTCGGCGGTCATGGCCCGGGCCCGCTTGAGCACCACCCGGCCCAGGGGCGAGACGGCGTAGAACACCGTGTCACCCCGGGCGGGCTCGATTTCATGGAGCAGCGCGGGCGCCATGGCGGCGTTGGGAATGCCGAGGTTCCGAGCCAGGAGCTGCACATGGGAGAGGAGATTCCCCTCGCCCAGGGTCAGGACTCCGGCGACGGGGCGCATCTCGGGTGTGGCCTCGGGAATGACGTAGATCTTGTCGGCATCGAGGGTCGCACCGGCCCGTTCATCGCGGGCGATGTCGAGCGGCCGAAGCGCGACCCCCGGATTCAAGCCCCGCAACCCGCTACTCACCGGCTGCCCCAAGAGCACATGCGATGTGCCCAACACCCGGTCGGCGTCCGCCAGCAAGCGGTCGAGTGCCTGCGATAGGGGGAGCATGACGGAACCGCGGACCAGCGCATCGGCGAACCCCTCGGTCTTGGGTTCGAATTGGAGGTAGCGCTCGGTCACGGGTCGGAAGACGGCCGCGACGGTGGCGTTTCCCCAGTCGATGCTCCGGGCCAGGGTGCGTAGCCGCTGGCGGTACTCGAGGGCGGTGATCGACGTGCCGGCCGTCCCCGCCCCCGCCCCAGTCAGTTCGGCGATCTCCGTCGTGAGCGCCGCGTGCTCACGACCGCTCAAGAACCCGGCGCCGTGGGCCAAGGCGAAGTAATGGCCGAGCGCCGCCACTCTGTCCCGGCGGCGGAGGGCGGGGGCCGCGGGGGCCGAGGCAGCTGGGGGAGCTAGGCTCGCGGCCGCCGGCGCCTGGGCCGACACAAACGCCTGTTGCTCGACGGCGTGATTGAGATCCATCAGCAACAGATTCCGTCGGCCATCACGACTCTGGGTCACTTCTCGGCGAATCATGAGGCTCAACTCAGCCAGCTCGCGAAAGGCCTCCGCTCGCCGCCCTTGGCGGAGGGCCGTTTCCACCGTCCCCACGCGCTCACCCAGGGGGCCCGGGAGCCGGCGCCGGTATTGCCCTAGGACTTCGAGGGTGCGCGTCTCGTCGTACTGCTCGCGCAGCGCGGTCCGGAGCTCCTGGAGCTTGTCCCGCACCGCGGCCGACCGAGAGCGTGAGCCGAGGAACCGGTCGACAGCGTCGATGTCGGCGCGCGAGGGGAACGAGTGGATCTTGATTCGGATGTCCAGGAACGTGGTGTCCATGACCGCGATTTCCGTGGCCAGGTTCCGGATCCGCTGGGTGCGCTGCTCCCCGCCCTGCCCCACATGGGGAATGACCGCCACCAGCTGCGAGGCCAGCAGAAAATTGCGCGCCGTCCAGGCCGGGGTGGCAAGCAGCTGCTCGCGCTGCTGCTTGCCCTTCTGCTCCTCGTCTTCGATTTGTCGGGCGCCGCGGTAGAACCGCGCCCGGCGCAGCACCCAGCCGTCGTCGATCTCTTCCAGGTAGTGCGCAAGCACCAATTCGCGGAGGCGGTACCCCGCGCGGGCGGAGTCCCGAAACTCGTCGAAGGAGGTGGCCTGGAGGATAGTTCCCACGTGGACGCCGAGCTGCGCCAACCGTTTGGCCCGGTCATTGAACTCGGCGTGCTGCACCCCTCCGCCCCGCTCCCGACACGCCGCCCCCTGCGGGGGCTGGATGGTCCCGTCGTTGCAGAACCATCGGATCCGGAGGTACGGCCCCCGGATGTCGCGGCGCATGGCGTCGAGCGCGGCCCTGACCTCCGCCACCTCAGGGTCGGAGAGCTTGGGGGGGAACATCTGCGCCGCCGCCGGCCGAGCCGCCGCCACCAGCGTGAGGAGACCGACCAGACAGCGACCAACCGAGACCCTGACCACCACGCCTCTCCTTCTAAACGACAAAGGGTCGCCCGCGACGGGGCGACCGGGGCTAGAGTTCCAAACCATATCCTGCAAATTTAAGGCCTCACCCACCTCAGGGGAATTGGGCGCACCCGTCGCATGACCGCACCGCGAAAACCCACCCTCGCCGCAGATGTCCCGGTCACCCAGCTGGTGGCGGGCGTGGCCAAAGTGCGCCCCGAGGAGCGCCGCGACGTGATGGGGGCGTTTCTCACCCTCATGGGGTTCATGTGCGGCCACGCCCTCCTGGAAACGGCCCGGGACGCGCTATTCCTGTCGGCCCTCCCTGCCAGGCAGCTGCCCTGGGCCTACCTCGGCATCGCCGTCGTCGCCCTCCCCCTCACCCTCAGCCGGCCCGCCTTCCTCCGTCGGCTCTCGAGCCGCCACGAGTTGAGCGCCTGGCTGGTGTTCTCGGCTGCGGTGACCCTCGGCTTTTGGCTCGCCCTCCCCTTGGGCGGTTCGGGCCTGCTCTACGCGCTGTACGCCTGGTCGGGGGTGTTGGCGACCATCGTCGTGGTGCGCTTCTGGACCGTGCTGGGCCAGCTGCTCACCGTCACCCAAGCCAAGCGGCTGTTCGCCGTGATCGGCTCGGGCAGCGTGCTGGGCGCGATCGTGGGCTCGGCCACCGCCCGCGTGCTGGCCGAACTCCTGCCCGCACGGCACCTGGTCGTAGCCGCGGCGGCGGTGTTCTTGATCGCCTCAATGGGCCCACGGCTTCTCACCCCCCTCACCACCGCGGTTTCCGCTCGACCCGATGGGGTGCGCCCGACGGTCGATCTGGCGCAGCTCGGCCGGCAGATCTGGGCCCGGCCTTATCTCCGGCACGTTGCCGTCCTAATTCTCGTCTCGACGGTCACCTTCACCGTCGTCGACTTCGTTTTCAAGCTCACCGTCTCACGCTACGTCCCCGCCGCCGAGCTGGACGAGATGTTCTCGAGCGTGTACCTGACGCTCAACCTGCTCTCGCTGGGGGTGCAGGTCGTGTTGGTGTCATGGCTGGTGCGGAAGGTCGGGGTCAGCATCGCCGTCGCCGTCGTCCCCGCGCTGCTGGTGATGGCGGCCCTGGGCTTCGCGGTCGGCGGGGGGCTGGTGCTCGCCCTGGTGCTCAAGGGCGTCGACGGTAGTCTGCGCCACTCGCTGTACCGAACGGGGACGGAGCTCCTGTTCGTCCCGGTCGCCATCGAGTCCCGGGGCCGGATCAAGGCGGTGATCGACGTGCTGGGGCAGCGCGGCGGCCAGGCCATCGCCTCGCTTGCCATCTTGGTCGTCCTGAGCGCCACCACGCGGGCCGCGGTGTTTGGGGTGGCGGCCTGTCTCCTGGCCGGTCTCTGGCTCGTCCTGGCCTGGCGGCTCCAGGGGCGCTACTTGGATGTGTTCCGTGAAACCCTGAGCGACGAAATCACGGCGGCCAAGATCGAGTTTCCCGCGCTCGATCTGGCCTCGCTCGAGACCTTGCTCAGCACTTTGAACGACGTGGACGATCGCCGGGTGATCGCCGCCCTCGATCTCCTCGCAGCACAGGGCAAACTGAAAGTGGTGCCCGCGCTCATCCTCTATCATCCGTCGCCGGCGGTCGTGATCCACGCGCTCGAGCTGTTCGCCGATGCCGACCGCACCGAATTTCTTCCCATCGCCGAGCGGTTGAGGGACCATCCCGACCCTGGGGTGCGCGAGGCGGTGCTCCGAGCCGAATCGGTGCTGCGCCCCGATCGCGCGGTGCTCGAGCGCGGGCGCACCGACCCGGCGCCGGAGGTGCAGGCCGCGGCAGTGGCCGGACTCATCGCGGGTGGCTGGCTCACCGGGGCCGAGGCCGAGCAAGCCGTGCGGGCGATTCTCGACTCGGACCATCGTGGGGCTCAGCTGGCTCTGGCCAAGGCGGTGCGCCACCGTCCGGATGGTGCCTTCGAACCGGCGCTGGTCGCGCTGGCGGGCGTGGCCGACCTCGCGGTCCTGCGCGAGACGGTGCGCGCCATGCGCGAGGTCAAGAGTCCGCGTTTCGTCCCGGTGCTGATCGGCCTCCTGGCCGAGCGATCGCTGCGGGATGACGTACGGCACACCCTCTTGGCCCTGCGGCCGTCGGTGCTGCCCCGCCTGGGCGAGGCCCTGAGTGACCGGGGATTGGCCCACGCGATCCGCCGACACATCCCGGCGGTGATCAGCGCCTACGGCTCCCAACAGGCGGCGGATCTCTTGCTCACCAACCTGCCGCTCGTGACCGACGGGATGATTCGGTTCAAGATCCTGCGGGCGCTCGAGCGGCTCCGGAGTGATCACCCCCACCTCGAGTTGAGCGGGGCGGTCCTGTCGAAGACGGTCCCGCAAACCCTGGCCGTGGCCACCGAGTTCATGCACTGGCGCCGGGCGCTCGAGACCGGAGCGGCCGGTGAGCCATCGCGCAAGACCGCCTGGCACGATCTGCTGGTGGATCTGCTTCGCGACAAACAACGCCACGCCGTCGAGCGGCTGTTCCGGCTGCTCGATCTCCAGACCCGAAGTGACGACTTCCTCCGCATCTACCAGGGTCTCCATTCCAGCCGGCGGGAGTCGCAGGCCGGCAGCCGGGAACTCTTGGAGGGTCTGGCCCCGACTGGTATGCGCGAGACGCTCCTGGCCCTGGCCGATGATCTGTTGGATCCCGCGGCGGCGCTCGACGGCGAGGATGACCGGCTGGCCTATACGGACGTGCTCCTCGAGCTGCTCGAGAGTTCAGCGGAATCGTTGAGCGCGGTCGCTGCCCATCAGCTGGCCGAAACGGGCGACACCCAGTCGGTGGATCGGCTCGCCGACCTGACGCCGCTCTCGGCGGCGCATGGCGAAGTGCTGGCCAACGCCAAGGCAACCATCGAAGAACGAGCCATTCGACAGGGAGAGAAGCGACGTGCCTGACGTGGCCTTGCTGGTCGGACCACTCGACCGGGTGCTCTACTTCCGGACCCTACCGGCGATGGACCGCCTGTCGGCCGGACACCTCGCCGCCATCGCCTCCCACGCGCGGGAGCAGTTCTTCCCTCGAGAGAGCACTCTGATCGGCGCCGGTGTGCGGCCAGAAGCCTTCTTCCTCGTGGTGGACGGCCAGGTCGAGGTGGAGCGACTGGGAGCGCGAGAGGCGGTGGTAGGTCCGGGTGAGGCGATCGGCCTCGTGCCGCTCTTGGCCCGCTCACCGGTCGGGTACCAGGCCATTGCCGCCGAGAACACCCTCACCTTGAGACTCGACTGGCAGGACCACCTGGACGTCTGCGAGCTCCACTTTCCCATCGTCGAGCACTATCTCCGGTTCGTCTCGACCCAAACGCTGGCCTATCTCCGTGAGAACCCGGATCTGCTGTCGCGCCCGCGCGGGGACGGGGGCGGGGGCGATCAACCGGCCGTACCGATCATCTCCCGGCGTCTGGATGTGGCTGAGCGCTTGCTGGCCCTGAGCCAGAGCCGGGTTTTCCCGGTCGAGTCGCCCGATGCGGTGAACGAACTGGCGCGGCACGTGGTCGAGGTGGCGTTCGGCCCGGGCCAGACACTCTGGCGACGCGGGGACCCTGCGGAGGATTTTCTGGTGGTCCTCCAGGGAACGATCGAGTGCCGGGTCGGTGAAACCGGTCGGGTGATGGCGCTCGGTGCCGGCCAACCCCTGGGGGTCGAGGAAGCCTTGGGCATCGAGCCCCGCTGGTACGACCTGGTCGCGACCAGTGCTGGCCGCGCGCTTCGGATCGGCTTGGCGCCGCTCTACGACATCATGGAAGACCACTTCGACCTGGCCGTCGATTTCCTGGCGCTTCGGGCGGGCGAGCTCTTGCGGGCCCAGGCCATGGGTCAGCCCCGGTCCTGACCGCTCCCCCGGGGTGGCGGGCCGATCACGTCGACGTGCTCCTCCCGAGCCAGCTCGAGCACCCGTGTCTCGCAGCGGGGCGGCCGGCTGGTGGCCGGGCCGTACGGGGGCGGTCCGGTCGCCACCGTGGCGTCTCCAGTCGAATCGATCACGTAGTCGATCCGTGCGAACATCTCCGGGGTGTGCATCGTGGTGCGGTAGCCGCGGAGACTCACCCACACCCGGTTCCCTTCCCACTCGCTCATCCACGGAGTGAAGCCGGAACGCATGGGCTCCGGCGGATCCGCTTGCCAGATTCGGGTGGTCTCGAGCGAGCGGGTATCGCAAAGGTAAACAGCCGCGGCTTCGCGCAGAATGAGCCAGCGCCCGCCGTCGGGAAAAGTGGACAACCCGGTGGGCCGCCGCATCCAGGCGTAATGGACGGCGAAGGCGAAGCGCGCGTCCTCTCGGCTTGGGGCATGGTTGGCGATGGTGACCTGGAGCTCGGGCGGGCCGTAGGTGCAGGCGGGCAGAATCAACAACATGAAACCCACCACGATGAGGCCTGCCCGGTAATGGTGCGCCACTACGCCGGCCAGAGACCTACTCGGCGGGCCAGGTCAACGAACCGCTGGTCCTTGCGCACCGAGTCGAACCTGGGGTCGACCGCGAGAAAGGTGAGCGAGTGGACCCGGTCGGCGTATGCCCGGTCGAGCAAGACAAAGGCGGTCTCGACTTCCCCCATACCCAAATACACTCCTTCTACTTCATAGGGCGGGACATAGCGTCTCTCGCCTATCCGGTCGAGCCGTGCCAGGATATCCCGCGCCTCTTCGTGGCGGCCGGCCAGCGCCACGGCGCGGGCCAGCTCCGCCAGGGTGAATGGGGTGTCATGAGACCGCTCGACCGCCCGCCGATGAGCGGCGATGGCTTCGTCGAATCGGCCACGCTGAATCTCGACCAGGCCCAGCCACACATTGCCCGGAACGAAGTCAGGGTCCACCCGAAGGCGATCGAAATGGTCGGACATGGTGTTAAGATGGGAGGTCCAGGCTGATCGCGCGAATGAAGGAACGGGCGACTTTAGCTTGGCTTGCCTCGCTCGGCCCGCAACCGCCGGATTTCCTCTAAGACTTCGATGTCGGCCGCGTCCTGGAGACGGCCGGTGCGCTTCGAGGCGATCAGGTGCTCGATGGACGCCGTCGGGACGTCGACCCCTTCGACGACGAAGGTGGTCGCGTCTCGCGCGGCGTCCGGATAGCGAACGCTCCAGGCGAGGGTCAGCACGTCAACCCGGGGGCTATCACCAACGATCGTGACCGGCTTGGTGATGATCTCCTGGGCGAGCCACTCGCGTGCCAGCCCAAACCCGATCTCGCTCAAGCCCCGAAGCACCCGCTCGCCGTTTTCGAGCGAGGTTTCGATCAAAATGTCCACATCGCGCGTGGCCCGGGCGTAACCCCAGAGCTGCATGGCCGAGGCGCCGATCACGACGTATTGAGCCCCGTGGCGATTGAGCGCCTCGCACACCTGGGCCAGTCGGGTCTCGGGAGGCAAGGTCATCGGAGCCGCTCCCGGCGGTCCCACTCCAAGTAGTCCTCGTAGGCGTCGAATGTCAGCACTCGATCCACCGGTCGCTTGGGTGACAGGACGTCCGAGAGCCGTGCCGTCCTCTCGGCTTCCTTGACGCGCTCCTCGGGGGTGAGCGCCAGGTCCGCCTCAAGCTGAGCCCTCCGCTGTTCCCCGATGCCGGCCGCGGGTACCTGATACGGCGCCACCGGCTCGGCCACCACCCGGGCCGGCTTCGTCTGTGCCGCCAGGTAGCGCCGCAGGGCCTCGACCACGAGCCAACTCCGGGAACGGTCCAGCCCCCGGGCAGCCCGGTCGGCGGCCTCCACCAATTCCTCGGGAATGGTGATCGAGATGCGGGTCAGGGGCATGATATGATAGAGTAATATTTAGTAATATTCTGTGCAATGGGCTGTCAGGTATCGGCGGATGGGCGGACCGGCGGAAAGACGGAAGGCGGAAAGTGACGAGGCCAACCGACCCGCCGACTTTCCGCCTGACCGCCTTTCCTACTTTCTACTCCCTACTCCC
>JBFGLJ010000070.1:0-13532 GCA_041576235.1 Gemmatimonadales bacterium | reverse complement strand
CCACCTCGGCCACGGCCGGGTCGGCGGAACGCCACAGGACATCCACGGACGGCAGGGGATCGTCGATTGCGGTGAAGCCCCTCGCCTCGAGCCGGAGCGTGCCATCCACCACCGTCCGTGCCACCCCGGCGCCGGGGGCCACGATCGTCAACCGGTCCAGCCCGCGCTCGGCGATCTCGAGCACGGCGATCCCGGGAACCCCGCCTGCAATGGCCAGCACGTAGACCTGACCGGGGCGGAACGTGGTGACCGTTCCCCGTGGGTCGGCCCCGGCGATGTCGAACGGGGTGGCGACCCAGGTGACGGCGGCGCCCGCGACCGGCTGGCCGTGGCGATCAAACGCGGTCGCCCGAAAGTCGGCGGTCTCACCAGCAGTGACAGAGGCGCGCGCGGGTGTCACTTCGACCCGGGCCACCCCTTGGGCCTGTGCATCGAGTGGAACCTTGACGATGAGGAGAAGCGCACCGAGGCCCAAGTACAGGAGTGTGCGCCGCGCGAGCCGTGATTGAAAGGAGCGAGATGGCATGACGGTTTCCCAAAGCTTTTGAGTGATGCGGCGAAGCTATCCCGGGCCCTCGGGCGTGTCCAGCGAGTCCCGCCCCTGGCTGATGATGGCTACCGAAGACTGACGACTCATGTCTCAGGACTCATGTCTCATGTCTCACGATTGCCCTCCCTCCACGCCTCCTCGAACCTCCTGACCAGCGCCGGATAGACAAACCACCGCCGGAACGGATCGATGAGTGCCATGTAGACGGGGGTCAATCGGCTCACCGGCTTCACGTAGATGGCCCAGGTCAGGGCGTATCCTGTCCCCTGCCCCACTGGGGATGGCTCGAGATAGAAGAGGAGAAAGGCGTGGACGGTGCGGTTGATGACCTCGCCCAGCGCCTCCTGCTCGAAGGTGTAGAGGGTGGTCCAGAAGGCTCGACTCGACCCGGGCTTCTCCAGCGAGCGTTGGCGGTCGTCGGGCGTGAGCCGATCGAGATAGGAGCCGACCGAAGCGGGCTTCTGGTCCCAGCCGAACGCCCGACCCATGACCGAGCGGAGCCCGAAGAGGGCGCGGACCACGAGGCCGGCGCCCGCTCCTTCTCTGGTGCCGGCGGCCGCCCCCACGACCTCGATGAAGCGGTCCGCGACGTGGGCCACGGTGAGGTTCGGGTCGCCACCGTTCAGCCGAAACCGCCACACGTCGTGGAGCGGCACCCCGGCCAGGAACTCGTGGGCCCGGAGCGGGAGGGCCTGGTATGCTGGATGCGAGACCCGCATGGCCAGAGCCTCAGTGGTAATTGGTTCTCATATCGGTAGTGGCCGGGCCAGGGAACACGATAGAAGCAGGCCGGCGACTGGCGACCGATGTGACCGGCGACCGGGACACGCAGAGCCGACGGACGCCCCCATGCGCTCAATCAAGGCCGATACGCCGTGCGCCTGGGCCACCAGCGGCGCACGGCATCGCAATACGCCGCGTAGTCGTCCCCGAAGGTTCGGCGCAGGGTTGGTTCCTCGTACAGCACCACGAACAGGTGGATAATCAGGAAGAATACGCCTGCGACCGCGGCGATCCTCCAGCTCGCAAAGAACAGCGCCGCCCCGATGAGGGCGGAGCCGACGCCGATGGCCATGGGATTCCGAACGAAGCGGTACGGGCCCCGGACGACCAGGCGGCGGGGAGGATCGAAGGGAAACGGGGTGCCACGGCCCACCACGGCAAATACCAGAACACACCAGAGGGCCAGACTCAGGCCGAGGACCACGACGATGACACCGAGAGCCTGCATCGTTCCAGTCTCAAGGGGACGGGCAGCACCGGTAGTATCGGACCGGTGCCGCTTGCCCACAAGCACGCCGGCCATGATCTCAAGACTCGCGACTCAACACCGACGACTGACGACTCCAGGCGGTCACCAGGCAAACCGGAGACATTCGGGTGATGAGTCTTGCCGTCGGCGCCCCAAGCCTTTGATTCTCAGGATGTCCACCTCCCCCCCCCACTTTCTACCCCCTATCGCCCATGAGCCCTGAATCCAAAGGCAGCCACACCAGCACCGCGGCCAAGGCCGGCATCGGCTTCGGCACCGCCCTCGCCATCACCATCTCGTGGAGCGCCAACAAGTCGCTCCTCTGGGCCGTCATCCATGGCCTGCTCAGCTGGATCTACGTGATCTACTACGCCATCCGGTACCACTAGACGCTGGGCGGTAGTGAATGCCGGCTCCCTTCACACCCGCGCCACCCCTCGGTCCAGGCTGCGATACTGGATCGCCTCGCTCACGTGCTCGGTATCGATTTCCCCGGTGCCGGCGAGGTCGGCAATGGTGCGAGCGATCTTGAGCACCCGGTGATAGGCCCTAGCCGAGAGGCCGAGCTTGGTGATGGCGGTCTTGAGCAGCGCGTCGATGCCGTCGGTGACCCGACAGAACCGGCGCATATCGCGCGGGCGCATGTGAGCGTTGGCGTGGATGCCCGGCTGGTCATGGAACCGCTCGCGCTGGCGCCGTCGAGCCTGTTCCACCCGCTCCCGAATCACCACGCTCTTCTCCCCGGGCCGCTTGGCCGCCAGGTCGGCATAGGCCACGGCCGGCACCGACAGATGAATGTCGATCCGGTCGAGCAGCGGACCCGACACCCGGGACAGATAGCGCTCCACCGCGATCGGCCCGCACCGGCACTCGCGGGTCGGATCGCCGAAGTGGCCGCAGGGACAGGGGTTCATGGCGGCGGCCAGCATGAAGCGGGCTGGATAGCTGAGACTCATCGCTGCTCGGCTCAAGGTCACCACCCCGTCCTCCATGGGCTGGCGCAGCACTTCGAGCACGTTCTTTCGGAACTCGGGCAACTCGTCTAAGAACAGCACCCCGCCATGGGCCAGGCTCACCTCGCCCGGGCGGGGGTGGGAGCCGCCGCCGATCAACCCGGCGTCGCTGATGGTGTGATGAGGTGAGCGGTACGGCCGCACGGCACAGAGCGAGTGACCAGGCCTCAGCGTGCCGGCCACACTGTGAATCTTGGTGGTCTCGAGCGCTTCCTCGAGCGACATGCTGGGCAGGATAGTCGGGAGCCGGCGCGCCAGCATGGTCTTCCCCGCCCCGGGTGGCCCGATCATCAGGATATTGTGCCCGCCGGCCGCCGCGATCTCGAGGGCGCGCTTGGCCGCGTGTTGGGCCTTGACGTCGGCGAAGTCAAGTCCGTCGGCGGCGCGCTTCTGCATCAAGGCATCGAGATCGACCCGGTGCGGCACCAAGGAGCGCCGGCCCGAGAGGAACGCACAGACCTCGGTCAGATCCAGCGCCCCCCGCACCTCCAAGCCTTCGACCACGGCCGCTTCCGCGACATTGGCCAGCGGCAACACCATGCCTTGGAGCTTGGCCTCGCGGGCGGCCAGGGCCATGGACAACGCCCCCCGCACCGGCCGGAGGTCGCCGTCCAGTCCCAGCTCGCCGAGAAACGCGTGACGAGGAAGCGCGTCCCCCTCCACCTGCCCCGACGCCGCGAGGATGCCCAGGGCGATCGGCAGATCGAAGGCCGACCCCTGCTTGGGTATGTCGGCCGGGGCCAGGTTGATGGTGGTGCGCTTGAGCGGCAGGGTGAAGCCGGCGTTCCCGAGGGCAGCGCTCACTCGTTCCCTGCCTTCTCGCACCGCGCCTTGCGGCAGGCCGACCGTGGAGAAGGACGGGAGCCCATTGGTGATGTCGGCCTCGACCTGAACCAGGTAGGCATCGATGCCCAAGACGGCGGCGGAAGGGACCCGAGCAAGCATGTGACCCAATCGTGAGCGTAGATCCTGCAACAGTAGTTCGAGACTGCTGTCGCTTGGGATCCCTTCAACGCCTACGGGATCAGAGTCGCGCGAATTTGAAGAGAAGGGAGGTAGGAAGCGGTTACCTGCCGAGTCCGATCGAGATGCCGACCGACAGCACGGGATAGACGACGACGCCATCGACGTCGTCTTGGATGTCCTGAACCTCCTGGTCGAGGTCCTGTTGGAAGCCCGGCACCGCGGCCACCGGGCCGTTCGCGACTGCACTCGCCTCGGGCGTACCATGGAACGCCACCCCGAGGTCGAGGAAGAAACCCACTCGACCGATCGCGGGATTGCCGAAGCCAATCCCGAAGTACGGCGACACATCCCGGGTGTCGAGGGCACCGCTGAGGGTGCCGACCTCCGCAGGCGTATAGACGGCGCTCCCGATCTCGACCGGCCCGTCCAGCTCACCCACGAGGTCGAAACCCGTCGAGGCAATCATGAGCCCGGCACTCACCCGAAACGAGCCGGTCGGGTACAGATCCGCCAACAGGAGAAACTGGGGAGACGGGAGGTCCAGATTGTAGTCGATACCTGAGGAATTGAAGTTGATGTCAAACGGGAAGAAGTTCCCACCCGCCCGGAGACCTAGGTTGGGATGAACCGACACGGCAACGTCTGCTCCCAACCCGAGCGTTCCCACGTGAGCCGCGACGCCGACCTGCTGGGCGCGGGCGGCGGTAGGGGCAGCCATCGAGGCGGCAACAAGCACCAAAGAAAGCGAAACTGCCGCGCTGTTCACCAACCCTTGCCGAACCATACCTGGTGTCTCCTCAGCCGTGGTCGATCCGATGCGGCGTTCACCGAATTGTGCGCCGCGCCCCCCCGAGAGGGTAGGCATCACAGCTCGATGCCGCAGCCCGAAGTATAGACGCAACTGTCGGCGGTTGGAACACGAGCACGCAGGCATGAACGTCTCTTCATAGTGCTTCCATTATCGTTCGGTGCCCACGACATTAGAGTGTCGAAGGAGCGTCAGGCCGGGACTTAAGCGTATATGCTGCGCTCCAAGGAGCCCTTTTGCCAGAAGAGCCAGCGTGGCTGACCAGCTGGAACGCCTGAAAGCCGCTTTGGCAGACCGGTATTCCGTCGAGCATCCCATCGGCGCCGGCGGAATGGCCACCGTATTCCTCGCCGAGGATCGGAAGCACCACCGCGATGTGGCGATCAAGGTGCTCCATCCAGAGCTTGCGGCGGGCATAGGTCCCGACCGGTTTCTCCGCGAGATTCAGATCGCCGCTAGTCTGGCCCACCCCCACATCGTCACCCTGATCGACTCCGGTGAAGCCGGCGGGTTCCTCTACTACGTGATGCCTCGAATCGAGGGTGAATCGCTGAGGGAAAGACTCAAGCGCGCGGGCTCCCTCTCAGTTGGCGAATCTCTCCGCATTCTGCAGGACGTCGTAGATGCGCTCGCCCATGCACATGCCCGTGGCGTCGTGCATAGGGATATCAAGCCGGGCAACATCCTTCTTTCAGGACAACATGCCCTGGTGACGGACTTCGGGGTGGCCAAGGCGCTCAGCGAAGCGGCGACATCGAAGACGCTCACCACGGCGGGGCTTTCGATCGGCACCCCGGCTTACACATCGCCGGAACAGGCAGCCGCGGATCCGAATGTCGATCATAGGGCGGATATCTATTCCGTTGGGGTTGTCGCCTATGAACTTCTGACCGGGCGACCGCCATTTGTTGATCGGATGCCCCACGCGATTCTATCCGCGCAAGTCACCAAAACCCCCGACCCCGTTAGGAAGCATCAGCCCACGGTACCGCCCGCGGTCGAGCAGATGGTCATGAAGTGCTTGGAGAAAGATCCCGCGGACCGCTGGCAAAGCGCCGAGGAGCTGTCGGCCCGGCTGGATGCGCTCACCACTCCGACCGAGGGCATCACCCCGACCGATGCGCCGCAACCGGCGATGGCGATCCTGGGAGGGAAGCACCGCGTGGCTCTCGCCGCAGTCCTCGTGCTCGCGGCAGCGCTTACGATTTTGTTCCTGCGCTCGCGCGCGAGGCCGCAGCTCGACTCCAACGTCCTTGCGGTGGCGCCATTCGATGTGCTTGGCCCCGAGCTCGAGACCTGGCGCGAGGGTCTGGTCGATATGCTGTCGGCGAGCCTCGATGGAGCTGGCCCGCTGCGAACTGTCTCCCCGTCCGCTGTGATCAAAGGGTGGGAGGGGCGCGCAGAAGCAACTTCGGCGGACCGGCTGGGACGAGGAACAGGGGCTGGGCTGGTGGTGTACGGCCGGCTGGTAGCCGCGGGGGAAGATTCCGCGCGAGCTTCAGCCACATTGTACGACGCGTTGGACCAGGAGATGATCGCGGAGTTTGCGCTTCGCGATCGTATCGACCGTGTTGACCGCCTGGCCGACTCCCTCGCGGTTCGCGTCATGGCGGCCCTCAGCCAGGATCGCCCCCTCGGTGTATGGCATCTCGCGTCTCTCGGATCCTCCTCTCCAGCTGCCCTCAAGGAGTTCCTCCATGGCGAGCAGCACTACCGCCGGTTCGAATTAGACTCCGCCCAGCTCCACTACCAACGCGCCATCGAGCTGGACAGCACGTTTGCCCTGGCCCACAACCGGAAGGCGTACACCATAGGCTGGAGCCTCCATGGCGACCCAGAATACCTGCCGTCTTTGCTGCGCGCAGGAGCATTGAACCAGGGACTGGCCCGCCGGGAGAGCCTCCTCGTCGTGGCGGACTCCCTTGGTGGAGCGATGGGGAGTTTCGTCGGGGACTCAGCCAGCTGGAGACGGCTCCGGCGAATCGTCACGACGCTCGAATACGCGGTTCAGGAATACCCCCTCGATCCCCAAGTCTGGTACAAGCTGGGCGAGGCTCGTTACCACCGGCCGTATATCGGAGGCACCCGCGAGAAGACGCTGGAGGCGTTTGCCCGCGCGGTTGAGTTGGACTCGGCCTTCGTCCCAGCCTATAAGCATCTCGTGGAGCTCACGTTGCTTCTCGAAGGCCCGGAAGCCGCACGACAAGTGCTCGACGCGTACTTGGCTCGGGCCGGGGGAGGTGAGTTTACGGAGGCGGAGCAGGTGGCGCGCTCACTCCTCGCTGCAACTGACCTAGATGCTCCCGAGATACGTCACCTCGTCGATGGGCTCTCTGAGGAGGGTCTCTATCAGGTGTGGTTCGACCTGAAGTGGTGGCCCGATTCCGCGGAGACGGCGGTACGGGTGGCCGAGGTGTGGGCCCGGAACCGCGACACGCTCGGTCCGCGTTTCAGCCTGGCCCAGACCTTGGCGTACCGGGGCCATCTCCAGGCCGCCCGGGACCTGGCAGGAACTCGCCTAGCGAGCATCTATGCGGAAATCGCCCGACTCGGAGGCGTTCCAGAGGATTCGGCCCGGATGGTCTTCCAGCAATGGCTGAACGACCGGTTTTGGTCGGGGATCTACGGGGCTCTGCCGTCGTGGACGCGCGCACGGGACACTGTCTCACTGAGACGGGCGCTGGCCTGGTGGGACTCGCTGCGGACCACGGGCTCCTCACCGGACACCGCCGTCGCCGGGTACTTTGCCAAGGCGGCCCGGGCCCACCTTTCACTCGCGCGAGGCGATACCGCCGCCGCACTCGAACAATTCGCGACCCTCCTGCCGTGGCTGTGTTACTCGTGCTACCACGAACAGTTGATGTGGGCGCAGCTTTTGGTGGCGGTCGGGCAGGACGTTGAGGCAGTCGCTGTGTTGGATCGCATGCCGTTCCACCTGCAACAGGCGCCGCCCGCCGAGGCTGTCATCGTGGCGCTCGAGCGCGGCCGGGTGCACGAACGCTTGGGGAATCGCGAGGCGGCGATCCAGGCATTCTCTTTCGTAATGGATGCCTGGCGCAGTGCCGACGCCGAACTCGAGCCTTTCGTGCGGGAGGCTCGTGACGGCATCGCGCGTTTGAGCGGCGAGCCCCCCCCCCAACGCTAGCCGTCGGCCTCCGCGCAGGCGGTGCAGAGCCGTTCTGGTGGGCCGGTGGACGAGATGGCGGGCTCGCCCGCAATGATGCGGCCGCAGCGGGTACAGAGCACTTCGTCCTCAGGAACCCGCTCCTGATCGGTGTCGAACCAGGTCGGCCCAAAGTCGGGCGGGTCGGTGTTTTTCAAGATGAGTCTTCCGATACGGTGTCAGACACGGAAGAGCCCCCGGTCCAGAGCATGCTTCAAGCTATGAAGGGCCGTGGGCATCCGCTACGGGAACGCTCTCGCTCGGAATCCCCTATTCGATGTTGCCCAGCGCCCAGGCGGCAGCTCGCCGAACCTCGGCGTCGCGATCCTGAAGCAACCGGACCAAGTGCTCTTTCGCCCGCGGGTCTTCGATCTCGCCCAGCGCGAACGCCACGTTCACCCGAACCGAGCGCTCGGTGTCGCCCATGGCGCCGACAAATGGGTCGATGGCGCTGTCGCTCTCGATGTCGCCCAGGGCCCACGCCGCGGTGGCCCGAACGTCTGCATCCGCATCCCTGAGTGCCCGGCTCAGGGCCGGGACGGCCGCGTCGGACTCGATTTCGCCGAGCGCCCACGCCGCCATGGCGCGCACCTGGGCGACAGGATCGCCCAGCGCAGACACCAGCGGGTCGATGCTGGCCTCGTCCTCGGCGACACCCAACCCCAAGGCGCCCATCGTCCGCGTCGCCGCCTCGGACGCGCCGAGGGCCTGGATGAGCCGGGCCCCCGCATCGGGGTGCTTGACACGGCCCAGCAGCCGGGCGGCGGTCTGGCGGACGCACGGATCGCGGTCGCCCAGCGCCGCTCCCAACGGACCGATGATGGATGGGTCGAAATCGCCGCGCATTACCCAATGGCTCAGCTCAACGGCATCTCGTCCTCCCCGCACCGCGTGGAGATTGGGGGAGACATTCCGCATTCCCCAATGGCCCTCGATCAGTTGCGAGGCGAGCCCGCACGCGACCGGACTGGCCCCTCGCATCCCGTCAAGGAAAGCTCGGGCCTGGGCTGTGTCGGCGGGCTGCGGTGGCAGACGATCGAGGCCTTGGGCCAAGACGGTACTCTTTCCTGCCTCCCCTCCTGTCCGCGCGCTGCCGGTGAGTTCCGGCATCGCAATTCCGAGAAGGAGGATCCCGCCGATGATTCCGAGACTTCGCATAACGGACACGTTCACCTCTCAGCGTTGCATGGACTGCTCGAGTCTCCTGAGCGCTCGGTTCGGATAGTGAGGGTTGTCATCCCCCCATGCCGCCGGCGTGCTCGGTGACAAGTACGTTTTCGAGATCGCTGGTCGATTCGAGGAATCCGCTCCCCTGCTTCAAATACGCATCGAAGAACGCTTGGACGATCGTCACTGATGTGATCAGGCCTACACGAGGATCGATCTCATATCCGAATTGATCTGGCGTGACGTAGGGGAAATCGGTTACGGAGTTATGCCCGAATTTCTGCAGCTCGACCATAAAAACGGTGTTCTTTCGGCCATCGATCAGTGTCTGGTAATTGTCGATCGCGTAGGGAAGCGTTCCACTGCTCACCATCATCGCAGCGGGCATTCCCAAACCATTGAGCCTCGCGCGCCGCGGAGCGATTCCCTCCATCGCTATGTACGCTTTGATACTCGTCTGCTTCTCGGCCAATGCCCCGGCAATTCGCCCACCCAACGAGTGGCCGAATATCCCGACACGGCTGAGGTCAATTCTCTCAGTGAATCGCCCCGTGGGATCGTCATCATTCAATTGATGAATGCGCCTGAGGACGAGCTCGAGATCCTCGAGACCCATCTCAGTTGGGGTCTCGAAGAACTCGTCGACGTTTTCGTAGGGACCAGCCATGAGTTCGCGTGAGGGCCGAAACGCCGGATTCGGCCTTGCGATGTAGCCATCCGGATAAGTGACGTAGCCGATGTCGGGCATGTCCACGGCCGCAACGACATAGCCGTTGCTCGCTAGCGCCTCCGCGATCGTGGTATACCCGAACCGCTCGGTGCCGCGTCCAGGACTGATCAGGACCAGGGGATTCGCACGAAGGCCGTTGGAAAATGCGGGCCGGACTGTGCTGTGTCCTGCCACGTGACGATAATCCGGAGAGAGCGGCGAATAGGAAGCGAGGAGCGCGGTGGAGTCATCCTGGGCCGGGTACCAGAATTGGACCATGACCTGGCGAAAGTCACCTTCGTACGATGAGAAGCTGAAGGTCCGAGTGTGGTCTTCCCACTGATAGGTGACGGTTCCAACAGGATACGGGCCATTCGGCTGCGGCAGGCTGATGGGTGTACGCTGTGCCATCAGATTGGTGGGCAACGCGAATGCGACAACCAGCGAATACCCCAGAACGGGCTTCACTCGCAGATTCACGGGGCCCTTGATCACGAGCTCTTTCCCCGATCCTGGGGACTACTCATTCTTGCCGAGCGCTCGCGCGGCCGCTCGCCGCATGACCGGATCGTCGTCCTTCAAGGCTTCGACCAAGGCATCCAGCGCCTGCTGGTTGGGCATCTCCGCCAGGGCCATGAGCGCCACACGCCGAACCTTGGGATCGGCGTCCTTCATGGCCGCCTTCAAGGCCGGAATGGTGGCGGGATCTTCCCAGTGCCCCAGCGCGTGGGCGGCGGCGCGTCGGACCTCTGGATCGGTATCGGTGAGCGCCTTCACCACCGCCGGCGGGGCCGGACGCAGCTCGAGTTCACTCAGGGCGTTGATGGCCGCGCGGCGCACCTCCGCGTCTCGATCGCCCACGGCGGCGATCAGCGGATCCTTGGCGCGCGGGTCTTCGACCTCGCCGAGCGCCCACGCGGCATACCGCCGCACCTTCTGGTCGGCGTCCTTGAGCGCCGGAATCAACATGTCCACGGCAATGGGACTCTCGATCTCTCCCAAGGCATAGATGGCGGCCCGACGGACCTCGGCGTCCGAGTCCTTGAGGGCGGCACCCAACGGACCGACCGCCCGTGCGTCCTCGATCTCGCCCAAGGCCCAGGCGGCGTGCCTGCGCACTTGCGGGTCGGCGTCCTTGAGCGCCGCTACCAGCGCGTCCACGGCCCGGGGACTCTCGATCTCGCCCAAGCCGTGGGCGGCCGCCCGGCGCACCTCGGCGTTGGCGTCTTTGAGCGCGGCGGCAAGGGGGTCGACCGCGCGGGCGTCGTCGATCTCGCCGAGGGCCCAGGCCGCGTGCTTCCGAATCTGGACGTCGTCGCTGGACAGCGCCGGAATCAAGAACTCGACGGCGGTGGGACTCTCGATCTCGCCGAGCGCGTGAATGGCGGCACGGCGCACTTCGGGGTCCTCGTCCTCGAGCGCCGCGCCGAGCGCCGGCACCGCCTGGGCGTCCTCGATTTCGCCGAGGGCCCAGGCGGCCATCTTGCGCACGCCCGTGTCTTGGTCGGTGCGCAACGCGTCGCTCAACGCCGGGATACCGCGGGCATCCTCGATTTCGCCCAGCGCCCAGGCCGCCATGCGGCGCACCTGGGGTTCCGGGTCAGTGCGGAGCGCACGCGAGAGTGCGGCGATCTCGGTGGAGTCGGCGCCTTCGGTAATGAGCTCGCCCAGCGAATTCATGGCCGCGACGCGCACCCGGGCATCGCTGTCCCGGAGCGCGGTCACGAGCGCGGTCCGACGGATCGACGCACGGCCTTGGCCTTTGGCCGCCGCGACCGGGATGTCGATGTCGAGCGGAACCGCTATGGCCGTGTCGACGTGGGGAGCGTCGAACGACGGGTCCACGCTTTCCGTTTTGGGCGCGACCGGGGTCTCGGGATGGCCGTCCCCACGGAGTGCCCGGAGCGTGGTGCCGACCTCGATCTCGCGGGTCAGGTCAGGTTCCGTTTCGGTTTCGACCGGGAAGGTGCCTGGATCGGATGTCACCTCACCGGTGTCCTCCCCCATGGGAGCCATGGCGGCGAGCGGCACGGCGATCCCGATCACGAGGGCCGACAAGAGCACGGCCCGTAGCGGCTTGGGCCGATGCCGCGGGATGCCGGTCTCGAGGATGGCCAAGAGCCGGCCTTCGAACTCCGAGCGCTGCGCCAACGGGAGCGCACCCGCCGGGGCATGGGTGCGCCCGACGGTCTTCACGATTTGGAGCAGATGATCGGCGTAGCACGACGGCTGGGTCCCAGCCTCCAGCACCATATCGTCGCAGGCCCGCTCGCTTTCCATCCGCAAGCGCTTCGCTGCCACCCAGAAGAGCGGGTTGAACCAGTGCAAGGCGCACACCGCCCGCGCCACCAGATGGGTGCCCCAGTCCCACCGCTTGATGTGGGCGAGTTCATGGAGCAAGACGGCGCCGCGGCGGTCCTCGGTCCAACTCCCCGCCGCACGTGGCAGGACGATCACCGGACGGACGAGCCCGGCGGTGATGGGAACCGTCACCCGATCGCTCATGAGGAGCCTGACCGGCGAGGCGACGCCAAGCCGGCGCGTCGCCCGACGCAGCACGCCGCGCCAGTCGTGACCCGTGAGCGGCTGCGATCGCCGCACCAGGAACCAGACCGCCAGCACGCCGGCGACCAGCCGCAGGGTCAGGAGTACCGCCACGACCGCCCAGGCGGCCAAGAAAATGTCCAGCAGTCCGAGCTCGGACGTGGCGCCAGTGGGTGTTGAGGCGGCGAGACTCCACGTGGCCGGTGCGGGCGCGTCGATGGCCGGTGCCCCGTCGGCCATCGCGATGGGCGCAGCATGTGTGGAAACTTGGGACTCATGCTGGTCACCACCCGGTGCGGGCGCCGGTGTCGAATGGGCGACGTCCCCGGCTGGCTCGATACTGACCTCGACGACGTCGGACGGGCCCACCGCGGGCGCGGCGGCGGTGGGCGATCCGGCATTCATAGTGGGCAGGACCTCGAGCCGCCAGGGGAGCGACACCGCCAGGAGCGGCAGGGCCAGCACCGAGATCAGGCCGGCGCTCCAGGCCAGGTGGCGTGCCGCCGCGGAACTCTGCCGCAGGAGGCCTACGACGGCGAAGACAATCAGCAGGAGCAGCGTCGCCCGGATGGCCCCGTCGGAGAGGACGCCGGCCAGACCGGTCAGGCCGAAGAGACTCGTTGCGGTCATCATGCTGGAGCCCATGGTTACCGTCCTTCCCGTTTGGCTTGCTCGATTCGCTCAGTGAGGCGATCGACGACGTCGCCGGCGAGTTCGGTTTCGGACATTTGGAGGAGCGCAACTACCGCCTGTTCCGCCGAACCTTCGAAGAAGGTGTTGAGTACATGCTCGAGTGCGGCGCGGCGAGCCTTCTCCGTCGGCACCGCCGGCAGGTAGACGTAGCGCGGCCCTTCTTGCTTGTGCCGCACGTGTCCCTTGGATTCCAGCACGCCCAAGGTGGCGCGCACCGCGGAATAACTGGGCGGGTCGGGGATGCCGTCGAGGACCTCCGACACGGTGGCGTGGCCACGCTGATAGAGGACGTCCATGATCTGCCGTTCGCGGCGGGTGAGTTTGGCGGGAGAGGGGGACATGGGCAGCTCCGGATCGGTGAGCCGGGCCGCGGGACGCCCGCCCGGCGCATGCTAGATAGCTAGCATTCTGCTAATTATCTAGCATGCACCGGGCGGGCTGTCAAGGGGGCTCAAGGCGAGAGCCGGCCGGGCCGCTCGTGTTTGAGCACCCAGAGCCCGCTGTTCAGGTCGCTCACGAAGACGTTGCCCTTGAACGGCTGGGGGCCCCAGGCCATGGGCGCGTTGGGCTGGATCCCCTCCCCCACCTGGGCGGCGGTATGGTACCAGCCGATCTGGCGGCCCTGGCGGTAGAGGTCGCCGCGCAGCTCACCGCTCACGTCGACGAT
>JBFGLJ010000069.1:0-13562 GCA_041576235.1 Gemmatimonadales bacterium | reverse complement strand
GCCGCCGCTCGGCCTCGCCGTCCAGGGGTGGGGCGCTCTGGCCTTGGTGCTCATCCCGATCGCCTCGACCCGCGCGCAGGCGCCTCCAGCCGAAAGGGTTCGCGCCCGGGCGCTGGGCGTCGCGCCGGGGATCTTCGAACCCGGCCCATACAACGCCATCACCGATGTCGCGGGGGTTCGGGTCGGCCACGCCACCGTCCGGGTGGGTGACTCGGTTCGCACCGGGGTCACCGCGGTCTTGCCCCACGACGGCAACTCGTTTCGAGACCGGGTGCCGGCCGCGGTGCTGGTGGGCAACGGCTTCGGGAAACTCCTAGGATCGACCCAGGTCGCCGAGTTGGGCGAGCTCGAGACCCCCATCCTCTTGACCTGCACGCTGTGCGTATGGAAAGCGGCCGACGCCATGGTCGAGTGGATGCTGGACCACCCAAACATGGCGGAGGTCCGGTCGGTGAATCCCATCGTGGCCGAGACCAACGACGGCGGCCTCAACGCCATCCGGTCGAGGCCGATCACCGCGCGCGATGTCCGACAGGCCCTGGAATCGGCACGCGGCGGCCCGGTGCCCGAGGGCAGCGTGGGTGCCGGGACGGGGACGACGGCCTTTGGGTGGAAGGGGGGCATCGGCACGTCGTCACGACTCCTACCGGAGGCGCTGGGCGGTTGGAGCCTCGGCGTCCTGGTGCAGTCCAATTTCGGTGGGGTGCTCCAAGTCATGGGGGCACCGGTGGGACGCGAGCTGGGCCGATATGTATTTCGGTCGGCGGTCGACGACCCCGGACCGGAACCGGGGGCGGGGGAGGCAGGTGCTGGGGACGGCTCGATCATCATCGTCGTGGGGACCGACGCCCCACTCTCCGACCGCAATCTCAGACGCTTGGCCGCCAGGGCGCTTCTCGGACTGGGGCGGACCGGCGCGTCGGCGTCGAACGGGTCGGGGGACTACGTCATCGCCTTCTCGACCAGCCCAGCCGTGAGGCGCCGACCCCCCCCCCAGGCCCGTCCGCGCCCGGTGGACGACCTGGCCAACGAGGCCATGTCGCCTCTCTTCCAGGCGGCTATCGAGACCACCGAGGAAGCCATCTACAACTCGCATTTCATGGCGACCACTGTCACCAGTCGAGGGCGAACGGTCGATGCCATTCCGCTCGACTCGGTGCGGGTCATCCTGGAACGCTATCGGGTCGGGCGGCGGTGAGTGACCAACGCCCCCGGCGCCGAGGCCCCGGGGGCTTTGGTCCTACCGCCGACGTGCTACCTCCGTCTCCCTACGTCGTCAAGGCCGGAATGCGTAGCACCTGGCCCGGGTATATCTTGTTCGGGTCCTTGAGCATCGGTTTATTGGCTTCGAAAATGAGCGGGTACTTCATGGGATCGCCGTATTGGGCCTTGGCGATCTTCGACAGCGAGTCGCCCGACACGACGGTGTAGAACGTCGCTTCAGGCTCGGCCGCGCCGACGGTCATTTGATCGTCGACCCGGGACACCCCCTGGGTGTTCCCGAGCGCCAGGATCGCCTTCTCCTTTTCGGCCTGAGATGGAGCCTTGCCGCTGATCGTCGCCACCCCGTCGTCGAACTTGACCTTGAGCCCCTCGATCTCAAGGCCCAGACCGGTGAGGAGGCGCTGCAGCTTGCTCCCCATGATGGCCTCGTTGGCCTGCGCCTGCTCCGTGGCCTTCTTGTCCTCCTTGCCGAAGCCGAGCTTCTCTCCGGCCTCCTTCACAAAATCAAATATCCCCATCATCTCTTCCTTTCTCTCTGTGTCTTCCAATTCGGCTCGTGCTCGAGCGGCTTAGCGCCTGCTGAACAGGCCACCCAAGAGGTTGGAGCCGAGCTTGGCGAGATCGTCGGTGATCTGGCCGTCGTTATCGCTGTCCAGCAGCCGGGCGAGGCCGCCGAGCCCGGGAGCGGACTTCTCGGCCTGCCGTTGTTCGGATTCGAGCATCTGGGCCAGCGAGCGAGGGTCCATGTTCCGCTGCCGTTGCTGTTGACCGAGCATACCCAGGACCACCGGAGCCAGGGTAGCCATCACGGTGGCGACGCCCTTCGTGTCCATGCCGCTGGCCTTGCTGATCCCTGCCTCGACGGCGGGGCGCTTGGCGCCGAGCACATGCCGGAGAATGCCGTCCCCGGTAGCGGTGTCGGGGCGGTCCATGAAGCCCGCCACATCGCGGAGGACGGACCCGTCGTGGTCTTTCGCCAACGCCCGGTGGAGCGACTCGGCGCCGTCGGAACGTGAGGCGTTCTTCGCCAGGGCACCAAGCAGGACGGGGAGCGCGGCACCGATGGCCTTCTGCATCGACGCCTGATTGGCGCCAGCCGTCCTGCTCAACCGCTCTGTCGGGGCTCCGGCCAACTGGCCGCTCAACAGTTCAAGGAGAGTAGACATCAGGAACTCACTTTCTGCAACTGCATACTGCGAGACACGCCGCGGCCCAATGCCGCGAACGCGCGAGAGTATATCATTACCGCGGTTTTCTGTCTACCGCCGGCCCGCATGGCCGTCGCGGCGGGCTTCAGACCGGTGCGCGGTGATGTATATTTGACCCGCCGGCTCCAGAGCGGCGAGCATGTCTCGGGGTTCGCGCGAGCGGCTCGCGGCGCTATCCGTGAGAGACAATGGACGATTCATTCCTCTTCAGCGACCATCACTACCAAGTGCGTGACATGGTCCGCGAGTTTGCGCGGACCGAGGTGGCCCCAATCGCGCGCGAACTCGACCGCACCCAGGAGTTTCCGTGGGAGACCGTCAAGCACATGGGCGAACTCGGGCTCCTCGGTGTGCCGTGGGAGGAAGGCTTGGGCGGGGCGGGCATGGACCAATTGTCCTATTACATCACCATCCATGAACTGGCCAAGGTCGACGCCAGCCATGCCCTCACCATCAGTGCCCACACCAACCTCGGCACCTCCCCCATCGTGGAGTTCGGCACCGAAGAGCAGCGCCAGCAGTACGTGCCGCATCTGGCCACCGGCCGTGTCATGGGTGGCTTCGGCCTCACCGAGCCTGGAGCGGGGAGCGATGCCGGTGGGACGGCCACCACCGCCGTCGAAAAGGATGATCACTTTGTCCTGAACGGCACCAAGAACTTCATCACCCACGCGGGAGTCGGCGAAATTTTTTCGGTCACCGCCCGGACCGATCCCGGGCCCGGCCATCGGGGCATTACCAGCTTCATCGTCACCAAGAACACGGTCGACATCGATCGGTGCCGGGCCGTCGGGGTGGGGCATGCCGACGAGTTGCCCAAGACACCTGGGGTGCGGGCAGGCAAGAAGGAAGACAAAATGGGCTGGCGCGCGAGCGACACCCGGGAGCTGGTGCTCGAAGATGCGGTCGTTCCGAAGGAGAACATGCTCGGCAAGCGGGGCGAAGGGTTCGTCAACTTCCTGAAGACCCTCGACGCCGGCCGCATCGGTATCGCTGCCCTGGCGCTGGGGATCGCCGAGGGAGCGTATCACGAAGCCCTCACCTACGCGGGCGTCCGTCATCAGTTCGGGAAACCTATCGGCAGCTTCCAGGGTGTGAGCTTCGCCCTCGCCGACATGGCCATGGAAATCGAAGCCGGGACCCATCTCCTGTATCATGCCGCATGGCTCAAGCAGCACGACAAGCCGTTCAAGAAGGAAGCGGCCATGGCCAAGCTGTTCTGCTCCGAGCTGGCCATGCGGGCGACGACCAAGGCGGTCCAAATCTTCGGCGGGTACGGGTACACCACCGAGTACCCCGTCGAGCGGATGATGCGAGACGCCAAGGTCTGTGAAATCGGAGAAGGCACCAGCGAGATCCAGCGGATCGTCATCGCCCGCCAGATCCTGGGCGACAAGTCGAAGTAGCCGTCCCCCCGAGTTCGGCGCCTGCCCCGCCGGACCGGGGCGCGTTGCTCTAAACCGCGACCGCTTCTATCATTAGGCATGATTCTGGCTCCCCGATTCCGGCCCGCCTCGAGCCCGAGGACGCGCCCGGGATCTTCGCCCGCCGCCACGCGCGCGCCGGGCATCTGGAAGGTCACGGCAGGCACCCGGACCGGGCATCCCCATCCGTCCGGCCCGGTCGCACCCCCACATCAGGCATGTCCTTCATCCGCGGCGGTCGTCATCCAGGCGAGTTGCGGGTTCGGAGTGCCTCATCGACTCACGCGGGCGGCGCTCAGGCGCCGGCCGCCCCCCATTCATGTGGCTGACGCGGCCCACAGCCGGATTACTCTGCCGGGGTGGCGGGCACGAGCGACAGCCGAGGGTACCAAGCTTGAAACGCGAGATACTCATCAACGCTGGCCACCGCGAAACGCGGGTGGCCATTCTCGAAGACGATCGGCTGGTGGAGATCCTCTACGATCGCCCGGACCGGCGTCGCACCGTCGGCAACATCTACCTCGGCCGGGTCGACGCTGTTCTCCCCGGGATTCAGGCCGCCTTTGTTGACATAGGCCAAGAGAAGAGCGCGTTCCTGCATGCGTCCGACCTCCTCGAAGCGGAGGAGGACGAGGACTTCGTCGTGGATGAAGACGAAGACGAAGACGAGGAGAATGGCGAGCAGAGGTCCAATGGCGACACCCGCGGAGGCCAGGTACAGAGACGGGGACGGGGACGGGGAAGACGAGGGGGCGGGGGCGGGAATGGGAGCAGCGAGAACGACCGATCGAGACGCCGCGACGCCAAGTCCAGGCGGCAGCTCCCCAACATTCAGGACGTGCTCCAAAAGGGCGAGACCATTCTGGTCCAGGTCACCAAGGAGCCGATCGGGACCAAGGGCTGCCGGGTCACCCGGCAGATCTCGCTCCCGGGCCGGTTCTTGGTGTACATGCCCTTTGCCTCGCGGGTCGGCATCAGCCGCAAGATTGCCGACCGGGAGCAGCGGGCCAAGCTCCGCCAGATGGTGCAGGGCCTACTGGACAAGGGTGCCGGCGGGCTCATCGTGCGGACCGTGGCGGAAGATGTCACCGCCGAGCACTTCCGTCGCGAGATCAACTCCCTCGTCAAGCTCTGGAAGAAGATCAAACGCAAGCAGAGCTTTGTGCGTGCCCCCAGCCTGGTGCAGCGCGAGACGAGTCTCACGCGCGGGATCATCAGAGATCTGTTCAGTGCCAAGGTGGATGCCCTCCACGTGGACTCGAAGGAACTGTTCAATGAAATCGGTCAGTACCTGAAACAGGTCGATCCCGAACTCCTCAAGCGCGTCAACCTTTATAAGAGCCGGGAGCCGCTCTTCGACAAGTACGACATCGAGTCCGAGATCCGCGATCTCTTCAAACCCAGGTGCGAACTCCCGACCGGCGGCTCGATCGTCATTCAGCCCACCGAGGCGCTGGTCGCCATCGACGTGAATACCGGCCGCTACACCGGCAAGAAGGACCCCGAAAAGACCATCCTCAGGACCAACATCGAAGCCGCCCGTGAGATCGCGCGCCAGATCCGGCTCCGCGATGTCGGCGGCATCGTGGTCTGCGATTTCATCGACATGGAGACCCGCAGCAACCGGGATCGGGTTCTCAGCGAGCTTCGATCCCACCTTGGCCGCGACCGCGCCCGGACCAAGGCGTTCTCGGTGTCCGATTTGGGGCTCATCGAGATGACCCGACAGCGGGTCCGGCCATCCCTTTGGCACTCGCACACCACCCCCTGTCCCACCTGTGCGGGGTCGGGGCGGGTATTCCGTCCCGAGATCGTGACCCGCCGGCTGGAGCGGGCCCTCAAGCGGGCCGGCCACGACCACCGCGAACGCAAGCTGGCCGTCCGGGTGCACCCCGAGGTGGCCCTCTATCTCATCGAAGAGGAGCCCAAGCTGCTCAAGGGGATCAGCCGGGCGACCGGTCTGGACGTGGAGGTCCGGGACGACCCCATGATCAAGCTGGACGAATTCCGGCTCATGAGCCGTCCGGCCGGGCGAGACGTGACCGAACACTATGCGGTGGCCTGAGCCGTCTCCTTGACCAACAGCGCGCGTAAGTCTAGTATTTCAGGCTACATCCGAACGCAACTTCAGGCGGCAGGCGGGGCCATGACGTACGCCATTTTCCGGGCGCTGGGCAAGCAATATCGAGCTGAGAAGGGAGCGGTGCTTCGGTTGCCGCGTATGGACGCCGAGCCTGGGACCAAGATCACCTTCGACGAGGTGCTCTTGTCCTCCGACGGGAAGAAGGTTCGGGCCGGCACCCCGGTCGTCAAGGGGGCCAAGGTCGAAGCCGAGGTGCTGGGCGAAGGCAAGGAGCGGAAGATCTACGTGTTCCGCTTCAAGCGTCGTAAGAACTACAGGAAGAAGACCGGCCACCGACAGCGGTTCACCGAGGTTCGGGTGCTCAACGTCAAGGCAGGGTAATCGATATGGCGCACAAGAAAGGCGTTGGCTCGAGCCGAAACGGGCGCGACAGCAACCCCAAATATTTGGGGGTCAAGAAGTTCGGCGGACAGGCCGTGGTCGCCGGCAACATCCTGGTCCGCCAGCGGGGCACGAAGTTCCATCCCGGCAACAACGTCCGCCGCGGCGGCGACGATACGCTGTTTGCCCTGATCGACGGCATCGTCAAGTTCGAGCCAAAGGACAAGCGCCGGAAACAGGTCTCCGTCTACCCCGCGGGGTCCGACCTGCCGGCCAGCTGAGGGCCGTGAGCGGCGGCAAGAAGGCGAGGGGGCGGGGACCGCCCCCTCTTGCGTTGCGCCCCCCCCTCCTCGGGCGGACGGCCCGGATGGACATTTCGATCTGAAACATTCCCCGCTGCCGTCCCGTCAGGCAGGGGAACCCAGACCGACACCCAGGAGTGGTCCATGTCGACCCTACTCGACCGCCTCAACCAGGAAATCGAAGAGCTGAGCAAGAAGGCCCAGGCCGCCATGGATCAAGGCCGGCTCAGGCTCGAGCTCATGCGGATCCGCCGGCGGCAGGACAACGCGGCCCGAGATCTCGGGCTCCTGACCCACCGCCGAGAGCGGGGGGGGGAAGCGGACCCGGCGCGGATCGAGGCCTTGCTCGAGAAGCTCGATCAGGTAGAGAAGGAAATCACCAAGCTCGAACGCGAGATCGCCGCGGTGAAAGCCGAAGCGGTCAGCGTGGATGACGAGCCAACGCCGACCGACGCTGAGACCGGCGAGGCCGAAGTGGTGGAGGAACGGCGGGCGGACGTCGACCCCGAGTCCTGACGGATTCGATTCGGCCCCGCTATCCGGGTCTAGGGAAAGAGCGCTAGACTATTGTCCGACAGGATCCGCCTCTGCGTCTCCTCGGGGAGCGGCAGGGCGCGAAATTGATCGAGGTTCTCCTTGAGATCACGCACGCCCGGGCTCGGCCAATCGGTTCCCCACACCGTCTTCGACGCCACCTCCTCCAACCGCGGGAAATAGGTCAGCAACTTGCTGGGCGGGATGCCGCTCACCTCGAGGTACACGTTCGAATGCCGCCGTAGGACGAAGAAAGCCTGCGCCATCCAGAACGGGCGCCCGCCATGGGCCATGATGATGCGGAGCTTGGGGAAGTCGATGGCCACATCGTCGAGTTCGAGCGGATTGCCCCACTTCGACCGCGCCCCCGGAAAGATGCTGGTCCCGGTGTGGATGAGAACCGGAAGGTCGCGCTCCTCACACCGCGCATAGATACGCCTCAACGCCTCCAGCCCCTCGGTGTAGGCATTCGCGGGAAACAGCTGATGGGACGGATGGATCTTGAGGCAGCGGATACCCATCTCGATCAACCGGTCCACATCGCCGCTCGCATCGGTGGTGAACCGCGGGTGCACCCCCCCGAAGGGAAGCAGCCGGTCCGGGGCCGCCTCGGCATAGCGAGCGGCGAACGCGTTGGTGGAGTCGTCGAATCCCATCAGATCGGGGCTCGGATAGTTGATCAGCCCAACCCGCTCGACCCCGGCCGCGTCCATCACCTGAAGCAGGAGTGCCGGGTCGTCCATCAGGGCGATCAGGCGCTCCCAATGCGCCTCCTTCCCGCGCTTCATGACCGCCATCACCGCCGGCTTGAGCTGCCGCCAGGGCTGGATGTGGACATGGAGGTCGGTGATGGGGTAGGACATCGAGGGAGTGGGCAGTCGGGCGTGGAATTACTTGCCGTGGAACTCGGGCTTCCGCTTTTCCTGGAAGGCGCGCACCCCTTCCGCCTTGTCCTCGCTCGAGAAGGCCATGCCGAAGAGGGTGACTTCCTGGCGGAGCCCTTCGTCCAACGGCGTCCGCACCGAGGCGCGCACGGCCTCCTTGATCAGCTGCAGCGCCACCGGGCTCTTCTCGGCGATGCCGCCCGCGAGCGCCATCACCCGCGCGCGCAGATCGGCGGCCGGCACGACCTCGTCCACCAGGCCGATCCGGAGCGCTTCGTTGGCGTCGATCAACACGCCGGAGTAGAGCAGGCGATAGGCGTTCCCGAGTCCGACCAGCCGCGGCAGGCGTTGGGTGCCTCCGCCGCCGGGGATGATGCCGAGGTTCACTTCTGGCTGTCCGAGTTTAGCGGTATCGGCCGCGATCCGGATGTCGCAGGCCATCGCCAATTCGCAGCCACCGCCCAAGGCGTAGCCGTTGATCATGGCGATCACGGGCTTCGGGAACGCATCGACGCAATCGAAGACGGTCGAACCCTGCATGACCCGGAACTGATCCATGGGGGTGCGTCCTTCGAACTCCCCAATGTCCGCTCCCGCCACGAAGGCCTTCTCACCGGCGCCGGTCACGACCAGCACGCGCACCGCCGAGTTCGACTTGAGCGCGCTCATGATCTCCAAGAATGCGCGACGAGTGGGACCGTTGAGGGCATTCAGCTTGTCGGGACGGTCGATGGTGACCACCGCGACCCGGTCGTGAATCTCGTGTCGTACGAGCTGAGAAGCGTCCGTCATGGTGTCGTCCAATCGTAGAAGCCGTGGCCCGTCTTCTTGCCGAGCTTACCTTCGGCCACCAGGTGTCGGAGGATAGGTGGCGGCTCGAATTGCGGGTCGGCGAGTGTACGGTGCAGGTACTCGGCGATGCGGAGCCGGACGTCGAGCCCGACCAAGTCTGTGAGTTTCAGTGGCCCCATCGGGTGATTGTATCCGAGTTCCATCGCCTTGTCGATATCCGCCGCGCTGGCGACGCCCTGCTCGACCATCCGCATCGCCTCGAGCCCCAGAACCAGACCCAACCGGCTCGACGCGAAACCGGGACTGTCGGTGACAACGATGGGTTCCTTGCCGATCGCCCGCACCACGGCCAGGGCGTCGTCTCGCGCCGCCGGGCTCGTTCCCGCGTGGACGACGATCTCCACCAGCTTCATGATGTGAACCGGATTGAAAAAATGGAGCCCGAGGAGGCGATCCGGGACGGGGAAGTGCTCCGCGATCGCCGCGATGGATAGCGACGAGGTGTTGGTGGCATAGAGGCCCGTCGAGCGTGCGGCCCGGGCGGCCCGGGCGAGAACCTCCTGTTTGATCCCCAGGTCCTCGACGACGGCTTCGATCACCAGATCCGCCTCTTCGCACGCCGCCGCCAGCGACGGCGCCAGGGTGATGCGTCCCAGCGTCGCCTCACGCAGCGTCTCGTCGATCTTGCCGCGCGCGATGGCACCGTCGAGCGCCGCGACGATGCGGGTCCGGGCCCGCTCGAGGGCATCCCGGTCGGGGTCAGTCAGCCGGGTCTCCCAGCCGGCCATGGCCGATACCTGCGCGATCCCCGCTCCCATGGTCCCCGCCCCGATCACCGCCGCGCGGCGGACCGTCATGGTCACTGTCGGCTCCCCTCGAGCACTCGGCGCATCTGCTCGGGATCGTCGCCACAGAGGCCGTCGACGCCGAGGGCGGCCAGTCGCGCGATGTCGTCGCCGTCATTCGTGGTCCAGGCCACGATCTTGCCTCCGCCATCGTATGCGTGGACGCGGGTCACCAGGTCGCGGTCGATCAAGTGCTGCGCCTGCCACAGGGTCGAGGCACCGGCGTCGCGGAGCAGTGGTTCGATGGTGACGGGATAGGAGGCCAGGAGAATCCCCCGACGCAGGGTTGGACGCACCCGGCCCAGCCGGGCGACGATGCGGTGATCGAAACTGTGAACGGCGTAGCGTTCCGGTGTGGGCCCCGCGTCCAGGACCCGGAGCAGGTGCTGGTCCCAGCGTTCGGCCAGGCTCTTGATCTCGACCCAGACCTCGGCCGGGCCCAGGAGGTCGAGCACCTCATGGAGGAGCGGCACGGTCTCGCCGTTGGGCAAGACATGCGCCGTGATGGTTGGGGTGTCGAGAGCCGCGATGGGGCCAGCGCCGGGGAGATCGGGGTCGTGATGCACCACGAGGCCGCCATCACGCGCCGCATGGACGTCCAGCTCGACGCCGTCGGCACCAAGGTCCCGGGCCAGTCGGAAGGCCTCCCTGGTGTTTTCGTGGGCATGCCCCGAGGCCCCACGGTGGGCCAGTATCCACGGCGTTGGGGAAGGAGTCATCGGCGGGGCGCGGCGTCGAGACCGCGACCGCCGACAATCCTGTTGCCGTTGAGACCGCTCAGTTCCAGTCCAACTTCCGGGGTTCGATCCAATCCTCGTCTTTGAAGAGGTCGCTCAAGAACGCGCGGTCCTCGGCGGTGGGCGTCACCGACTCGAGATACGCGGGGTAGGCCTCTTCGCTCATGGGTTCGCCCGAGACCGTATAGCACTGCCGGGCATAGACCCCGATCATCCGGTTGAATTTGATGTCCGGGATCATGAGGTGCCGATCGGGATTGTCGATGACCCGGTTCAACCGCTCGATCAGCCGGGTCACTTCCTGACGGTACAGCTCGCGGCTGGTCTCGTTCAGATGGCCAACGTCGACGTCCCTATCATTCTCTCGCTCGTCGAAGCGCCCCTTGAGGCCCCAGACGTATGCCCAGTGGGCACTCGAGGAGTTGTCATTCCCGAAGAGATCGAACGCCGTCGGCACCCACTTGTTGAAGTACCGCTGGACGATTTCGGGCGGCACCTTGCCGGCCCGGACGATGCGGAGCAGGCCGTTGTTGCCGGTCCCCAGATGGAAGCTCTCTTCCTTGAGCATCGGCCCCATGGACCGGGCCAGCGGATGGAAGGCGGAGGTCGAGAGCATCTTGAGCTGAAACTTGCCATCGCGGTCGATGAACTGGGTGTAGGTGAAGAAGTCCAACCAGTTCTCCACGATCTCATTGAACGATCCCAAGAGCCGCTGTCCCTCGAGCGCGGTGCGCTCGAGCATCTTCTGGGCCTCGCGGCGGCCTTCATCGCCAAAGTGCTCGCACAAGAGATAGGACATCTGCCAGCCGTGCCGCATCTCCTCCATCATGACCCGCATGATCGAGAAGAGGTCGTAGTCGCTGGGCGAAGTCTCGAGCAGGTTGCGCTGCTGCTCGACGGACGCGAATTCGGTGTCGCCTTGGAAGACGATCAAGTTGAGCAGGGCATCCCGCACCCGTTGGTCGGGGATGTGCATCAAAGTCGGCCACTTGTGCTGACCCTTGTAATGTCCGAACTCGATAATTTCCGTCTCCGGTGGCCCGAACTTCTCCTCGAATTTGATCGAGGTGAACGGGGTCCCCTGAAACTCCTTGCTCGCCAGTCCCAAGGACTCCTGCCAGAAGCGGAAGTAGTCGATCCAATCGTCCCAGTTGTGCACCCGTCGCATATGAGCCGTCCTCATCGTCCGTGGAAAATAGGATCCCGCTTGTCTCGAAATGCCGCCAAACCCTCGACGGCATCCGCACTTCGAAAACACACCAACTGGTGCTCGGCCTCTCGCTCGAGAGCCGTGGCCAAATCGGACCGATCCCCATGATACACGGCCTGCTTGGCCAAGCCCGCCGCCAGCGGTGGCAGCGCGGCGAGTCGGGCAGCCCAGGCCGCCGTCTCCTGGGCCAGCCGGTCGCCCGGCACCACTCGGTTCACCAATCCGAGATCGAGGCACCGCGCCGCGGGGAGCATCTCCATGGACCACAGCAGCTCCAACGCCCGACTCGGCCCAACGAGGCGGGGCAGGAAGTAGGTGCCCCCCATGTCGGGATGGAGCCCGATCCGGTGGAAGACCTGGCCGATCGATGCCTCCTCCGAGGCGATCCGAAGATCGCACGCGAGGGCGAGGTTTGCTCCACCACCGGCCGCGGGGCCGTTGATGCTGCCCAGCACCGGCTGCTTCGCCTCGCGGAGCAGGCGCACCAGCTCGCCGCCCGAGAGCACCAGCGCCATGGCGGGGTCGAAGTCCTCGCGCCGGATCGCGTCTTCCATGTACGCGAGATCGGCGCCCGCGCAGAACGCACGTCCAGCACCGGTGACGACGATCGCGCGCACGCCGGGGTCGGCCACCAGGCGCTGGGCCGCCTCCACCAGCTCCTCTCGCATGACTCCGTCGAAGGCGTTCAAGCGATCCGGCCGGTTGAGCAGCAGGGTCCCAACCCCGGCCGCCACCGTGGCCTTGACGAAGCGAAACCGCGTGTCGTTCATCGGGCGCCCGAGGTGCGTTCCACAATCATGCTGATGCCTTGCCCCACTCCAATGCACATGGTCGCGAGTCCGTAGCGTCCGCCGGTGCGCGCCAGGGCATGGACCAGCGTGGTGAGAATCTTTGCACCCGTGGCTCCTAACGGGTGTCCCAACGCGATGGCGCCGCCGGAGACGTTGACCTTGGCCGGATCGAGCGCCAACTCCTGGATGCACGGAATGGCCTGCGCCGCGAACGCTTCATTCAGTTCGATCAGGTCGAGATCCCCGGCCTCGATGCCGGCCCGGTCCAGCGCCTTGCGCGTGGCGGGAATCGGGCCCAGCCCCATCGCACTCGGATCCACACCGGCCACGGCGGTGGTCACGATGCGGGCCATCGGCGTCGCGCCGGTTGCCTCGAGGCCCGCCTCGCTCATGACCATCAGCGCCGCCGCGCCGTCGTTGATGCCGCTGGCATTGCCCGCGGTCACGGTGCCGCCCGCTTGGAACACCGGTTGCAACGCGGCCAGCGTCTCCGCCGTCACGTCGGGGCGGGGATGCTCGTCGGCCGTCACGGTGCCGGTCGTCCCCTTCGGGCCGGGGACCTCGACGGGGATCAGCTCGCCGGCGAAGTGGCCTCCGGCCATCGCCGCCTGCGCCCGCCGCTGGCTCTCGAGGGCGAAGGCATCCTGCGATTCCCGGGTCACGCCGTAGAGCTCGGCTACCCGCTCGGCGGTGTGTCCCAGCGAAATGGTCCACGCGTCGGGCATGCGCGGGTTGACGAATCGCCAGCCGATGGTCGAGTCGGCAGTGGCCGGCGCCGACCGGCTCCAGGCCCGGCCGCTCTTGAGCATCACGTAGGGCGCCCGGGTCATGCTCTCGACCCCGCCGGCAACGAAGACGTCGCCCTGGCCGGCGTGGATCGCCTGGGCCGCCGCGGCCACCGCTTGGAGCCCCGATCCGCAGAGCCGATTGACCGTCTGTCCGGGAACCTCAACGGGGAGACCGGCAAGCAGGGCGGCCATGCGGGCCACGTTCCGGTTGTCCTCACCGGCCTGGTTGGTGCAGCCCAGGATGACATCCTCGATGTGGCCGGCGGGGACACCGGCCCGCTCGATCACGGCCCGGACGGCGGCGCTGGCCAGATCATCCGGTCGCACCGTGGCCAACGCCCCGCCCGCCCTGCCCACCG